>CAYSPE010000080.1:0-7087 GCA_964432845.1 uncultured Bifidobacterium sp.
CCGGTTAATGCGCCCGCTTCTTTAATGTTGAAGCGCTCAGAAATAAAGGCTGCGCCAAGTCCTAACTGCTCGGCGTGCGCCAGTTCTCCCAACATGTCGCGAGGAGATTTCGGTGCTCCCGCCAACGTGTAGAAACCAAGTTCGGGGTAAGCGGGAAGCTGAGCCATGAGCAGAGAGTATCGGTTCCGCTATGTTCACCTAAGAGCCGAGGGGGATACATGAATCGCTGGGAAATCGAAAAGAAACTGAACGATGACAGGTCATGGCTTCTGGACACGTATGCCTCTCTCACTGAGTCTCAGCTATTTGATGACCTCACTCCGAGTGAGCACGACCCATCGAATTTCTGGTCCGCGCTCGACCACTTGGCTCACTTGGCTCTCATTGAACGCAACTTTGCGGCAATGATTCGTAAGCATGTGGCCGGAGAGAAGAATCCAGTCGGTCTATCCACGGATGAAACAGGCGCTCCTCGCACCATGGCTCAAATCATGGCCACGGTCCATGCAATGACGGAAGAGTGGCAGCAGAAGCATCATGGAAAATCGCTCGATGAAGTCATCGCTTTGGGCCAAAGCGCACGTGCCGTTTCGTTACAGCTTCTCAGCGAACTCACCGATGAACAATTGCAAGAAGTGTTGCCCGGCGCACCGTGGGGAGACGGCACAGTGGGTGGAGTGATTGCTGCGAACGCGGACCACGGTCGCATGCACTGGAAATGGGCAAAAGATGCAGGAGTGCACAACCACTGATGGAAAGCATTCCCGTTTCTCCTGATCAGGTGGGATTGTTAGAAGGCCTCACCACCACTCGCGCAATACGCCGATATCTCGACGAGCCGATTCCTGACGATGTGTTGCGCGATATATTCTTTGCCGCCACGCGTGCGCCAAGTGGAAGCAATCGTCAACCGTTCCGATTTATTGTCCTTGCCGATTCTGATCAAGCACGGCACGCAAAGCAGTTGATTGCGCGTGGAGCGCAACGCGTATGGAATCACAAACGAGAGAATGACGGATACGCGCAGGGAAGTGGCGTTGACGAAAATTCTCCGAAATCTCGTATGGCTCGAACCATGCAGCAATATGTGGACAATTTCCAGAACGTGCCTGTACTTGTGCTTGCATGTCTCGTGCGCTACCGCGAACCGAATCCATTAGAGGGTGCATCCGTATTTCCCGCATGTCAAAATCTGTTGCTAGCTGCGCGAGCACGTGGCTACGGCGGAGTCATCACGGGTTTCCACAGTTTTGTGGAGTCAGAACTTCGTCAGTTGCTCAATATTCCCGATGGCACTCTGATTGCAGCCAGCATCACGTTGGGGAAACCTGCAGGAAACCATGGTCCGGTACGGCGAGTGCCAATGAATGAACTGGTATTTGAAAATACGTGGGGTGAGGCACCTGATTGGGCCATAGACCCTCCTGGTACAGCGTTTACGAGCCGATTGAAATAGTTACGAACGCGCGAATTCACGCAACACACGGCCGGGGCGTTCGCCAGTGTGCTTGCCCTGTTCGGTCACAACTTTTCCGTTCACGATGGTGGCGGCATATCCGCGTGAACGAACCAGCAAGCGACCTTTTCCGTTCGGAAAGTCATTGACGTATTCGGGGTGCATTGACTCAAGTTTTGCGGTGTCAAACACATTGATGTCGGCGTACATGCCTACCTCGAGGGTGCCACGGTTCTTGAGCCCAATCACATCAGCAGCCTGCTTGGTGAGTTTGCGAATGGCGGCGGGCAGGGTGACAATTTTCTTGTCGCGGTGCCAGTGCGACAAATAGAAAGTGCTCGAGTCTGCATCGCAAATTTGTCCAGCGTGAGCTCCGGTATCTGCGAGTCCGGGGTAGGTGTGTTCAAGATTCAAGAATTCGGGGAGCGCAGGCACGTTGCGAGTGAAGAACCATGTGTTGAACAGTTCTTTACCGTCGCTAGCAATCAGGCGGTCAATCACCAGTTCCACCGGATGCACTCCGGCCTTTTCGGCCAGTGTTGCTACCGACTGTCCATTTTCCATGGAGTAGTCAGGAAACTCGGCTGTGCCCAATGGATAAATGTGTTGTGGGTCGTACCACAGGCCCTTCTCTTTGCCTTCCTGTACAAGTCCAGCCCGAATGGCAGGGTCTTTCAGGGCGGCAACACGGTCGGCAATTGTGGGCAACTTCATGACTGCGGCCCATTTTTTTCCTTTGACCGGAGAAATTTGCGCGAGGCCACACAGTGATCCAGACGGGCGTACTTGTCCCGCTGAAGTGATGCGGCCTGCGTTGCTGCGCGTGGTGTCGAGAAATTGCGCGAACGTATCGTTGGTGCGTCCGTCGTTTCCGTTCCCAACACCGCCAGAGAACAACACGTCACCACATGCTTCAGCCATTGAGCGCAGCAATTCATATTCATGTGATGCCTTGGTGGCGAAGTCGTTCACGGATTGAAAGAGGCCCCCACCTGCTGCGTTCATGCCGTCTGCAATAGCTAGGTACTCGTCGATCGGTGCGAGTGTTCCGGGCACCAGGCGACCATCGGGAACAAAGTGAAGCAAGATTCGAGAAGTAGAAAATCCGACAGCTCCACCAGCGATGGACTCAGCCACCACATCACTCATTTTCTTTAGTTCATCGGCGGTAGCGGGTTCATCGCTCAGTGCGCGTTCACCCATCACGTTGTAGCGAACGGCGCAGTGACCCACCATGCCCACCACGTTGAGTGCTGGCGCCAGCTTTTCAACGGAGTCGAGGTACTCGCCGTATGTTTCCCAATTCCAGTCGAGCCCTTCGAGAATTGCCTGACGTGGAATGTCTTCTACGCTCTCCATCATTTCGGCAAGGAACACTTTGTCGTCTGCCGCAACGGGAGCGAACGACACCCCGCAGTTACCCATGAGAACGGTGGTGACGCCATGCCACGAACTCGAGGTCATGTAGGGGTCCCAACCAATTTGTGCATCAAGGTGTGTGTGAAGGTCAATAAAACCTGGTGTCACTGTGAGGCCCGTTGCATCCACTTCGCGAATGGCTGTTTCAGTCGACAGATCGCCGATGAACACAATCTTGTCGCCGTCAATGGCGATATCGGCGCGGTACGCCTCTTTGCCTGTTCCGTCCACAATGGAGCCGTTACGAATGATGAGGTCGTGAGCCATGAATCCCCCTGAAATGATTGGGAATGACGATAGTCAGCCCCGTGCGAGGTCGTAGAGGCGGATGACCTAATCTCGCTACAAATCACACATCCGGAGGATTTCCATGTCAGATATGAAGCTCAATACGCTCTTTTCGGTACAAGGCAAAGTTGCCTTGGTCACCGGTGGTTCGCGCGGCATTGGCGAAATGATTGCTGCCGGTCTTCTTGCAAACGGTGCAAAGGTCTATATCTCGTCGCGTAAAGCCGATGCGTGTAATGAGGCTGCAGCTCGTTTAATGAAGAACTTTGGCGGTGAGTGCATTCCGCTTCCAGCAAACGTTGCAGAGATCGATGGCATTGATGCTCTCGTTGCTGAAATTACTCGTCGCGAGATGCACGTAGACATCTTGGTGAACAACGCCGGCGTTTCCTGGGGTGCACCTATCGAGGAATTCCCTGAGGTGGGCTGGGACAAAGTGATGGATACCAATGTGAAGGGCGTGTTTTTCCTCACTCAGCGTATGCTTCCGTTGCTCACGGCTCGGGCAACAAAAGATGAACCATCTCGTGTGGTGAACATTGGGTCCATCGACGGTATCGGTACTCCTTCGTTTGAGACCTTCTCGTATGGTCCCTCAAAAGCTGCTGTGCACGCACTCACCAAGGTTCTCGCTGCCAAACTCACACGCCGCCACATCATTGTGAACGCCATTGCTCCAGGGCCATTCCCCACATGGATGCTTTCCACTGGTGTGGGCACCGGTGGAGACGTGGAAGGCACTGACTGGGATGCAGTAGGCAAGGGCAATCCATCGGGCCGAGTGGGAACGCCTGAAGATATTGCTGGCCTCACTATTTTCTTGTGCTCACGAGCCGGCCAGTTCACCGTTGGCGAAGTCATCACGTGTGACGGCGGCTCGCTTCTTGTGTAGCCGTACAAACAGAAAACGGGGTTTCGCCGAAGCGAAACCCCGTTGACTGACTACCCTCGGTTACTTCTTTGTGGGGGCCTTGGTGGTAACAGGAACCTTCACCGTTGTGGTGGTGGTTGTCTTGGGTGGAGTAGTTACTGGCACGGGCGCCTTTGGCGCAGTGATTACAACACCTGCCGTTACCTTTGCTGGTGCCACGGTGGTGGTGGGTGCAACAGTGGTGGTTGTTGGTGCGATCGTGGTTGTTGTCGTTGGCATCGGCGGCACCGTTGGTGGAACAGTGACGCGAGGCAACGTTGTAGTAGTAACAACAGGTGACTTTGGTGCTCGTGGCACAAATGCAATGTTGCTACGGAAGCTGTTGCTGTATCCGATGGATGCAATCATCCAGCAATGTGAGTCGAGTGGTGGTGGAAGCACCACGGTGGCCTCGCTGCGGCCGCCCAACAGTTGTCGAACGTTGGCGCGCTCGATGATGAGTGCTGATTCTGCAGACGAGGTCTCATCAGTTTCTTCCTCACGCCATACTCGGCGGTTCGGCGCACACTCAATGCGGTACAAATCGGCCTGGCGATCGTCGAACCATGAAGCGGTGAGCACCGTGCTTCCATTGACCACCTTGTACATGAGGAAGAAGGCACGAGGAGTCATTACTCGTTTGACATTGCGCTTAGGAAGTGTGGTCGTAGTTGTAGGAGCGACTGTGGTTGTCGGTGAGACAGTGGTGGTGGTGACGCCGGGGTCAACAGTGGTTGTTGAGGGTGTCACTGTTGTTGTAGGAGCCGCAGTCGTGGTGGTGGTGATGGGGTCAACCTCGGCAAATGTTGAAATTGCTACGGGTGCGGCAACAGTGCTTGACGTGAGTTTCGAAACGATTTCGGTATTGCTGATGCCGGGGTATGCCTGAGCTAAACGAGCGGCAAGGCCAGCAACGTGTGGTGTGGCCATTGAAGTGCCTGAGATGGTGTTGGTGGCTGATGGGCTACCAATCCAGTCGGATGTAATGCCGGTGCCTGGTGCATACAGATCAACGCATGATCCAGTATTTGAATAGGAAGCCACTGTGTCGCTGCTGGTGGTTGCGCCGATGGTGATTGCTGATGGTGCGCGAGCTGGGGAATAGCTGCACGCATCTGCGCCATTGTTGCCCGCAGCCACAATGACCGTGAGGCCAGCTGCTGTTGCATTGGCAACGGCCGTATCAAGTTGTGAGTTGGCGGCGCCTCCGAGGCTGAGGTTGATAACGCCTGCTCCACCTGGGTGGCTTTGAATAACCCAGTTGATGCCTGCAATGACGCTGGAGGTGTATCCAGAACCAGCGCAATCAAGCACGCGAACTGCAACAATGCGAGTCGACTTCGCGACACCGTAATTGGTGCCCGCGATGGTGCCTGCAACGTGAGTGCCATGGCCATTGCAGTCTTCGGTCCCGTTGCCATCGGCAACTGCGGTGTATCCCGACGTCACGCGACCCGCAAGGTCGGCACTACCTGAATAGACGCCTGTGTCAATGACATAGACATAGGAACTGGCACCGGTGGAGAAATAGGTGTACTTGTTGTTCAATGCAACATCGGTGGCGTCAATGCGGTCGAGTCCCCATGAAGGCACGGGCGACTGATCGACAGTTGCTTTGACAGGTGAATCGACGGTTGCTGTGATGCCGCTGGTGGAAGAGAGTTTCTTGGCCACAGAGTCGGGAACAACAAATGTGGTGCCCGACTTGTTGTTTTGAACAACCGATGGTGCTGCGCCCAACAAAGTGGTGAGCTCTTGCTTGACGGCGTCTACTTTGTCGGCCTTCACGTTGAGCATGAGGTATTGCTCTGTGCGATTGAACGGAACAGCCGTCAGGTCTTTCACTTCCTTCAGGGGTTCAAGCTCAGCCTGTGCGGATGTTCCGATCTTGGTGCGAGCAGGAGATTCAGTTTTGCTCTGAGTGGTAACGAATGCACCGGCAATCAACACCACGGCAGCTGCAGCGCCAATGAGGCGGCTAACTCCATATGAGCGTCGGCTGGAGCGCATTGTCTTCAGATGACGCTGACGTGTGAGTGCATCGGGAGCCATGTTTTCGTTGTGCCCCACTTGGGCGATGGCGTTGATGAGGTGTGAATCTCGGTCGGGGGTGGGATTCTGATTGTTAGTCACACTCTCTACAGCGCACGGGGTGCCAAATCCATGACGCCCATACTCAGATTTTCCGAAAAAATACTGATTTACTCAGAAAGCTGGTGACGGAGCTGCCGCAGTGCACGATGGGTGAGGGCGGCCACGGCCTCGTTGTTCTTGCCCATGATGCTGGCCGTATCTTCGAGAGACAAGTTGGTCACATAGCGCAGCCATACTGCGGCCCGTTGGTCCACCGTGAGTCCGTCGAGGAGGCCCGAAAGTTCCACCAACGATGGGGAAGAGGTGAGGGGCACATATGGCTCAAATGCATCAGATTCAAAGTTGGCACCTGATTCGGCGGGGCGTGAGTCGCGCCGACGCAACGAGTCGACGGCCCTGTTGTGGGCAATGCGAAATACCCATGGGCGCAACTCTTCGTCCGTGCCCGAAAACTTCGACATGTCCTTCACCAGGCTCACCATGGTGTCTCCCACCACGTCATCAGGGGATGTGGCTCCGAGCCGCTTCACATATGCGCGCAGTTCTCCAGCCACAGAGTCGTATAGCTCTGCCCAGGCCGCCTGGTCATTGGCCCTCAGGCGGCGTACGAACTGTGCGGTCATAGTGAGCCCGATTGTAAGGCACTCAGAACCTCAGCTGCGCGGGTTCGCACTTGTTCAGCATCCGTTAACTTCTGCGCTGCTCGAACTTGCGTTGCAATGCGAGGATTGCGTACGAATTGAGCATCGTGGCGTAACAGGAAATCCCAGTACAGCGTCGTGAACGGACACGCCTCCGCTCCCGTGCTCGTGCCGGGGTCGAAGCGGCACCCCGCGCAGTGGTCGCTCATGCGTTCGATGTACTTGCCCGTCGCCACGTAGGGCTTCGACGCCATCACGCCGCCGTCCGCGTACTGGGAC
>CAYSPE010000081.1:0-7086 GCA_964432845.1 uncultured Bifidobacterium sp.
CCGAAGAAGAAGAGCGTTTGGGGGCCGAACGGGCCGACGCTGTGGTGGTGAATGACGACCTCAACCGAGCCGTGACCGAGATTCAGTCCATTATTGGTGCGGCCCGCAGCCAGCGCCGATAGCCTTTCTAGCGACTTCGGAGGTCCACATGTCCCGTCAACACGACTCCATGATTCATCCCAACATTGAGGGTCTGCTTGACCGCGTCGACTCGAAGTTCAGCTTGGTGACCCTTGCGTCGTACCGTGCTCGCCAGATCAACGCGTACTTCAATCAGTTGGGCGAAGGTCTTGGCCACATGATTCCACCTCAGGTGTCGTCAGTTGCTCGCAAGCCATTGTCCATCGCATTCGAAGAAATTGCTGCCGACAAGATCGAGCGAGTAGAGCGCGAGCACCTCGATGAGGCCGAGTTGGCTGCTCTTGAAGCTGAAGCCGACGCAATCTTTGGAGCTTCTGAAGAAGTTGTAGAGGCTGACGCCGAGTAATTCTCGGTTCAATTCAGCCCCACGATTTCGAAAGTCTTGGTTGGCATGAGTGCGTTTAGTGACCGCCGAGTAGTTCTCGGAGTTTCGGGTGGAATCGCTGCGTACAAGGCAGTAGAAGTGTGTCGTCGCATGGTTGACGCCGGGGCATTCGTTTCCACCATCCTCACGGAGGATGCGCATCGATTCATTGGTCCTGTCACCTTCTCGGCTTTGTCATCCGAGCCTGTACACACCAGTTTGTGGGACGATGCATCTCCCATTCCGCATACTCGCCTTGGTCAAAACGCAGATGTCATCGTGGTGGCCCCAGCTACTGCTCGAATCATTGCTGCATATGCGACCGGTTCGTCGTATGACCTTCTTACTGCAACGCTGATCGCCACGCGAGCAACGGTGGTGATTTGTCCGGCTATGCACACAGAGATGTGGGAGCATCCTGCCGTTCAGCACAACATTGAGGTCTTGCGCTCTCGCGGTGTCGTCGTAGTTGATCCGCAAGAAGGTCGACTCGCCGGTGGTGACATCGGAGCAGGACGTCTTGCTGATCCAGACACCATCGTCGACGCCGTTGAAGGTGTTCTCTCAGGGCGTTCACGTGATCTTGCAGGAATGAATGTCTTGGTCACGGCCGGCGGAACACGTGAGCCAATTGACGCAGTCCGTGTTATCGCAAACAGATCCAGCGGGAAACAGGGTTACGCCGTTGCCGAAGAGGCCTTCAAACGAGGCGCGCATGTCACTCTTGTCTCAACCGTGGAACGTTCTACTTTGCCTGGCATCAACCTGGTGGAAGTAGAAACTGCGGCTCAGATGTTGGAAGCAGTGGAGGAGCACGCGCTTGCATCTGACGCGGTCATCATGACCGCAGCCGTAGCCGATTTTCGCCCCGTACATGCCGCAGACGGCAAAATCAAAAAGCACAACGGAGTTCCTGACATCACGTTGGAACCCACTGTCGACATTTTGGCGGCCCTGGGGGCAGCAAAACCAGCGCAACAGGTCTTGGTCGGATTCGCTGCAGAAACCAATGATGTCGTGGAAAACGCTCGCGGCAAGCTCAAGCGCAAGAATCTCGACCTTATTGTGGCCAATGACGTATCGGCCCCCGGTGTGGGTTTTGGTCACAACACCAATGCAGTCACCATTATCTCTGCCGACGGCTCAGAAACCTTTGTTCCCTTGGCGGACAAACACAGCATCGCTACCGCCATTTTGGATAGCGTGGTCTCCGTGCGGGCGGCTCGTCGCTCTCACTAAGTCTCGGCTTTGTAGCCGATCTAATGAGGAGACATTGTGAGGAATTTCACGTTCACATCTGAAAGCGTGACCGAAGGCCACCCGGACAAAATGGCGGACCAAGTATCCGACTCGGTGTTGGATGCAATCCTTGAGCAAGACCCCGAGAGCCGCGTTGCCTGTGAAACTCTCCTCACCACCGGTTTGTGTGTTGTGTCAGGTGAAATCACCACTTCGGCATATGTAGATATTCCAAAGGTTGCGCGTGAGGCAATCCAGCGCATTGGTTATGACAATGCTGATTTCGGTTTTGATAGCAACACGTGTGGTGTGATTGTGGCGCTCGACGAGCAGAGCCGCGACATTGCACAGGGCGTTGATGCCTCGGAGGAGCGCCGCAGTGGCGCGAGCACCAAAGACGTCCTTGACGAGCAGGGCGCCGGAGACCAGGGAATGATGTTTGGTTACGCATGTAACGAAACCCCAGACCTCATGCCACTTCCCATTTGGCTCGCACACCGCATGGCAGAACGTCTCACCGAAGTTCGAAAGAGCGGACAGATTCCGTACCTGCGCCCAGACGGCAAGACTCAGGTGTCATTTGAATACGAAAATGGAATCCCCGTCAAGTTGTCCACTGTGTTGATCTCAACTCAGCACGGCGCTGGGGTGAATCGCGAAACACAAATTCGCCCCGACCTCATTGAACAAGTCATCATGCCTGTGATTCCAGAAGCATTCGCTGGCGACAATCCATCGATCTACATCAATCCCACCGGTCAGTTCATCTTGGGTGGACCGCATGCAGACACTGGCCTTACAGGCCGCAAGATCATCGTGGATACATACGGTGGTATGGGTCGTCACGGTGGTGGTGCGTTCTCTGGCAAGGACCCCTCAAAGGTGGACCGATCTGCTGCGTATGCAGCTCGCTGGGTAGCAAAGCACGTGGTTGCTTCAGGCGCTGCATCAAAGTGTGAAGTACAGGTGGCGTACGCAATTGGTATGGCACAGCCCATCAGCATTTTGGTGGAGACATTCGGAACCAACACGGTGAGCGAAGAGTCGATTGAAAAGGCTGTTCGTGAAGTGTTCGACCTCCGTCCCGGTGCAATTGTGCGCGACCTCGATCTGAAGCGCCCGATCTACAAGAAGACAGCTGCCTACGGTCACTTTGGACGCAATGAACCAGAGTTCACCTGGGAAGCATTGTCACGCTTGAGCGATTTCAAGGCAGCTGTCAAGCTCTGAGTTCACAGACGCCTCTCGTTGCGTCCGTCGTTCCCGATGTGTCGGGAATAGACAAGCTATTTGACTATCTCGTTCCTCACGATTTAGAACAACGCGCTCAAATAGGAGCTCGCGTTCGGGTCAATTTGAATGGTCGACGAGTGTCGGGTTGGATTGTCGATGTCGCGCCGCATGGAAGTGTTGCAACCCATTTATCACTGGACAAATTGGCGCCGATTGTCGGCGTGTCGGGCGCCGGAGTGGAGCAGTCCTTAGTCTCATTGACACAATGGGTTGCACGCGAATGGTTTGGTGCTTGGCGTGCAGTGTTGAATTCGGCCTCAGCGCCGAGGATGCGTTTGAAAAATGCACATGAGCGACACGGATCCGTCACTCTGGATGCGTCGGAACCCGTCATTGCTGCAACCAACAAATTGCTCGAATCAGGCGGTGGACTACTTGTAGTTCCGCCGGCATTGTCCGCACTGCAGAGCGTTGTCGCGTCTGCGTCTCGTGGGCCTGTGTTGGTTATCTGTCCCACGGTTCGTATGGCGTCACTCGGTGCAGCCGCTTTGCGCCGACGCGGACTCACCACGGCGTTCGTGCCAGATGAGTGGGAATCGGCTCAAGCCGGAGTTGACGTGGTTATTGGCGCACGTTCTGCAGTTTTTGCTCCATGTCGCAATATTTCCTGCATCGTGGTGATTGATGAACACGATGAATCACTGAATGAAGAACGAGCACCGTCTTGGAACGCGGTGGACGTTGCGCGTGAACGCGCGCATCTACAAGATGTACCGCTCGTTCTTACCTCCTCGGTGCCGTCTGCAGCATCGCTGCGCTCGTGCGCGGATGCAACAACATATGTGACATCGTCAACGGGTTGGCCACGAGTCTCGGTTGTTGACTTGGCGGAGGTTCCCGTCGCTCAATCGTTGTTGACAAGCGAGTTATTGAGCGCTGTTCAAAACCGAAACGAAACAACAGTGTGTGTGCTCAATACGAAAGGCAAGGCCCGTCTTATCGCTTGTAAGGCGTGTCGATCGATTCAGGTCTGTTCTGCATGCAACGCTTTGTTGACACAAAATGACAACGGTGTTCTCGTGTGTGAGCGATGCAGTGTCGAGCATGGCAGCGTTTGTGGGTCATGTGGTCGCTCGTCGTTTGTTGTGCCTCGCGGAGGTGTGACGCAATTGCGGACACAATTGCAGGCATCCACAACTTCACCGATTGTTGAAATCACGTCAGATTCCGATGACTCGTGGACCCAAGGCAATGTATTTATCGGTACCGAAGCCGTGTTGTACCGCGTGCCGTCGGCCAACACCATTGTGTTTGCAGATATTGACCGGGATCTGAGTGCGCCCCGTGTCACGGCACCGTCGGAAGTGTTGGCTCTTGTTGCGCGAGCTGCCCGAGTCGTGGGGTCTCATGGACGCGTCATTATTCAAACGAGACAACCCTCTCATCCGCTGATGCAGGCGATGGCTAGTAGTGATATTCAGAAGTCGTTGCAGCAATTTGCTGAACGAGATCTGACGCAACGGCAGTTATTGAATATGCCGCCATTTGTTCGAATGGTGCGGTTGACACTGGGTGACAAACATTCGTTGTTCGATGTTGATGGCTTGTCTGACGTACAGGTAGCAGACCTCGGTGATTCGTATCTCGCGCGATCTACTTCTCGGGCAGCAATTGCACACATGGTTGCCCAAGTCCGGGCAACATTCGGCACCTCTGTACGAGTGCACGCCGACCCCGCCCGCTATTGAGTTGAAACCTCGAAAACGCGAAACCCCTTACTGCTGTTGAGGCGTTCAACGCAAAAATTCTGTGATTCCATCCATGCCTTCAATGAGTCGGCGCCGAGGTTCTTGCTTACTACCAAATGGGCAAGACCATTGGGAGTGAGTCGTTTGAGCCACAAAGTCAAGAGTTGATGAAGCGCATCTTTGCCGATCCGAATGGGTGGATTCGACCAGATCAATGAATACTGGAGGGCAGGGTCAACAGCGTCGGGCGAAAGTACTACTACGTTGTGCAATCCGTTTGTTGCTGCGTTCTCCGCGCACAACGTTCTTGCACGTTCGTTGATATCGATGGCATACACGGTGCATTCCGGAAACAGCGACGCGAGAGTGAGTGCAATCACTCCACTTCCACATCCCACGTCGCACAGTGCACTGCCTGGAGGAGGTGTGGGAACCTCATGTTTGCGCATCGCGTCAAGCAATACTGCGGTGCCTTTGTCGAGCCCGTGTTGACTAAAGACTCCTGCTGCGCCTTCAATCGTTAAGTCTCCGCGTGGTCCGGGAACGGTGAACCGATGGCGTTGTCCATCGCCCTGAGGCGCTTCGCTGAAATAGTGAGTGTTGGTGTCTTTATCCTGCGTCATGGTTGGCTCCGCTTGTAGCCTTTCAGAATATGGCGTATGAAATTCGCACCTTCGGTGATCCAGTACTCAAGGCAGTTGCCGAAGAGGTTGAAAATATCGACGGCAAAATTATTCGTCTCACGCAAGCCATGTTGCAGGCTATGTACAAGGCACCTGGCCTCGGCCTGGCTGCACCGCAGATTGGCGTGCAAAAGCAGATCTTTGTGTACGACATCGACGGCGAACCCATCACGTTGCTCAATCCCAAAATTGTTGAGTCACGTGGCGAATGGGTGTATGACGAAGGCTGCCTCTCTATTCCGGGTTTGTATGTCGAAATGTTGCGACCCAAAGAGGTGTTGCTTGAGGCCGTTGACCTCAGTGGCAACACCATTCAGGTAGAAGCCGACGAGCTCTTGGCCCGACTGTTTCAGCACGAACTCGATCACCTGAACGGAGTGCTGATGTTTGACCGCATGACACCAGATCAGCGCGATGAAGCTCTCCGGGAATACAAACGAATCGCCGAAGGTGGTTCAGCCGAGGGCGAAACTCGTCATATCGGATTGAAGTAGGCGTGACGCGAGAGTCACGTCCGCTGGTGTTTCTCGGAACACCTCACGCAGCAGCTGTCATTCTTGAACAACTGATAGCTGATGGTTTTCACATCGCTCATGTCGTGACGCGTCCTGATGCAAAACGCGGTCGGGGCGGCGCAGTATCTGCCAGCCCTGTTAAAGAGGTGGCACTTCGGCACGGGGTACCGGTATCGCACGATCTTGAATGGTTGAAGGCGAATAACGCCACGCCGATGCTGGGCATTGTTGTTGCGTACGGTCGCATCATTCCCACCGCGGTCCTTGAAAAGACGCCGATGATCAATGTTCACTTCTCTCTTTTGCCACGCTGGCGTGGCGCAGCGCCTGTTGAGCGCGCAATCTTGGCGGGGGATCATGAGACAGGTGTGTGCATCATGGAAGTGGAGCCCACCCTTGATACGGGTGCTGTGTATTCCAGTTCCATTGTTCCCATTGATGACACGGTCACTGCGCAGGAACTCACCCAGCAGTTGGCGCAGGTGGGCGCGGAGTTGTTGGTTCGCACACTCAACGCAGGACTCGGGGAGCCAATCCCACAAGGTGGTGAAGCCACCTACGCAGAGAAAATCTCTCCCGATGAATTGCGTATTGATTGGTCTCATTCGCCCGAGCGCATTGTTCGAGGAATTCGCTGTTTTCGGTCGTACACAATGCTGGGCGGGGCTCGATTACGGATTGTCGAGGCAACGCCTCACCACCAGTTGCTACAAGAAGGCGAACTTTCGCCAGACGGCTTTATTGGTGCCCATCAGGGGAGTCTCCGACTCATACGGGTGCAGCCCGAGGGCAAGCAAGTAATGGATGCCCAAGCGTGGTTACGCGGTCGGTCGCCTGATGCGCCAACCATCTGTGATTGACACCTTGTAAATCACACGCTCACCGAGCCATCGGTCTAGATAGCCTCGGTGCGTGCTCAAGATTGTTCTTCCCAAAGGATCGCTCGAGAAGGCCACTTTTGACCTTTTTGAAGCAGCCGACCTCTCCGTCGTGCGTTCGTCATCAGTCGACTACAAGGCGTCGGTCGATGATCCTCGCGTCGATGAAGTTCGAATTCTTCGCCCGCAAGAGATTGCCTCGTATGTGCAAGAGGGGCTGTTTGATCTCGGTATTACCGGCCGCGATTGGGTGGAAGAGACAAACAGCGATGTGGTGAGCCTCGG
>CAYSPE010000082.1:0-465 GCA_964432845.1 uncultured Bifidobacterium sp.
GTGGCCATAGCGATTGGGTCACACCCGTTCCCATTCCGAACACGGAAGTTAAGCCAATCAGCGCCGATGGTACTTGGGGGTAGACCCCCTGGGAGAGTAGGACGCCGCCAGATTTATTCGATGAATAACCCCTGGTCCCTTACGGGATCAGGGGTTATTTGCATTTCTGGGGTAATTTACTTTTCCCTCGCTAGCCTTGCGCGCCTATGTCAGAACGCCGCGGCTCCCATTCCGACCGACCCAACAGGGGATCGGGCTCAGGTCGCCCCGGCGGCAATAGCCGTGGAGGAAGCTCTGGGGGCTTCCGTGGTCGTTTCGACCGTGATGATCGTGGCCCTCGTCGTTTTGATCGTGATGATCGTCCTAGTCGTGGTCGTTTCGATCGTGATGATCGGGCTCCTCGTCGTGATGACCGTGATGATCGTGGCCCTCGTCGTTTTGATCGTGATGATCGTCCTAGTCGTG
>CAYSPE010000082.1:565-6893 GCA_964432845.1 uncultured Bifidobacterium sp.
GTCGTTTCGATCGTGATGATCGGGCTCCTCGTCGTGATGACCGTGATGATCGCGGCCCTCGTCGTTTTGATCGTGATGACCGTCCTAGTCGTGGGCGTTTCGACCGTGATGACCGGGCTCCTCGTCGTGATGACCGTGATGACCGTGCTCCTCGTCGGTTTGATCGTGATGACCGGGCTCCTCGTCGTGATGACCGATTTGAGCGAGGCGATCGCCCTCGACGTGATGACCGTGATGATCGTGGCCCTCGTCGGTTTGATCGTGATGACCGTCCAAGTCGTGGCCGATTCGATCGTGATGACCGCGCTCCTCGTCGTGATGACCGTCCTAGTCGTGGCCGTTTCGATCGTGATGACCGCGATCGCCGTCCTCGCACGGCGGCACAAGAACGCTCTTCAGAGGTGCGCGCACGTATCGGTGAGCGCCGCACATCTGGTGAGATGTCATCGGCACCTGATCGCACCAGCGAAATCTGGATTGATGAAGGGTCTACGCGTCCGACGCGTCGCCCAACTGGTGTGCGCGGAAAGGGGACTGGTCGCGCGCAAAAAGGTGGACGCAAAGAGGTTCGCGCCCTTGACTCTGTCGTTGAAGAATTCGAACGCAAACTCGGCTCACGCGCATCTGTTCGTGCACTGAAGCGCTACGAAGCTGCTCTTCAGGCATTTGAAGCACACCGATACGAAGAAGCGCGCAAGATTCTGAATCCGATGGCCAAGGAATACTCCGAGGTGTCGGCGGTGCACGAAATGTTAGGGCTGTGTTTGTACCGAGCAGGCCAGTGGAAGCGTGGATTAAGCGAGTTAGAAACAGCGGTTCAGCTCAATCCTGAATGGATTTTTAACCATCCGGTGATTGAGGATTGCCACAGAGCCTTGGGTAATCACACCATGGTGGAGAAGTATTGGCGCGAACTTTCTGAAGCTTCTCCGCATCCTGAACTGTTGGCAGAGGGCCGCATTGTGATGGCTAGTTCTCTCGCAGACCGCAAGCAATACGAAGAAGCGCTTCGCCTCATGGACAAAGCTGCTGGCGATATTGCTCGCCCTGCTGAGTTCAACCTTCGTCAATGGTTTGTGATTGCCGACTTGTACGACAAACAGGGCAATGTAATCATGGCGCGCCAGTTCTTCGAACGAATCGCGCGACATGATCCTCAATTTGTCGACGTAGCCGAGCGACTTTCCACTCTGGGGGCCTAAACGTACACACCTTTCTCGCAGCGAAAGGAAATGTATGTCTGTAACAACTGCCGTCCGGTCCGATGGGCTCAATATTGTGATTCTCGTTGGAGAAATCACCACTCCACTTGTCACGCGTTCTTTGTCGAACGGTGATGTGGTGTCGTCGTTCGATATTGCCACCACTACTGAAGACGGTCGACTGGCGGTTCCAGTGTCGATTCCTGGAGATCCAGATATTGGCGCTGTGGGGTCCCCGGTGTGTGTGGTGGGAGCAGTGCGCAGGCGCTTCTTTCGTTCCGGTGGCACTGTGACCAGTCGCACAGAAGTGGTAGCTCATTCGGTTATCTCTATGCGTCGCCGGGCCCACATTCGCAAGGCTCTCGAGCGTCCGGTGGCCTATCTCATTGACTTGCAGAGCGTCTGACTATTGTTGAGACGACCAATGAAAGGGTTCGATCATCATGAACAACGAGCAACTCACGCGCATGCGCGACGGCAAGGGTTTCATCGCAGCACTTGACCAAAGTGGTGGAAGCACCCCAAAGGCTCTCCGGTTGTACGGCATTGAGGAAAATGAATACTCGGGTGAAGAAGAGATGTTCAATCTCATTCACCAAATGCGTTCCCGCATGATGACAAGCCCAGTATTTAACGGTGAACGAGTGCTCGGAGCCATTTTGTTCGAAGGAACAATGGAGCGCGACGTAGACGGAGTTGGTGCAGCCGAATATCTCTGGAAGCGCAAGCAGGTCATTCCATTCTTGAAGATCGATAAAGGTCTTGCCGACGAGGTCGATGGATGCCAAATGATGAAGCCAAACCCAGACCTTGACGCGCTGTTGGCACGCGCCACGGCAAAAGGAATCTTTGGCACCAAGATGCGTTCGGTTATCAAGGAAGCCAACGAAAAGGGCATCAAAAATGTCGTTGCTCAGCAGTTTGAGGTTGGCCGCCAAATTCTTCGCGCCGGACTTGTACCCATCATTGAGCCCGAAGTTGATATCAACAGTTCCACCAAAGGTGAAGCAGAAGTCATCTTGAAGGAAGCCCTGTTGGAAGAGCTCAACAAGCAGCCAGCAGACCAACCAGTCATGTTGAAGCTCACTCTTCCGAATGTTGACAATTTCTACTCCGAGTTGGTGTCACACCCGAGCGTGTTGCGTGTGGTGGCTCTTTCTGGTGGCTACAGCCGTGAAGAGTCAAATAAGAAACTCGCTGCCAACAATGGTGTGATTGCAAGTTTCTCGCGTGCTCTCACTGAAGGACTCTCGGCGAAGCAAAGCGACGCGGACTTCAACGGAACTCTCGATTCAACAATCGCCGGGATTTACGCAGCGTCCAATACCTGAAATGCACTGCGTTCAGTAGACGCAGTACCGACACAGACCTAGGGTGGTGTTATGACACGCCTTGGTTACCAAATTCCAAACTTCACATACCCCAATTCTTCGCCTTCCGACATCTTTAACAAGGTGGTCGCTCAAGCGAAAGCAGCAGAAGAGTCTGGGTTTGATCGTGTCTTGGTGATGGATCACTTTTATCAATTGCCCGGAATCGGTGAGCCAGCCGAGCCAATGATGGAGTGTTACACGTTGTTGTCAGCGATTGCGCAGCACACGTCAAAAGTGCGCTTGTCGGCGCTTGTCACCGGAAATACATATCGAAACCCTGCGCTGTTGGCCAAAGCTGTCACCACTCTCGATCATGTATCGGGCGGAAGAGCAAACCTCGGAATTGGTGCTGGTTGGTTTCAATTAGAGCATGAATCATTGGGTTTTGAGTTCGGTACCTTTACCGACAGATTCGAGAAGTTGGAAGAGGCTCTCCACATCGTGTTGCCGATGTTGCGTGCTGAGAAGGTTTCTTTTGCGGGCAAGTACTACAGCGTGTCTGATGCCATCAATTCACCTGCTCCAATTTCGCGTATTCCAGTAATGATCGGTGGCAACGGCGAAAAGAAAACTCTTCGTATGGTGGCACAGTACGCCGATGAAGGAAATCTCACGCGTGGGCCACTCACAGAAATTCCTCACAAGCTGGAAGTGCTTGCTGAGCATTGCGATCGAGTTGGTCGTAATCGCGAAGAGATCACCATGTCAAAGATGGTGAACGTGTGCGTTGCGCCCACTAAAGAAGAAGCAGAAGCAGATCTTCTGGAAATGGCCGCTACAAAAGGTTGGAATAACGACGTTGTTGAACTCATGAAGGCAATGTTGGTATTCGGCGATCCCGACACCGTCGGTGAGTACATTCGTGATGCGTTTAACGCGGGGCTTGATGGTGTCACTATCAATATGGCTGCAAACGGTCAGAAGCCCGAGCGCGTGGCCTTGTGTGGCGAGATTGCAAATAAAGCTGCCAAAGAGGCAGGCAAGTAATTACGCCTCCAACGGGCGCATCACCATTCCGGTGCGCAACTTTGGCGTGAAGAATGTTGACTTTGGTGGCATCAGTTCGCCAGTGTCCGCAGTGCGACGAATCTCTTCCAGTGAAACAGGTCGAATCAGAATCGCGGCACTGCATTCGTTGTTGCGCAAACGTGCAAGTACGTCGGTGACGCCGTGCTGATAAGTGACCGAATGTTGGGTGTTACTGAGTGCGTGCTCAAGACGGGCGCTGTCTAACGCGCGTACACCTGTGAACGAATCTTCAATCGGAGTGAGGTACGTGCCATTGCCATCGGGCGATACAAGACATAGGCATCCGAGAGAATCCATTGTGGCGATGGTGTCGGCGGTGACGTGGCCCGCATCACTGAATGTGTAGTGCGCGGAAAGTGCTTGCGTGAGTGTCTCAGGCGAAATGTCGTACAACCGATGGATGGCGGCAACACTCAATTGTTCCTGAACCAATTCAGCAACGTACGTCATTGTGAGTTCTGCACCCGCCGGTCCGCCCTGTGCGCGCGATTCATCGCGGTATGTACGACTGATGGCGTAACGATGGTGGCCATCTGCAATGAGAACTGGGTGAGACGACACCAATTCCGAAATTTGGTGAATACGGGACGCATCCTCCACACGTTCCAAAACGTGATGGACGCCGTCTTCATCGATGCATTCGGCTACCACGGTGGCGGGGGACTCGAGGGCGCCAGTGAGGCCAGGAGTGAGAGATAGTCCCCATACTGGACTGAGGTTTGCTCGTGTTGCTCGTGTGAGGTCAAGGCGGTCGGTCTTTGCTTTTGGCGTGGTGCGCTCGTGCGGAAGTACTCCGCCTGCCCCTTCGTCTACCACTTCAAGTGCTCCGACAACTCCGACCGTGGTGCGGGTGCGGCCTGCTTCATCTGTAAATGTCATTCGGTAGATGGAGAACGTGGGGGCGCCATCCGCTACGAGAATTCCGTCTTGCGTCCATTGGCGCAAAATCGCTGCGGAATGTGCATAACGCTGGTCGCCATCTGCCTCGACGGGGTAGTCGACTTTGACGATGTTGTTGTCGTTTTGTGCCGCGTACTGAGCACGAACAGTCTCGTCGAAGACGTCGTATGGAGGCGATGTAAGGGAAGTGATGTTCTTGTCGCCGGGGGTGGCATAGCGCAGGGCGGGGAATGGTTCGAATTTCGGCACGGCAACAAGGGTGGCAGGATTAAGGGCTATGGGCAAACCGAAGATCCCCCGAGTGGTGTTGTGCGACCTTGACGGCGTGGTGTGGCTCGCTCATACGCCCATCCCAGGGTCGGTGGAGGCCATCGCTCGGCTCCGCGAGGCTGGGGTGCGGGTTGTATTTGTGACCAATAACTCGTTCTCTACCTATGGGCAACAGGTTGCTGCGCTTGAGGGTATTGGGGTGTCAGCGAAGGGCGACGTGGTGACCTCTGCCATGTCGGCGACGACCGCTGTGCAACCAGGATGGCGAGTAATGGTCTGTGGCGGCGAGGGTCTCATCGAGGAGCTGCTGAAAAAGGGCTGTGAGGTAGTCATTCCATATCGAGAAACGCACGACGGACCATTCGATGCAGTGGTGGTGGGCTTCCATCGCGAATTCACATTCGATGTGCTGACACAAGCGTTAGCGGCTGTGCGAGGTGGAGCAATGTTGATTGGTTCCAATAGCGACCCGCAATATCCCACGCCGAATGGTCCTATTCCTGGCGGTGGCTCAATTCTTGCAGCGATTGAGAAAGCTTCAGAAACTGCAGCCTTGGTGACAGGGAAGCCGCACCTACCGATGGCACAACTTGTGCGAGAGATGTGTCATGGGGTCGACGCAACAGACATGGTGATGGTGGGAGATCGCGCGGACACAGACGGGGGATTTGCGGACACTGTTGGATGCGCGTTTGCATTGGTGATGAGCGGTACGACGTCGACAAGTATCGGCGTTCGTGCCGATTATGTAGCGGACAACTTGGCAGGATTTGTTGACCAGCTCTTGGGTGTGTCGCCCACGAATCACTAGTTCGCAAGTACGCTCGCAGTGTGCGTACCCGCCTTGATGCAGCCTTGGTGAAGCGAGGGTTGGCAGATAGTCGTGCAGAAGCGGTACGGCTGATCGAGTCAGGAAATGTCACTGTCCGTGGAGCATTTGCCGACAAGGCATCGCGAATGGTGTCGCCCGACGAACCAATTGAGGTGCTGGTCGAGAAGAAATTTGTGAGCAGGGGCGGAGAAAAGATGGAGCATGCGTTGACTCACTTCGGAGTCAACGTGAACAACCGCTCCGTTCTCGACGCCGGTGTGTCAACTGGTGGGTTCACGGACTGTGTATTGCAACATGGGGCGCGGCGAGTGTTCGCCGTTGACGTGGGGAAAAACCAACTGCACGAACGAATCAAGGCTGATGATCGCGTTGAGTGGCGCGATGGAGTCAACGTGCGGGACCTGCAATACGCCGATCTCCCATTTGATTGCTCTTTAGTTGTGGCCGACTTGTCGTTTATTTCGTTGACCAAGGTGCTTGGACCAATTGTGAATGTGCTGCGGGCCGAGCCAGGATTTGATACGCCTGCGGCGGTGCTGCTGGTGAAGCCCCAGTTTGAAGCGGGACGTTCGGAAGTCTCGCGAGGCAAAGGCGTTATCACGGATCCCGCCGTCCATGCCGAGGCGTGCGAAACCGTGTCGACGGCCCTTCGGGAGTTGGGGTGCACAGTGGAAGGCATTGTTGAATCGCCCATTAAGGGGGCAGAAGGCAACACAGAATTC
>CAYSPE010000083.1:0-6459 GCA_964432845.1 uncultured Bifidobacterium sp.
GGCCTACATCTCCATGATGGGTTCCGAGGGATTGCTGCAAGCAACGGCTGATGCAATCCTGTCTGCCAACTACATCGCTTCTCGACTAGAGGACTCATTTCCCGTGTTGTACAAAGGAAGCAACAATTCAGTTGCACACGAATGCATTTTGAATGTTGCGGCCATCACTAAGTCTTCGGGAGTCACTATTGATGACATCGCGAAGCGTTTGATGGATTACGGATTCCACGCTCCAACCATGAGTTTCCCCGTAGCAAACACTTTGATGGTGGAACCAACTGAAAGCGAACCACTTGGCGAGGTCGATCGTTTTTGCGACGCGATGATTTCGATTCGCAAAGAACTAGACGAAGTAACAAGCGGACGAATCGCCGCCGAGGACTCGGTGCTCCACCACGCACCGCACACCATTGAAGATATTGCTGGAGAATGGCAACGGTCATACTCTCGCGAACAGGCCCTGTATCCGTTACCAACGTTGCGTACTCGTGGCTACTACCCGCCCGTCTCTCGCATCGATGCGGCATACGGAGATCGCCACCTTGTGTGCACGTGCGCACCAATAGAGGCGTATGCCAGTTCTCTTGATGCGGCTACCGTGGGTGCGTGAGCGAGAATCAACAGACTTCCCAGGACGAGACCACCACGTCGTCCACCAACCCGATTGAACAGTTGCTTGCATTGCTCACAATGGTTGACCCAATTGAACTAGCGGGCAAGGCCATCGACTCAACTCGTCGCACAAGCGAAGCACTCATCACAATTTTGGAAAACCTGGCTTCAACGGTTGACAATCTCAATCGAACAACTACACGAGTCAATTCATTGCTCGATGAAGTAGAAGAACCTCTGCGTCGCATCATGCCCCAAATGGGCATGGCCATGAACACGCTTGCCACAATGGGAGACGTCGCTCTTCAATTAGGTGAACTATCAAAGCGACTCGGTCCTCTCACAACCCTGGCAGAGAACGCGGGAGGACTTCTGGGTTTTCGTCCGACTAAGCCCTCACAGAATCAGAGCGCAGCGCCTACTACTTCTTCTTCTCAACAAACGGAGTCGAACAAATAGTTCCAGGAATGCGAGTTCCGCGCACATCAAGTTCAACCTGATCAGATAATTGCGAATGAGGCGAAATCAAAGCCAGAGCAACGCAATGCTGGAGTGTTGGCGAGAAGTTTCCACTTGTAACGAAGCCAATATCTTCTCCAGCGCTGTTCAACACCCTTGTTCCCTCTCGCGCTGGGCGCCTGCCGTCAATGCGGATGCCCATTAATTTGCGAGAAATTCCGTGGTCACGTTCGGCTTCAAGCGCCGCTTTCCCTCTGAACGCGGGCTTGTTCCACGCAATAACCCAATTCAAATTCGCCTGTAGCGGCGTGATACCAGCGCCTAGTTCATGACCGTGCAGTGGAAGCGCAGCCTCCAACCGCAATGTGTCACGCGCACCAAGGCCCGCCGGCACCACCCCTGCAGCTATAAGCGCTTGCCATACATCGGAAGCTCCGGACACAGGAACAGCAATTTCAATGCCATCCTCTCCGGTGTAGCCAGTTCCGGCCACAACACATTCGTGCCCGCAAACGGTGACTCTCTGAACCCGGAAACGAGGCACATCGGCTGCTTCCTTGCTGACAGTAGCCACCATGGATCGAGCTTGTGGTCCCTGCACGGCGATGACTGCACGAGTAGAAGTTGTATCAACTCCCCCAATCGCAGCTACCACGCCGTCAGTGTTTGAAGCATTCGGCATCACATCGAACACATCATCATCGAGCCACCACACAATGATGTCGTCTACAACAGATGCATCATCTTCGTTCAATAAATGTGTGTACTGAGCACGACCTGGCCCAATCTTGGCAAGGTCGTTTGTGAGCACTGATTGCAATTTTTCAAGTGAACCAGGGCCCTCAATGCGAACGGTGCCAAGGTGCGATACGTCGAACATAACTGCGGCACTTCGACAAGCATTATGTTCCGCCAACGTTCCGGCCGAATACGCAAGCGGCATTTCCCAACCACCGAAGGGAACCATTTTTGCATTAAGTGCACGATGCTCTGCATCAAGTGGAGAAAACTTCATTGTTAGATGGCCACTGCAGAAATATCGACACCATCAATTTCTGGACGCAAAGTAATGATCTGGCGGTCAACCTCATCACGTACGCCAGACATAGGGAGAATGTTCAAAACGCCTTGTCCGTGACGCAGAACGTCGATGAGTTCGTTTCCGTCGCACAACACCACACTGGATCCGTCAATCACCAAATGGGCAGCTGAAATATCTGTATCGACATGCTCTCGCATGTACGAGAACACGTCACGAATACTCTCGAGACGAATACCAGCATCGAGCAGTTTCTTGATGACCTTCAATTCGAGGAGGTCGCGATACGTGTACCGACGACGACTTCCACTTCCTGATGCGTCCGTGCCCGAGGGTCGAACAAGATCAGTACGTGCCCAGTAGTCAAGTCGGCGGTAGGTGATTCCGACAATCTCGGCGGCATCGGTGCCACTGTATGTCTGATACTTCATGTTGAACGTCCCTTGGTTGGCGCGCGGCTCTTACAGAGCGGTAACTACGCGGGTGTAAGACGCTAGGGGCAGTTATCCACAACCGTCAAGGGGTCAGAGGTCAAAATCTTCTGGGGAGATATTTTCGATGAATTCCTTGAATTCATCGAGTATTTCGCTCTCTTCTGTGGCCTCTTCTTCCTCGAGCACCTCTCCAACGAGGTCCATCAGGTCATCAGTTGCATAGATGGGACACGAAGCTCGAAGGGCTATAGCCACAGCGTCGGAGGGCCTGGCCGACACCACCACTTCTTCACCGGCGTCATTCTCCATCACCAGGTCAGCGAAATATGTTCCGTTGGCGACATGTGTCAGAACTGCCCGCAGAATTGTTGTGTTGACTTTCTCGAAGGCATGGACAAACAGAGTATGAGTGAGAGGCCTGGGTGTTTCTTCACCATCCAAAGCAGTCTTAATGGCCGCAGCTTCGGGAGCTCCGATAAAAATTTCAAACTGACGTCGAGGAGATTCCTCTTCACGAAGAGTTAAAACAGGATTGTTTGAAATGCGATCAATTCGCACACCGCGTACTGAAAGCGATTTCATGGTTACTTTGGTTCCGTTAACCGAACAACATCTCGCATGATGAGGGCCAGACGAAGTTCACTCCCCAACTCAATGAACTCACTCAACATATTGAGTGCTTCTTCTCGAGCGGCTGGATTGCGTTGACGCAACAGAGGCAAAATTCGCTGCTCAAACAAATTGAGTTCACGGTCAGCTGAACTCTTCCATGCTCGGAGATGTCGTACATCGATCCCGAGTTCACTGAACCGAACAGCGGCCTGAGCTACAGCTGCAGAATGCGGATCGAAAAAGGTTGTGTCACCGACATCGTGCCCACTGACCAAACCAGCGGACTCAAGTTCTTTCAAAAACCCGGGCTCAATATGAACCTGTTGCAGCAATTGATCGCGAGGTATTGATTCAGTCTTATCTGCATGGCGAAGCGCCATTTTGCGCTGTTCGCGGATATCGGAGATGGGAACCATTGGATCTTGATCGAGAGACACCACAGGGGCCACACTGGCAACGATTGGTTCGGGAGTTGGTTCGCTGGTTGGCATAGTAACCACGTTTTCATTTGGTCGGGGCACCGCTGCTCGCGCAGCAGGATGACCCGAAGTGGAAATGGTTGTGCCTGCAGGAATTTCACGACTGATGTCTTGCGTGTCGTCGTCGAGCTTGTCTTTGATAATTCGTAGCGGCAAGTAGTTGGTCCGTTGCTCACGCAAAATGAACCGTAAACGCTCTACCTCTCCATCGGTGAACTTGCGATATCCAGAAGGTGTTCGCTCTGGCTCAATGAGTCCCTGTGATTCCAAGAAGCGAATTTTCGAAATGGTGACATCGGGAAACTCTTCAAGCAATTGAGCCAAGACTTCACCAATTGACAAGTAGTCACGCTCGCTCATTTGAGATCTTCAGCGCTTTCAAGAAATACCAGGTGATATTTGCCAATCTGCAATTCATCACCCTGCATAAGTTCGACAACATCAATACGTCGGTTATTGACATAAGTGCCGTTTAGTGACCCTGCATCTCTCACCACATAGCGATTGTCCGAGTGATGTATCTCGCTATGTCGACGAGAGACCGTGATGTCGTCAAGAACAATGGAGGAATCGGCGTGTCGGCCGATGGAGACCACTGGAGCGTTCAATACGAAATACTCCCCTTCGTCCTCTCCCCCTCGCACAACCAAGATTGCGGTTCCCGGAGTTATGTCGTCAAGGTCGACAACCACATTGTCTTGCGATCCGGGCGCGTCTTGCAGAGGATCAACCTTTGCAAGAGTGACTGTGTGGTCCTCTTTTACGTCAAGAACTGAACCACATGCAGAGCAAAAGGCCGATACAGGCGGATTTCGATGACCGCAGCGATTACAGAAGACGTACGACATGCAAGGCTCTAACCACCAATGAGTGCGGCGTATTCCTCAGCCGACATGAGCGCACTGTCGTCGATGACGGCATTGGAAATATCGCAAATCCAACCGGCATCGTAAGGGTCAGTATTCAGTAGTTCAGGCGTATCGGCGAGCGCCGTGTTCACTGCTTCCACAGTTCCACTCACCGGCGCATACACGTCGTTCACACTCTTGGTGGATTCAATTTCGCCCAAACCATCGTGCAAGGTAACCACGGAGCCAACATCTGGCAATTGAATGAACACGATGTCACCAAGCGCATCTTGTGCATAGTCGGTAATGCCAACTCGTGCAGTTGACCCATTAACAAGGACCCACTCATGGTCCTTTGAATAGCGTAAGTGGGAAGGAATATTCACGCCCCCAACGGTACTCGCTACGACCGTCGCCCCGATGACATGTTCGCCTTTACAGTGGGCAGATATTGAAAGAAGGACAAGTACGAATATCCCAGTGCTGGAACAATCGCCGCCCAGCCCATCACGGAAAATATTCGCCACCATCCGCCAGCAGTTCCCAACGTGATCCATGGAACCGCACACAGCAATCCAAACGTCGCCTTTTTCCCCGTTGCAGTGACCGGGAATCGCTCCATTCCCATCGCCGTAGCCCCCACCATGAGAAGCGCAATGGACACCTCGCGCACCAGAATCAATACCCCAGCCCATACTGGGAAGAACCCGTAGTACATGGCCGTACCGATCCCGACGAAAAACACGGTTCGATCTGCGACCGGATCGATGACTTTGCCGAATTCACTGACTTGATTGAATCGACGGGCGATGTATCCGTCTATCCAATCAGTGGCAGCCAGAAGCCCAAAAAACCAGCTCCCGGCAACAACGCGGTTATCAGCCATCAATGACACATACGTGGGCAACATCGCCAAGCGAATCAACGTAATGACATTGGGCCACGTAAGAAGACTTCGCCAGCGCATTGACACACAATACTCCCAATCGCATTTGTCAGCGCGAGAAGACCTATTCTGCCGACATGGCTCAAGAACTTCAGGACAAGGTTGCGTTCATCACTGGAGGTGCATCAGGCCTCGGCGCAGCCGCAGCGCGACGGCTAGCGGCTGACGGCGCACTGGTGGTTGTGAACGACCTGTCGCTCGACGCCGCGCAAAGAATTGCCGACGAAGTGGGTGGACTTGCATATGGATTCGATGTCTCAGACTCCTTGGCTTTCAACAATGCAGTCGACGATGCGGTACAGAAACTAGGGCGACTCGACATCATGGTGAATAACGCCGGCATTGCTCCCCCCAACACCAGCAGCAAGATGGATCGCACCATGAACAACATGGCCAAGCGAATGACGGGCGATATCTCTGGTCTTGACCCCATGAACTACACCATCGATTTGTCCGACGAAGAGTGGGACCGCATGATCAAAGTTCATCTCTATGGAACCTTCTATGGGTGCCGCGCAGCATTGCGACACATGACGCCGCAACGAAGTGGCCGCATTATCAATATCTCTTCGGTGCTTGGCCTGTATCCCTCGGCCGGTGCTCCCCACTATTCAGTCGCAAAGACTGGCATCATTTCTCTCACCAAGGCGGTGGCTGGGGACGTAGCCCCACACGGCATCAATGTAAACGCGGTATGTCCCGGTTGGATTGACACACCACTCCTGACGCCATTTAGCGAGCAAATGAAAGCTGGCATCATCATGCGCATCGGAAAAGGACGCATGGGATTTGCCGAAGAACTGGCAGAGATGATTCGTTTCTTGGCTGGACCAGAGTCGGAATATTGCACCGGAGATGTATACCCGGTGAGCGGAGGCTATTCAGGATGACCACAATCTTTTCCCACATCATCAATGGAGACATTCCGGGGACCTTTGTGTATCGGGACGAGTTCTGTGTTGCATTCTTGTCGATCAATCCCCTGGCTGATGGCCACTTGCTTGTCGTCCCCATCCAAGAAGTGGACCAC
>CAYSPE010000084.1:0-6275 GCA_964432845.1 uncultured Bifidobacterium sp.
ATCGAAGCAATCAATCATGCACGTGCTGCCGATGTGCCCATCGTTGTTGCGGTGAACAAGATCGACAAGGAAAACGCCGACCCTCAGCGCGTACTTACTCAGCTTGCTGAACACGAACTCGTCCCCGAAGCATGGGGTGGAGACACCATCGTTGTTGAAATGTCTGCACAGCAGAACTTGGGCATCGATGATTTGCTCGAACAACTCAACGTTGTTGCGGAACTTGAAGAACTCACCGCCAACCCACAAGGTCGTGCAAAGGGTGTCGTACTCGAAGCAAACCTCGACATTGGTCGTGGTCCTGTCGCCACCGTTTTGGTCGACAAGGGCACGCTCAAGGTGGGCGACCCCATCGTGGCTGGTGCCGCGTGGGGCAAGGTGCGCGCACTCATCAACGAGCGTGGCGAGCAAATCAAGGAAGCCGGTCCATCAACTCCTGTTCAGGTGTTGGGCCTTGCCTCCGTGCCACAAGCTGGTGATGAGTTCCGTGCTGCTCCCGATGAAAAGACTGCTCGCGTTGTTGGTGAATCACGTGGTCAAACACGTCGCGTACTCAACCAGCGTGGCGATGCTCGTGTACAAACCGGTGTCAAGTTGGAAGACATCTTCAGCCAAATTCAGGCAGGCGAAGTGGCCACACTCAACCTTGTTATCAAGGCCGACGTGCAGGGCTCGCTCGAAGCTGTTACCGAGAGCTTGCGCAAGCTTGAGCGCGAAGAAGTCAAGGTTGCATTCGTGCACCGTGGTGTTGGCGGTATTACCGAAAACGACATCACTCTTGCTGCTGCAACAAATGCAACGCTCATTGGTTTCAACGTTCGTCCCGACCGCAAGTCGCGCGATCTTGCTGAAGCCGAGAAGGTGGAGATTCGTACCTACGAAATCATTTACAAACTCTTGGAAGATATGGAACGAGCAATGCTCGGTCTGTTGGCCCCAGAGTTCGAAGAAGTGGTCACTGGCGAAGCAGAAGTGCGCGAAATTTTCCGCGTTCCAAAGCTGGGCGCCATCGCAGGTTGTTTCGTTCGAACTGGTGTTGTCACTCGTGGAACCAAGGTGCGTTTCCTTCGCGAAGGAACCATCATTTGGAAGGGTTCCATTCAGTCGCTTCGTCGATTCAAGGACGACGCACGTGAAGTGCGCGAAGGTTTCGAGTGCGGTATCGGCCTGTCCGACTTCCAAGACCTCAAGCCTGGAGACATCATCGAAACCTATGAGGAGCGCGAAATCGCTAGGGTCTAGCCATGGCTGACCTCGATTTTTTCTTCGATCCTGTGTGCCCGTGGGCATGGATTACATCGCGATGGGTGACTGAAGTTCAGTCGCTTCGTAGCTATCAAGTGAATTGGAAGTTCATCTCGTTGAAATTTCTCAACGAAGACAAGATGGATTATTCAAAAATGCCAGAGGGCTATGCCGACATTCATATGTCGGGCACCAAAGGTTTACGCGTTGCAGCGCGCGCTCGCGCCGAACACGGCAACGATGCCGTTGCAAAGGTGTACACCGCACTGGGCACAAGCTTGCACAACAAGCAGCAACGAGAGCTGTTCGTGGCCGATGCAGAGTCGCATATTGCTTCGCTATTGGCAGAAGCACAGTTGCCGAGAGAGTGGGCGAGTGCCGTGAACGACACGTCGTTCGACGTACTCATTCGCCAGGAAACAGAACTTGCATTGGAGCGCACCGGAAAAGACGTGGGCACTCCCATTCTTACGTTCCAACCTGAAGCCGACAATGAAGCGTCGTTTTTTGGTCCTGTCATTGCCAAGATTCCTCGCGGCGAAGAAGCAGGCAAGTTGTGGGATGCCGTGGAAACTCTGGCTACCACCAGCGGTTTGGCTGAACTTAAACGCTCGTTGCGCGCTCGACCCTCCTTCGAATAATTGAAATAAAAAAGGGCCCCGGGGATATTCCCCGGGGCCCTTTTTGTTCGACTGGTTATGCCTTCTTCAGCGCATCGATAATGGGCAGCCAACGGCCTGGGTCTGCCTTGTATGGCGCGTAGAAACTGATGCGGCTAATCACGTCGCCGTAGCGAGCGCTGAGCTCTGGCGCAATCTTTTCTGGCTCGCCAACAACGGCAAAGGTGTTGAGAATTTCATCGGTGATGAGATTGCCCATCTCTACCCACTTACCTTGCTTTGACAAGGTGTTGAGTTCGTCTTGCAGGCCGCCCCAGCCGTGAGCATCGAGAACGCCGCGGTATGCGGGGGTGGAGCCATAGAAAGCAATTTGTTGACGAGTGCCGGCCGCGGCCTTTTGCATCTCATCTTCATTGGTGCCGGTGACCACAAAGCTTGGCCCCACAATTTCGAAACCTTCCATTGTTTTGCCGGCCTTTGCTCGTCCACGAGCGAGAGCTGGAATGGTGACTTCACGCAGGTACTTCTCGGTGGTGAAACCGTGACACAAGAATCCGTCGCACACTTCGCCCGCAACTTCGGTCATAAGTTCTCCGACGCCAGCCAAGAAGATTTTTGGTGGACCAAACGGTGAGAGTTCCTTTGCATCGGGTGTGAAGAAAGGTGTCATGAGTGTGTGGGTGTAGAAATCGCCACGGAAGTCGAGCTTGGTGCCGTTTTGCCAACAATCCCAAATGGCACGCATCGCAAGAATCATTTCGCGCATGCGAGCAGCTGGCTTGCTCCATTCCATGGAGAATCGCTTCTCGATGTGCGGCTTGATTTGAGAACCAAGACCCAACCTGAATCGACCTTGTGAGTACGACTGTAGGTCCCAACCAATATTGGCAAGGGTCATTGGATTGCGGGCAAAGGCAACGGCAATAGATGTGCCTACTTCAAGTGTCTTGGTGTGCTCGGCACCAAGAAGAAGTGGGAAGAAGGGGTCATGCGCTGTTTCGGCAGTCCATGCGCCGGAGTAACCAGCAGCTTCCAATTCTTTTGCTGCTTCGGGCACCTTTGCAAGGTCGGATCCGAATCCGCCATCTACTTTCATGTCAACTCCCTGGTTGTTGGTCTCGCAAGAATTGCTCAACCTCTGCTGCTAATTCATCCACACTAGGTATTTCCACGGGCTCATCGGTGACTGGACTCACCAAGCCGTGTGCCTGGTCGTAGGCCTCTTCCAATTTGCCCAGCATCTCAATGTGCTCTGGGTTGTTTTGCACCAACCCATCCAGACGCTCGCGTTGCACCCCTGCCTCTCGGCGCAATTGCGACGTATCGATAGTGAGACCAGCTTCCAGGCAGACCGCGTCAATCAATCGTGCGCTTGCGGCGGGGTATGCCATGGTGGCCACGTAATGAGGAATCTGGGCCCACATGGTCATGGCCTCGATGCCTACGTCGGTCATCGAATGTTCAAGAACTGCGCTCATGCCTGCGGGTGCATCAAGCGTGTTGCGTGCAAAGGAGAGACGTTCTGCAATTGCGAGAACGGGAGTGGTGGCGCTGAGCCCAACAGGTCGTGTGTGTGGCGCTCCATATGGGTATGCGCCCATGCCAATCATCTTCTCCACGCCTAATTGGATGGAGAGCGATGCAACAGTGTCGGCGAAATAACGCCATGCACTGTCTGGTTCGGGACCGGCCAGAAACAAAACTTCTTTGCCCTCTTCGTCGACACCCATCTTGATTTCAGGAACAGTCCACACAATGCGTGTGTTGACACCTTCGCGTAATTCCATCACGGGGCGGCGCGCGCGGTAATCCATGAACGTGTCGCTATCAAACTCAACGATGGTCGTGGCCTCGGTGGCTGATAGGAGATGTTCCATGGCTGCAGTTGCTGCACCGCTGGCATCAATCCAGCCCGACATCATTACCACGAGAGTGGGTGAATGAAGTTTTGGTAATTCGCCTGTGACGGTGAAGGGGAGTCCGTCGGAATTTTTCATGACAATCGTTGTAGCAAATCTGCAGCTTTCTGAGCGGCACCATCTACTTGGATTTTGAAATGCTCGTATTCAGAAGGATCAAGATTTCCTAAAGCACCACCCACATAGCGCGCGTACACGCCTTCAATAATGCATGCGAGTTTCCAATAGGCAAAGGCCACATAAAAATCGAGTTGCGAAATATCTCGTCCAGATTTCTCCGCATAGCGCTTCGCAAGATCTGCGCGATTCAAGAAGCCTGGGGCAGTGCACACACTGTTCGACCAGGCGCTCGCATCATCATTCGGTCCGGTCCAGTACACCATGAGCAGACCAAGGTCGGCCATGGGGTCACCGAGGGTACAGATTTCCCAGTCGAGAACCGCGATGACATTGCCCTTCGCATCAACCATGGTGTTGTCGAGTCGATAGTCGCCGTGCACGATGGTTGCTTCACCTTGCTCGGGGATTCGCTTCATGAGTTCTTCGTACACGCTGTCGACGAGTGGAAGATCTCGAGTGCGCTGTTCCAAGATATTGCCGTGCCAGCGCTTGAGTTGTCGGGCAATGTAGCCATCGTGCTTTCCGAGGTCGTCGAGACCTGCGGCTGTGAGATCGACTGCGTGAATTGCTGCCATGGTGTCAACAATCGATTCACTGGCGCGACGGCAACCAGATTCTCCCAACACTGATTGCGCGGTGGCTTTGTCTCGCACTACATAACCGTTGACAAACTGCATCACGTAGAACGGCAGCTCATTCACTGACTCGTCGGTGCAGAGCCCAAGCGCTGGTGCAACTGGCACATTGGTATTTGCGAGTCCTGCGATGATGCGATGTTCGCGTCCCATGTCGTGTGCGCTGGCTAAGCGGTGGCCAAGTGGCGGCCGACGCAATACGTATGCATTGCCCGCGGCATCATCAACTTTGAATGTGAGGTTGGAGTGCCCACCGGCGATTTGTGTGTAAGAAAAAGGTGCGGTGGCACCAGGGATATTGGCAACGAGCCAACCCTCTACGTTTTCGCTAATGCCATGAGGAAGAGTCACATCTTCAAAACTAGTGTGCAGCGGTTCCGGGCCAGGAAGGCGAATGTCCACATTGGCGCCATGGAAATACCCGACTGGCCCGAAATACGTGACCGAGCGCAACATTGGATCGCTTTTGTTGGTCCTCGCCGCCTTTTGTCCGCATCTCTCATTGGCGCGTGCGCGCTCGGGGTGGGTTGGCTTCTGGTGCGTCCATCGGGGCCACCGATTGAATCAACGGTGCCTCGCGTGTCTGGTGCTGGTGCTTCGGTCATTGCTCCGACCGTTGCGCCAGCACCGTCCACGGTGAAGGTTCATGTCACAGGTTCTGTAAAGACTCCCGGTGTCTACGAATTGTCGGCGACGGCACGAGTGATTGATGCGGTCAATGCGGCGGGCGGTGCAACATCGTCGGCAGACCTGCAACTCATCAATCTGGCCCAAACCATCGTCGATGCAGAGCAGGTGTTCGTGCCATCTCATTCGCATCGCACTTCAAAATCAACTGTGGCGCCACGGCTTCGGCCGACGCGAACGACCCAACCTCCGGTCACGGTTCCCGGTGCGATACCCCCCATTGATTCCGTTTCGGGTACCACAATCGTTCCATCAGTTTCTTCCGGAAAAATCAATATCAACAGCGCTTCGAGTGAACAACTCGACACGTTGCCAGGTGTCGGGCCATCCACGGCAAGAGCAATTATCAGTTATCGCACGCAAAAGGGTCCGTTCAAGAAAACAAGCGACCTTATGAATGTGCCTGGTATCGGTCAGGCAAAGTACGACGCAATGCGCAGTCAGGTAACGGTGGGTTAGAACGCACCGAGCGCAAGTGCGCCAATAATGAGGCCACCGGCGGCTCCCACCCACAGGCCTAAGCCCAGAATCGCAAATTCACGAACCCATTCGGTCCAGCCCACAACGGGACGGCGTGATACTCGTGACGCCACTACTTGACCCAAGAACCACCAGATCACGGAACTCAACGCAATCGCTGCATAGAGGCGACCGTTTCCGCCCGTTGCGGGCATTCCAAAAATGGGCATCACCGGCAAAGCAATCACCATGAACATGAATGACAACGCGCCGCCTAGTGGTCCCGACACGATGGCGCCCAACACCACACCAAAGAGCCATAAACAGAACGCAGTCAGTACTCCGACGAATCCACCACGACGTCGAACAGCACGACGAGTGGCAACGACGCCACCAGGTATCGCCTCACGGCGTCGTGTGGTGGAGGAGCGATTGGTCACTCAATCATCGTATGACGCAAATGCATTGCGAAAGAGGCATCATCTGTCACTTTCGGTGCGCCTCTCTGTTGTTGCGGTGTTGTTGTGGGGTTTTCTGTGGCTGAACGAATCGTGGGTGTGGTCTCGCGCCGAGACGCCGAAACACGGAGC
>CAYSPE010000085.1:0-6086 GCA_964432845.1 uncultured Bifidobacterium sp.
ATTCAGGAAGGCTGCGACCTGCCTGTCGCATGAACCAGACCGGCGTGCGTTGATGGGGTTGGCCAGCAGCCGCTGCAAGGAAGGGGTCACCGGGAAGACTGCTCACTTTTCCAACGCTATCGGAGGCGCTTACCGCCTGGAATTTGAGCGCAATTGGGCGTCGATTCGTGCCACTCGGGTGCGTGCGGGCGGGTGAGCGGTAATGAGGCGATCTTGCCAGCGGTGCTCACGTTCGCCATTCCCGCTCTCAATCACGATGCGAAGTGCATTACGTAATTGTTTGCCGAATCCCATGGCCACCACAGTTTCATCGGCCTTGAATTCCGCACCTTTCCCCACTGCATTGCCGATGTATTGCGACAACGTAATGACGGCAAGAAACAGCCACGACGTAATGGTGAGGATTCCAGCCACTGTGCGTCCAACAAATGCGCCCCAAGCACTGCGTTGCGCGAATGTATCAGTTGCAGCGTGTGCAATATTCTGCAAAAAGAATCCGATGCGTGCGAGCAACACGATTGGAATTGTGAGCCATTGACTTACTGTTAATGCGATGGTGTGCATTCCTAAATGGTGACTGAGTTCGTGAGCAAGAACTCCACATAATTCGTCGGGACTTAAATTGTTGATCGCCCAACTTGATACAACCATGAGGTGTCCGCCAGATGCAAAGGCGTTGAGCTCATCTGAATCCGCAACAGCCAATACAAATCGTCCAGGTGGGATGTGATTTGCCTGTGCGACTGTTTGCCACGAGCGTTGCAACGTGTCGCGTTCAGCGCGAGTTGGAGTGCGTGCCCCTAGAAGACGTGACAGCACCACACGTTGGACAGGACGCATGAACAACAGTGCGCCAAGCACAAACCACACTCCTGCAAACACGGGAAATGACACCGGAATGGCGAGTTCCACCACTGACCAAAACACCGCAACGGCAAGTAACCAGGCTGGGATGAGCGCGACAAGAGGCGCAATGGCGGCCACCGCATAACCATCAATCCGGCGCTGACGTTGGAGTCGGTCGGAACGGGGCACGATGACTAGTCCATCAGTAAAGAGCTACGGGGTCAACAACCAAAAGTCCCGCGCTTCCCGGGCCAATCTCCCGCTCACCTACACTGACCACATGACAGCACCCACCATTCCTGGCGCAGAACCACTTTCACATGTCGGGTCCACCGATATTGGAGCACTTGTTATCCACGGATTCACAGGAAATCCGGGCTCCATGCGCGGATTAGCAAACGCATGCGTTGCTGCTGGTTTCCATGTGGAAATGCCACAACTTGCCGGCCATGGCACTGCGGTAGAAGACATGATGCCTACACGCTGGGCTGATTGGTCTGGCGATGTTGAGAAGGCATATCAAGCTCTTGCTGCTCGTACGAAGAACATTGTGGTGATGGGCTTGTCAATGGGTGGATCACTCACGCTTTGGGCCGGTGCGCAACACCCAGAGGTGAAGGGGATTGTGTGTGTCAACCCGGCAACCCAGCCGCAACCGGCAGAGGTGTTGGACGGCTTGAAAGCCATGATCGATGGTGGCATGGACAAGATGGATGGCATCGGCAGTGACATTGCCGAGCCCGGTGTGATTGAAACTGCGTATTCAGGAACGCCACTTGCCCCGTTGTATTCATTCCAGATTGATGGTCTCACGCCGCTTGCACAACGCTACGGCTCTATGAAAATGCCACTGTTGTTGTTCACGTCATTGCAAGACCATGTTGTGTCGCCCACCGACAGCGATGCACTGCTTGCCACCTATGGCGGACCAAGTGAACAGGTGAAGTTGGAACGCAGTTATCACGTTGCTACTCAGGACTACGACAAAGAAATCATCTTCGAAGGCGCCGTTGTGTTTGCTCGACGCGTGTGCGCATGAATTGTGCGACATTGATCGCATACATCCCTAGTCCGTCATCTGGTTCGATTCATCTCGGACCACTGAAACTCAACGCATACGGTCTCATGATTGCGTTGGGCGTCATTGCAGCAGTGAGAATTGCAGGTCATCGCGCAGAAGCACGTCATTTGGCCTCCACTGATGACATGTCGCAGATTGCAATGTGGGCAGTGCCGGCTGGTGTGATTGGCGGACGTCTTTACCATGTGGTCACTGATTACGAATTGTTTCGTGGTCATTGGTTTGACGTGGTGAAAATTTGGCAAGGCGGGCTTGGTATTTGGGGCGGCGTCACACTTGGGGTCATTGTTGGCCTGTGGCGTGCGCGCGTGCGCAATCTCAATGTGCTGGCACTCTTGTCATGTTCCGTGCCAGGTATCGCTGTGGCGCAGTCAATTGGCCGTTGGGGTAATTGGTGGAATCAAGAGTTGTTTGGTCGACCCACCACATTGCCCTGGGCCCTGAGGGTCTCAGATGCGGTCACTGCACGTGCTGGATACTCGCCAGGCACCTTGTTCCACCCCACTTTTCTGTATGAATCAATCGGGTGTCTTGTGCTTGCTGGGTTATTGGTGCGATTCGAATCTCGCCTCGCACCCCGACCTGGTCGTCTCCTCGCGTGGTACGCCATGGGTTACACCGCCATGCGCTTTTTCATAGAGGGATTGCGCATTGATCCTGCTCACGCGGCAGGCGGTTTACGCCTGAATCAGTGGGTCTCAATTGTGGTGTTTGCGTTTGCCGCTATTTTCCTACTGATTGACGCTCGACGTTCACCAAACGTCTCGGCAGCGTCTACGGTCAGTGACCATGAGTGAATGTCTGTACGAAGTCATTGAGCCCGGTATCGGACTCATCACGTTTAATCGCCCCGATCGCTTGAATGCTTGGACGGGTCGCATGGGCAACGAATATTTCGATGCCATCGACAAGGCCGAAGCCGATCCGAAAGTTCGCGTCATCGTTGTGACTGGTGCAGGCAAGGGTTATTGCGCCGGAGCCGACATGGGGACGCTGCAGGCAATTCCGACTAGCGCATCTGCACAATCTGGTAACGATGGCGCCAGCATCATTGAGGGTCGCATGCAAGACGAGATCACTCGTTTGTCAAAACCCGTCATTGCTGCAGTCAATGGTGCCGCAGCTGGTTTGGGAATGGTGCAAGCACTCATGTGCGACATTCGTTTTGCCAGCGACAAGGCCAAGTTCACTGCTGCATTTTCAAAGCGTGGACTTATCGCTGAATATGGCATGTCGTGGGTGTTGCCTCGTCTTGTTGGCCAGGCCGCTGCACTCGACATTCTTATGTCGAGTCGCATTGTGATGGCCGACGAAGCGAAAGAGTTGGGCATGGTGAACCACGTAGTGCCCGATGACAAGCTCATGGAAACTGTGATGGCGTACGCCACTGAGTTGGCCATGAACGTATCGCCATCATCAATGGCCGTGATGAAGCGCCAGGTGTACAACGACTACGGCAAAGATGTGGCGAGCGCCAGTAAAGAAGCACTGCGTCTCATGGGCGAGTCTTTTACTCGTCCCGACTTCAAAGAGGGTGTTCAGAGCTTTTTGCAGAAGCGCGCCCCTGAATTTCCGCCCGTTCACCCCAACGCATAGGCAATTTGGCGGGGGCGGTCCCGCAGGTGGCTCGTAGGCTTAACTGCCGTGACCACTTCAGGTAGCCCCATCTCCGCGGCAGACGTTGCCAAGGTTGCGCGACTTGCGCGCCTTGATATTGACGAAGCCCACATCGAACACTTCACCGAACAACTCGGCAAGGTCATGGCGCACTTTGCCGACATTGACGCGCTCAACCTTGACGGCGTCACGCCCATGACTCAGCCATATCCACTGGTGAATGTGATGCGTGAAGACGTAGAGATGCCCACCCTTGACACCGACGAGGTGTTGGCCGCTGCACCTGCCGCCGAAGAACGACGCTTCCGTGTTCCTCCCATCATTGGAATTGAGGGCTAAGACATGACTGCAATTCCCACCACTGCTGCTGCAATTGCAGAAGCCATCGCATCAAAGAAAATCACCGCACGTGAAGTGGTTGACGCGCATCTTGCTCGTATTGAAGCTCGCGAATCTGACATACATGCATTCAACAAAGTGATGGCCGATGAAGCGCGCGCTCAGGCTGACGCTATTGATGCCGACATTGCCGCCGGAAAACCAGTGGGGCCCCTCGCAGGTGTTCCTATTGCATTGAAAGACAACATGTGCACACGCGGTGTTGAAACAACATGTTCGTCAAAAATTCTCGAGGGCTGGAAGCCGCCATACGACGCCACCGTTGTTACAAAGCTGCGCGAAGCGGGCGCCATTGTGGTGGGTAAAACGAACCTCGATGAATTTGCCATGGGTTCCAGCACGGAGAACTCAGCGTTTGGTCCTACTCGCAATCCTCTTGACATTGAGCGAGTTCCTGGTGGCTCTAGCGGAGGAAGTGCTGCAGCTGTTGCGGCCGGATTCGCGCCAGTCAGCTTGGGAAGCGACACAGGCGGATCCATTCGTCAGCCTGCTGCAATGTGTGGCGTAGTAGGTGTGAAGCCAACGTATGGTCGCGTCAGCCGTTACGGCTTGGTGGCCTACGCAAGTTCGCTCGACCAAATTGGTCCATTTGCAACAACAGTTGCCGATGCAGCACTCATTACTGAAGCCATCGCTGGTCACGATGTGCACGATTCAACATCGATTCCCACCGATGTTCCTTCGTACGTTGAAGCAGCAGGTCAAGGCGTGAAGGGAATGCGTATTGGTCGTGTCACCGACCTTCCCGAAGGCGCCGAACCAGAAGTCACTGCGCGTCTGAACGCCGCCTTTGCTGCGTTAGAAGCAGCTGGTGCCGAAATTGTTGATGTGCAATTGCCGAGCCTTTCGTACGCACTCACGGCGTATTACCTCATCGCACCTGCGGAAGCCAGCAGCAACCTTGCGCGTTTCGATGGTGTGCGATTTGGTTTGCGTGTTAATGCGCCCGATACCAACGCAATGTACGGCGCAACACGAGCAGCTGGATTCGGTGATGAAGTACAACGCCGAATCATGTTGGGTACATATGCATTGTCAGCTGGTTACTACGACGCCTATTACGGCAAGGCATTGAAGGTGCGTCGCCTCATTGCAGAAGACTTCAATCGTGCCTACGAAAAAGTTGACGTCATTCTCACCCCAACATCACCAGTGGTGGCGTTCAAGTTTGGTGAGAAGGTGGACGATCCAATGTCTATGTACTTGTGCGACATCTACACAATTCCCACCAACCTCGCCGGTCATCCCGGCATGAGCGTTCCTTTCGGAACCGGCGCACACGGATTGCCTGTTGGCATTCAAGTATTGGCACCAGCACTTGGTGAAGTACCAATGTTCCGCGTTGGTGGTGCATTGGAAGCAGCAGCAGGAGGAGCACAATGAGTGACAGCACACTGAGTTCAGTCGTTGCCACCGAGGATCAGTTGCTACCTGGCGGCTGGGAGCTTGTGGTTGGCCTAGAGGTACACGTCGAACTCGCTACAAAAACCAAGTTGTTCAGCGGTTCCCCCAACCGTTTCGGCGATGAGCCAAATGTCAACATCGATCCAGTAACTCTCGGTTTGCCGGGTGCATTGCCAGTGCTGAACAAGCACGCAGTGGAATTAGCGATGCGAATTGGTGCCGCGTTGAACTGCACCATTCAAGAATGCATTTTCCACCGCAAGAACTACTTCTATCCCGATCAGCCAAAGGCCTATCAGATTTCGCAATACGACTTGCCGTTAAATGCAGACGGTTATCTCGACCTTCCCAGCGGAACTCGCATTGGGGTAGAGCGCGCTCACCTAGAAGAAGACACCGGCAAAAGCACGCACGTCGGTGGTTCCACAGGTCGTATACATGGCAGTGATTACTCGCTCATGGATTTCAACCGTGCTGGAGTTCCACTGGTGGAAATTGTGTCGCGTCCTGACATTCGTACCAGCGAGCACGCCAAGGAATACGTGGCCGAATTGCGCGCAATTCTGGAAGCCATTGGTGCATCCGATGCAAAGATGGAAGAAGGTTCTATGCGTGTTGACGCAAACGTGTCAGTGCACAAATTGGGCACGCCATTTGGAACTCGCTGCGAAATCAAGAACGTGAACTCCATTCGAGCATTGGGACGTGCGATTGATTATGAGGCACGCCGTCAAATTGA
>CAYSPE010000086.1:0-6080 GCA_964432845.1 uncultured Bifidobacterium sp.
ATCACCGATGGACCCCCAAGCTTGTTTGAACTCTGAGGCACGCGCATCATCAAGGTCAAGCAGGAACATCACTTCGTAGCGAAGTTCACTGACATCAACAGTGCCGTCGTCGTGATGTCTCTTTGCCACGGCTTCCAACTGCTCAGCAGACGGACCGGCCGATTCGTCGGGCTCGGGCATTGGCTCGCCATCAACCACGTGAATGGCCGAATCGAGCAACAACAAAAATCCGGCGCCACCTGCATCGACGACGCCAGCGTCTTTCAACACGGGCAACATGTCGGGCGTACGAGACAACGCATCGCGACCAGCAACGCGTGCAGCTTGCAGTGTGGCCGACAATGTGGCTCCGCCAGCAACTGCTGCTGCCGCTCCGTCGGCGGCTTCGCGCACGACAGTAAGAATGGTGCCCTCAATGGGCTTCAGAACTGCTTCGTACGCGGCTGCTGACGCCTTCTTCAATGCGTCGGCCATTTGGCTTGCCGATACAGAACCATCTTTCACTTCGCTGATGGTGCTGGCCAGCCCACGCAAGATTTGGCTGAGAATGACACCGCTGTTTCCGCGGGCACCCATGAGTGAGCCATGGCTGATCGCCTGGCAGGTGGGCTCCATGGCATGGTCCGCGCCGTCGAGTTCAGCCACCACCGCATCGAGCGTGCGGGCCATATTGGTACCCGTATCGCCGTCTGGCACGGGGTACACGTTGAGCCGGTTGATGCCCGGGGCATGGGCTTTCATGGCGTCGCGGAAGGTCACCACGGTCCGCCGTAGGTCTTCGGCCCCTAATCGCTCCAGTGCTGCCACGGGCTAGAGGTTACTTTCCTCTGGCGGTTGGGGTCGCTTTGGTCTCGCTGGTAGTTTTTATCTCTGCTGTTCGGAGCCAAAGGGTTCCGCATCACGAAGAGGATCTCAACATGGCTGCAGTTTGCGAAGTTTGTGGCAAGGGCCCATCTTGGGGCATGTCAGTGTCACACTCACACGTCCGTACCAAGCGCCGCTGGAGCCCAAACATTCAGCGCGTACGCGCCATTGTTAAGGGTGCACCTCGCCGCGTCTATGCATGCACCGCATGCATCAAGTCGGGCAAAGTCGTCAAGGCCGGACGCTAAGGCCCATCGCCATGCAGGGCGTTATCAAGGCATACGACCCCACCTCAGGTGACGGCGTGGTCATTTCTGACACCAACCTCACCGAATACACCCTTGCGCCCAACGCGCTCGAGGGCTCCATTTTCCGCATGCTGCGCCAGGGCCAGCGTGTTGTTTTCACCCTCGACGACGCAGGTCGTGCCACTTGTCTCAGCCTTGGTTCTGAGTCGGATATGGGTACTCCAGGCATTTAGCCCTAATGTTTCGGTGTGCGCTTCGGTGCACGTTTTTTCAACACCACCTGAACAAGAGGTCAACAGATGGCTGCAACCACTGGCAACACTCGTCTCCAACAATGGGTGAACGATTGGGCAGAAATTCTTCAACCTGAATCCATTTATTGGTGCGACGGTTCAGCCGATGAATACGAGACATTGTGTCAATCACTTGTCGACGCCGGCACCTTCACAAAGCTTGACGAAGCAAAGCGTCCGAACAGTTACTGGGCTCACTCTGACCCAGGCGACGTTGCTCGCGTAGAGGATCGCACCTTCATTTGTTCTGCCAACGAATCAGACGCTGGCCCCAACAACAACTGGCGCGAACCATCAGCAATGCGCGCCGAAATGAACTCGCTGTACAAGGGCGCCATGAAGGGTCGCACCATGTACGTGGTGCCGTTCTCCATGGGACCACTTGGTTCCCCCATCGCTCACATTGGCGTGCAGCTCACCGATAGCGCATACGTTGCAGTCAGCATGCGCATCATGACCCGCATGGGCCAAGGCGCACTCGATGTATTGGGCAACAACGACTGGGTTCCTTGTGTTCACTCGGTGGGCGCACCACTCGAGCCAGGCCAGAAGGATTCTTCATGGCCCTGCAACCCTGACAACAAGTACATCGTGCACTTCCCCGAGACTCGCGAAATTCTTTCGTACGGTTCGGGTTACGGCGGCAACGCATTGTTGGGCAAGAAGTGCTTCGCACTTCGTATCGCTTCCGTCATGGCACGCGATGCCGGCTGGCTTGCCGAGCACATGCTCATTCTCAAGCTCACCAACCCTGTCGGCGAGTCGAAGTACATCGCTGCTGCATTCCCATCGGCATGTGGCAAGACAAACCTCGCCATGCTTGTTCCCACCATTCCAGGCTGGAAGGCCGAAACAATCGGTGACGACATTTGCTGGATGAAGTTCGGTGAAGACGGTCGCTTGTATGCCATCAATCCCGAAGCTGGTTTCTTCGGCGTTGCACCCGGCACCGGTTACGACACCAACGCCAATGCAATGGAAACACTGTGGGGTAACTCACTCTTCACCAACACCGCTCTCACGTCTGATGGTGATGTGTGGTGGGAAGGCATGAGCGACACTCCGCCAGCACGTGCCACCGACTGGAAGGGCAACCAGTGGACACCAGAGTCCACCGAAGTTGCTGCACATGCCAACGCTCGCTTCACCGCTCCTGCATCGCAGTGCCCATGCATTGCACCAGAGTGGGAAGACCCAGCAGGCGTGCCCATCTCGGCAATCCTCTTCGGCGGTCGCCGTCGCACCACCGTGCCTTTGGTGACTGAAGCATTCGACTGGGATCACGGCGTGTTCCTTGGCTCCATCATGGCATCGGAAACAACGGCAGCACAGGCCGGCGCAGTGGGCAACCTTCGCTTCGACCCCATGGCAATGCTCCCCTTCTGCGGCTACAACATGGCCGACTACTTCGGTCACTGGCTGAAGGTGGGCGCAGCAACCAAGAGCGAAAACCTTCCAAAGATCTTCTTCGTGAACTGGTTCCGTCGTGACGAAGATGGCCGCTTCATGTGGCCCGGATACGGCGAGAACAGCCGTGTGCTCAAGTGGATCTTCGATCGCGTTGACGGTAAGGCAAACGCACACAAGACCGACATCGGTTACTTGCCTGCACCTTCCGACATCGACATCAACGGTCTCGACGTGAACATGAGCGATCTTGAAACCATCCTCTCGGTCGACGTCGACGGTTGGAAGTCAGCACTTCCACAGATCAAGGATCACTACGCACAGTTCGGTGGCAAGTTGCCTTCAGCACTCGCCAACAAACTTGCAGAACTGGAAAAGGCTTTCGCCTGATTCTGTAGAAACGAAAAAGAGCCCTCGCACGTTCGTGCGGGGGCTCTTTTGTTTGTTGCGTTAGTTCACGCGCAGCGCCATGCGGGGACCGTCGGGGCCGTCGACTTCTTGCATGCGATCATCCACATTGTCGAACTCAATCTTTAATGCGCGGCTCATGACGGCGTGCATCTCGTACATGCTGATGATGTAGGTGAATTCAAGAATCTCCTCGTCGCTGAGGTGCTTCTTCAGTTCGGCGAACACACCGTCGGCCACTCGCCCACCGTCGTAGACCAACGCATCGGTGTATGCGAGAACGGCGCGCTCTGCAGGTTCGAAACAGGTGGCCACTTCCCAATGTGGAATGGCTTCGATCTTTTCTTCGGGAATGTTGGCGCTACGACAGCTCTTGCAATGTTGCGAATACACGAAGAGGCTTTGACGCGCCCATCCGCAACGTGTCATACCCAGTTCACGCAGTTGTGGGTTGAGAATGCGATCGGGGCTTTGATACAGACTGAAGCCGCGCACGGAATGTTCGAACACTTCGGGCACCAAGGCGAACACGGTCCACCAGTCACCAGGTGTGCCCGTTGCGGTGCCACGTTCCACCACCGGGTCGCGATCGCCAAAGAGCAAGTTGTACATCTTCAACACGAGTCCACTGGCTTGTGAACGTGGAACTTCCCTCAATCGCGCCATGGCGATGCCCCCTTCAGTTTTCGATCTGAGAAAGATCGGTTACTTGCCGACAAGCATGGCACGGATTCCGAGGCCCATGAAGAAGAGACCTCCGAATCCGTAGAGGAGGTACACGCGACTCTTCAATTGGTGGCGATACGAATAAACAATGGCGATGGCCATGATGGCCACGAAACCATAGAACGCATGGAACTGCTTGAACACGTGACCCTTATTCACCAGGGCGACACCGAGAGCTACCTGCACGAATACTGCAAACTCCATGGCTCCGGTGAACCACCACAACGCGCGCGTACGCAACGGAGTGATTTTGTGCGCCGCAAGTGCCCAGAGACCGGCGAGTGCGTTGCCCAGGATGACAACCCATGCCCACGCCTTGTGGATATCGACAAGAAGCACGCTGAGCACGAAATAAATCTACTAGCCGTGAGGCGGTGCGACCTAGTGATTCGGCTCAGCGAACAAGGGTGTTGGCGTCTTCGCCGCCCACTTCCACCAATGTGAGGCCACCGTTTCCGTCTGTGTCGAACACGCTGACGGAGCAGTTGGCCAAATGGTGAATGAGCACGCGGTCGTCATTAGTGGCGGCGCCAATGACTGCATTGATGGCGATGAAGTGGCTGAAGATCACGGTGTCTGTAGTGAGTGATGCAACGGTCTTGGCAATATTGGCGTGATATTCGCCGTAATGGGCGCCCGACTCTTGCGCCACACTGCTCCATGTGGTGGCCATGGCATTGCGCAGCCACTCCACTCGGTTCTCCAATGTGTAGCCCTCGGGCGAAGGAATCTCGCCCACCATCGGCTCGATGGTGACACTTTGCTTCCACGCTGTCGCCAAAGGAAATGCCGTTTGCTGACAACGCAACAGCGGACTACTGATGACAGGAAGTGGGCCTTTGGAAGACAATTGCGCAGCAACTGCCAAGGCTTGACTTCTTCCTAACTCATCGAGACCTGGGTCGGGATTTTCGTTCCAACCAGCAGCCGCGCGACCGTGGCGCACCATGTAGATGCGGCTCATTCGAAGATCCAACCATCACGCATTGGTGCGTCGTTGCCAGGTTCAATGAACCACTCGTGACCGAACGCCTCAATGAAACGTTGGTCTGGCATCTGCAAAAAGAAACTAGAATCGGTGAGCTGGCTGGCGTGACACTTCATTGCTTCACGCTTTTTGGTGGCGAACTGCTCAACGTTGACCTTGATGTTGATTTCAGATTCCAACGAACCCATGGGGTTGCCATCGTCTGCAGGACCATCGGGGTCGAATCCTTCATCGGGGCCCATCATGCCGGCAGCTTTCGCTGCTTCAATTCCGCGACGCATTTGGTCTCGATTCATGGTGCCTTCGAGAACCCTCACCGATGGAAATAGTTCGGCGGCGCGATGGCCCACTTTGTGCACCATGATGTGGTCGGGGTGGCCGTAGCCGCCGTGCCAGTCATATGTGGTGAGCACATCTGCGTTTTCCTCTTTGAGAATTTCTGCCAACTTGTGTGCAGCTTCATCGAGTGATGCATTGCAGAAGGCACCGGGCGCGTTGTTTTGCTCCCAGCCCGTCATGCCACTGTCGTTGTAGCCGAGCCATGCAACGCGGTGTACTCCTAACACTGCTGCTGATGCCATTGTTTCTTCGCGTCGGCGCACCACAAGTTGTTCAACCGTGGTGACATCTTCGGTGAGTTCGCCATGATCACCGTTGGTGGCAACAACTAAGACAACGCGATGACCTTCTGCCGAGGCGCGGGCGATGGTGCCACCTGTACCGATGCATTCGTCATCGGGGTGTGCGTGGAAACAAACGAGTGTTGCCACTAGTTATGCCTGTTTTGCCGCACCGCTAGCAATGAGCGCGTCGACATCTTTTACGCCCCACGCCTTCAACACCTCAGCCGTGTGTTGACCTGCGTGCGCAGGTGGCTGTTCCACTGTGGGAACAGTGCGTGAGAAACGAGGAGCGGGCGCCGGCTGTGTCTTGCCGGCGAATTCGATGAAGGTTTTGCGCTCCACGTTGTGCGGGTGTGCAGCAGCTTCGCTCATGGTGAGCACTGGCGCGAAACACACGTCAGTTGCCTCCATAATGGCGCACCACTCGGCCTGAGTCTTTTGCTTCATCACCTCTTGCAGACGCTTCTTGAGATGCGGCCACTGCGAAGTGTCCATTTGCTTGGCAAATTCGGGATCACCAGCA
>CAYSPE010000087.1:0-6078 GCA_964432845.1 uncultured Bifidobacterium sp.
CATAGTTCCGATGTTCACGTGAGGCTTATTACGCTCAAACTTTGCCTTGCTCATTACTTTTTTCCTTGTTTAGTGATTGTGGGTTGTCAAAGATCTGTTGTGAAAAGTGTTCGTGGCTTATTCGCCGCGAACACGCTTCACGATTTCCGTTGCAATAACGTCTGGCACCTGCTGGTACGAGTGGAACTGCATCGTGTAGGTTGCACGCCCCTGAGTGCGTGAACGAAGGTCTGTACTGTATCCGAACATCTCGGAAAGCGGAATCTGGCTGCGAACAACCTGGGTATTTCCGCGGGCTTCCATGCCCTCAATACGGCCACGACGGCTACTGAGGTCGCCCATCACGTCACCCATGTACTCATCAGGGGTTACTACTTCTACGGCCATGATTGGCTCAAGAAGCACGGGGCGGGCCATTTCGGCTGCCTTCTTGAACGCCATCTGACCGGCGATCTTGAACGCCATTTCGCTGGAGTCCACATCGTGGTATTGACCGTCGACCAGGCTGACCTTTACGTCCACCGTTGGGTAGCCAGCAAGAACACCGTTGTCGAGTGCTGCCTGGATGCCTTGGTTGGTGGGCTGGATGTATTCGCGAGGAACGCGTCCACCAGTGATCTTGTCTTCGAACACGTAACCGCCGCCAGGGCCAGTTGGTTCGATGGTGATCTTGACGACAGCGAACTGACCAGAACCACCGGACTGCTTGATGTGACGGTATTCCACCGACTCAACAGTCTTTGTGATGGTTTCGCGGTATGCCACCTGTGGCTTACCAATGGTTGCGTCCACGTTGAATTCGCGCTGCATACGGTCAACGAGAATTTCAAGGTGGAGCTCGCCCATTCCGGAAATAACTGTCTGAGCAGTTTCTTCATCGGTACGAATACGGAACGTGGGGTCCTCATCAGACAATGACTTGAGGGCCTTGCCCAACTTGTCTTGGTCGTCCTTGGTCTTTGGTTCGATAGCAACGTGGATAACGGGCTCTGGGAATTCCATACGCTCGAGAATCACAATGTTGCTGCGATCACACAAGGTGTCACCTGTGGTGGTTTCTTTGAAACCAAGACCAGCAACAATGTCGCCGGCCATTGCCACATCAAGGTCTTCACGCTGGTTTGCGTGCATGAGAAGAATGCGGCCAAGACGCTCTTTGCGCTCTTTGGTGGAGTTGTAGATTTCGTCGCCCTTGTTCACCAAACCGGAGTACACACGGAAATAAGTGAGCTTGCCGAATGGGTCAGCAACGATCTTGAAAGCAAGTGCTGCGAAAGGACCATTTTCGTCTGGCTGACACACGATCTCTTGGTCACCCTTTGCATTGGTGCCTGTTGCAGGCGCAATGTCGAGAGGGCTTGGAAGGAAGTCAACCACTGCGTCAAGCATTGGCTGAACACCCTTGTTCTTGAATGCAGAACCACACAAGATGGGCACGAAGTCGAATGCAAGTGTGCCCTTACGGATAGCGCGCTTGATTTCAGCTTCGGTGACTTCTTCGCCGCTGAGGTACTTGTCCATGAATTCATCGTCTGATGTGGCGATGGTTTCAAGCAGCTCTGAGCGGTACTGATTGGCTTCGTCGATCTGATCTTCTGGGATGTCGATTTCGTCCCACTTTGCGCCGAGTTCTTCGTCGCGCCAGATGAGAGCCTTCATCTTCACGATGTCGATAAGACCGATGAAAGGCTTGTTGCTTTCTGGACCACCTGCACCAACAGGAATCTGAATAACAGCAGGAACTGCTTGCAAGCGCTCCTTCACCATGTCAACAGTGCGGTAGAAGTTTGCACCAATACGGTCCATCTTGTTGATGAAGCACATACGAGGAACGCGGTACTTGTTGGCCTGGCGCCACACTGTTTCAGTTTGTGGCTCTACACCTGCAACGGAGTCGAATACGGTGACAGCACCGTCGAGAACGCGCAATGAGCGCTCTACTTCCACGGTGAAGTCCACGTGGCCTGGTGTGTCGATGATGTTGATTCGGTGGTTGTCCCAGATACAGGTGGTGGCAGCTGAGGTAATGGTGATACCGCGCTCTTGTTCCTGCGCCATGTGGTCCATGGTTGCTGCACCTTCGTGCACTTCACCGATCTTGTAGCTCTTACCGGTGTAGTAAAGAATGCGCTCGGTTGTTGTGGTCTTACCGGCGTCGATGTGCGCCATGATGCCGATGTTGCGAGTACGAGCGAGTGGATATTCACGCTTTGCCATTGGGATTCACCTTGTTGTTGCGGGGTTCTTAAGAGACGGGGTTCTGACACACGAGAACGCACCTCAGAATTTCTGCGGTGCGCTCTCGAAAAGTTTTGGTTGTTGCAGTGAGCACTACCAGCGGTAGTGCGCGAATGCCTTGTTTGACTCGGCCATCTTCTGCATGTCGTCACGCTTCTTCATTGCTGCGCCAAGGCCATTGGCTGCATCCATGAGTTCATTAGCGAGACACTCAGCCATTGTCTTTTCGCGACGAGCACGTGAGTAATCGACGATCCAACGAATTGCGAGAGTTGATGCACGACGTGGCTTCACTTCTACTGGCACCTGGTAGGTAGCACCACCAACACGGCGGCTACGAACTTCCAATGGTGGCTTCACGTTTTCAAGTGCGCGCTTCACAGTGGAAAGAGGCTCGGTGCCTGTCTTTGCTTCAATGATTGACATTGCGTCGTAGACAATCTTTTCTGCGGTGCTCTTCTTGCCGTGCAGCATGACCTTGTTGGTGAGCTGTGTAACGACGAGTGAACGGTAGATGGGGTCGGCGACGAGTTCGCGACGTTGTGCGGGGCCCTTACGTGGCATGGCTGTTCCTTTTTACTTTTCGCGCTTTGCGCCGTAACGGCTGCGTGACTGCTTGCGGTTCTTAACGCCGGCTGCGTCGAGCGCGCCGCGAATGATCTTGTAGCGAACACCTGGAAGGTCGCGAACACGACCACCACGCACGAGCACGATGCTGTGCTCTTGCAAGTTGTGTCCTTCACCGGGGATGTATGCGGTGACTTCAACACCACTGGTAAGGCGCACACGTGCAACCTTGCGCAATGCCGAGTTTGGCTTCTTTGGTGTGGTGGTGAAGACGCGGGTACATACACCACGACGCTGAGGGGAACCCTTCAGTGCTGGTGTCTTTGTCTTTGTTGTCTTCGAGCTACGACCCTGGCGGATCAGCTGCTGAATTGTGGGCACTCTGCTACCTCTTGTTAAGAAAATCGAATTAGATGACTAGCGAAGTCGGACGAATCCGACCCGCCGACAAGGCCATCAAGACCTTGTAAGGCTAAGGGCGAGTGTTCCCCAGTGGCAACCTGCCACCGGTTCACACTGCGGATGATTCTGGGGGCTCTTCCTCGGAAGTGACCTCGTCAGCGGGTGCTGACTCGGCTGACTCAAGCTCGGCCTCAATCTGAGGGGTTGCTTCTGGCTCTTCCTCAGGCGTTGTGGCCAATGTTTCCAAGACTTCGTCCTCGGCTGCAAGGTCCTCGTAGATGGTCTCGTCGGCCACAAATGTGCCCTGGAGACCAGCAAGGTATGCCGCTGGGTCGGCTTCGTCGCTGGAGAAGTAGTCCATGGGGACGAAATCTGGAGCGTTGATGTCGAAATCGCGGTACTTCTCCATGCCGGTGCCGGCGGGGATGAGCTTGCCGATGATGATGTTTTCCTTGAGGCCAACAAGGCTGTCACCGCGGCCATCGATGGCGGCTTCGGTGAGAACACGTGTGGTCTCTTGGAACGATGCTGCAGACAACCATGAATCGGTAGCGAGCGATGCCTTGGTGATACCCATGATTTCTGGGCGACCTTCGGCGGGACGCTTGCCCTCTTCCACCATTGCGCGGTTGGTGTCGCGGAAACGCTTTGCGTCGACGCGCTCACCAGGCAAGAACTTGGTGTCGCCAGGTTCTTGTACGCCAACGCGACGTGTCATCTGACGAATGATGAGTTCGATGTGCTTGTCGTGAATTGCTACACCTTGGTCGCGATACACCTTCTGCACTTCTTCAACGAGGTATTGCTGTGTTGCGCGGATACCAAGGATCTCCATGATTTCTTTTGGATCCCATGGTCCGTTGGTAACAGGCTTGCCAGCTTCGATTTCGTCGCCATCTTTCACGATGGGGCGGCTACCGGATGGCAACAAGATGAGATGCTCTTCGCCCTTGTCGTCGATGACGTTGATGGGGATGCCCTTACCTTCGTCTTCGCCAATGCGAACAACACCGCTTGCCTTTGCAAGACGAGCTGAACCCTTTGGTGTGCGAGCTTCGAACAATTCAACAACGCGTGGCAAACCGCCAGCGATGTCCTTACCTGCAACACCACCGGTGTGGAAGGTACGCATGGTGAGCTGTGTACCTGGTTCACCAATTGACTGTGCAGCAATAACACCTACTGCTTCACCCAACTCAATTGCCTTACCAGTTGCAAGTGAACGGCCGTAGCACAGTGCGCAAACACCGAGCACAGCGTCACAAGACACAACCGAACGAACTTGAACACGCTCAACGCCGGCGTCGTCACGGAGAGCTTCCATTTCGGCATCACCAATGATGGTGTTCTTTGCAAGAACAGTGCCGTTTGAAAGTGTGACGTCATTCAACAATGCGCGACCGAACAACTTGGTTTCCAAGTGTCCACGCACATTGCCCGAATCACGCTTGACGTTTTCAACCCACAGGCCGAGACGAGTACCACAGTCTTCTTCGCGAACGATGAGTTCCTGCGCCACGTCGACGAGACGACGTGTGAGGTAACCAGAGTCTGCGGTACGAAGTGCGGTGTCGACAAGACCCTTACGTGCACCAGGAGTTGCAATGAAGTACTCGAGTGTTTCAAGACCTTCACGGAAGTTGCTCTTGATAGGACGAGGAATCATGTCACCACGAGGGTTGGACACGAGACCACGCATAGCGGCAATCTGACGCATCTGAGTCATGTTGCCTCGAGCACCGGAGCCCACCATCATTTCGATGGGGTTGAAACGATCAGCCTTGAACTCGCGAACCATTTCTTCCTGCACCTTGGCTGTTGCCTCAGTCCAGATGGTTACTTCTTGCTGACGACGCTCACCATCGGTGATGATGCCGCGGCGGAACTGAGTTTCTACCTTGTCGGCCTGCTTCTCGAATTCGTCAAGAATTTCGCGCTTCTTTACAGGAGTCTTGACGTCGTCAATAGAAACGGTAAGACCGGACTGTGATGCGTAGCGGTAACAAACAGCCTTGAGATCATCAAGGGTGTTTGCGATAACTGCCTTGTCGAAATGATCGGACAAACGCTCAACGATGACGCCCATTTCGGCCTTCTTCACTGGTTCAGTGATGTGACCAAACTTTGCGGGGTACTCGGCGGGCAGTGTCTCTTCGAACAACAGACGACCAGGTGTGGTGGTGAATGCAACACGCTTGCCTGTTTCGTCGCGGTCGTACATTTGGATGAGTGTGTGCAACTTGATTGCACCTTCATCGAGCGCACGGAAAACTTCCCAGCGCTTGCCGAATGCACGTCCGTGTCCTGGAAGACCTTCTTCTGACTCGGTGAGATAGAACGCACCGATGATGAGGTCCTGTGAAGGAGTAACGATGGGGCGGCCCGATGCTGGCGACAAGATGTTGTTTGCCGACAACATAAGAACGCGTGCTTCTGCTTGTGCCTCGGTGGACAATGGCAAGTGAATAGCCATCTGGTCACCGTCGAAGTCAGCGTTGAATGCTGTACACACGAGTGGGTGGATTTGCAGAGCCTTTCCTTCTACAAGGATTGGTTCGAATGCCTGAATACCCAAGCGGTGCAGCGTTGGTGCACGGTTCAGCATGACGGGGTGTTCTTTGATGACGTCTTCGAGTACGTCCCATACCTGTGGGCGACGACGCTCCACCATGCGCTTTGCGCTCTTGATGTTCTGAGCAAGCTCAAGATCAACAAGACGCTTCATAACGAATGGCTTGAACAACTCAAGAGCCATGAGCTTTGGCAATCCGCACTGGTGCAAACGAAGTGTTGGACCAGCAACAATTACCGAACGACCTGAGTAGTCAACGCGCTTACCAAGAAGGTTCTGACGGAAGCGACCCTGCTTAC
>CAYSPE010000088.1:0-5715 GCA_964432845.1 uncultured Bifidobacterium sp.
AGAAGCTTTCGGCTTCCAACATCTTGCGCAGGTCGTCAAGGCTTGCTGCCTGCGGCGAACGACGAACAAGAACGCGGTTCGACTTGAACGAACCGTCTTTCTCGATGGGTGTGTTTGCCTGAGCAACGACGTACTTCTCTTCTTCGTCGGCGGCCATGTACACGATTTCTTTCGTGACCTTGCCGTTGACGACGCGAAGGTATGGAGTTTCGATGAAACCAAATGGGTTCACGCGTGCGTATGACGAGAGACCACCGATCAGACCAATGTTTGGACCTTCAGGTGTTTCGATGGGGCACATACGGCCGTAGTGCGAGAAGTGAACGTCACGCACTTCGAAGCCGGCGCGCTCGCGACTGAGACCACCAGGTCCGAGTGCCGACAAACGACGACGGTGTGTAAGACCGGTGAGTGGGTTGACCTGGTCCATGAACTGCGACAGCTGTGAGGTTCCGAAGAATTCCTTAATAGCTGCAACGACTGGACGAATGTTGATGAGTGTTTGTGGCGTGATTGCTTCCACATCTTGTGTGGTCATGCGCTCACGAACAACGCGCTCCATACGTGACAAACCGATACGAACCTGGTTCTGAATGAGTTCGCCCACCGAACGCACGCGACGGTTTGCAAAGTGATCCTGGTCGTCAAGCATGTAGCCAGGCTCTTGCTTCACGAGGTGCAACATGTATGACACTGCTGCAAGCACTTCGCACTTTGTAAGAACTTCGCGGTCGTCTGTTGGAAGGTCAAGTTGATCTGGTGTGAGACCGAAGAGTTCAGGAAGCTTTGCAACTTCTTCGCCCAACTTGCGGTTCAGCTTGTAGCGACCAACGCGGCTGAGGTCGTAGCGACGGTTTTCGAAGAATGCACCTTCGAAGTACACGCGTGCTGATTCTGCAGTTGCGGGTTCGCCGGGACGAGCACGCTTGTAAATCTCAAGCAATGACTCTTCGCGAGTAGGAGCAATGTGACGCTCTTTCTCCCACTGTCCTTCGAGGAAGTCGAAGTGTGCAACGAAACGCTCAAGGAAACCAGGTGCGTTTGCTTCGTCGAAACCAAGAGCGCGAAGAAGAATGAAAATGCCCATGCGGCGCTTGCGTGCAACACGAGTACCTGCAGTGATGTCTTTGCCTGGCTTGTGTTCAACGTCGAATTCCAACCACTCACCGCGGTATGGATGCACAGTTCCCTTGACCAACTGGTGCTTCGACAAGTTACGGAGGCGGTAACGCTCGCCTGGTTCGAAAATAACGCCAGGGCTACGAACGAGCTGCGAAACAACCACGCGCTCAGTTCCGTTGATGATGAAGGTTCCCTTGTTTGTCATCTTGGGGAAGTCACCCATGAAGACAACTTGTTCTTTGATTTCACCGGTGAGACGGTTTTGGAAAATTGCGCGCACGAACACAGGTGTTGCGTACGTCATTTCCTTTTCGCGGCACTCTTCCTCGGTGAACTTTGGTCCGGGGCAGAGGTCTTCGTCGTTGGGATCAAACTCGAGTTCAAGGCGAAGGTTGCCGTTGTAGTCGGTGATAGGAGAAATTGCGTTGAAGGTTTCTTTCAAACCTTCTGACAAGAACCAATCAAATGATTCACGCTGCACAGCGATGAGATCGGGGAGCTCGAGATGCTCGGGAAGGTTTGCGAACGAATAGCGCTCATGGGACGACGAACGTGGGGCCACGATTACTCCTGACAGGCTGGACAAGGGAGCGCAATGACTAACCCGTTCATGCGGACACACTGATTTTGGGCAATGCGAAAGCAGGAGAGGTGAGACACGGCAAATAGGCACGCTATCGCCGAAATCCTTTTAGGGCAACGGGAAAATAGACCCTCCGCCACGGGGGTCCGTCCAACTAGCGAGGCAAGGTACGCCCGCTAGCGGCCCAAGTCAAGCACCGTTCCCGAATTTCTGGCCCACTACTGGGGCCTGGTCCAGCGCCAGGGTCCGCCCCGGATCCCCAGAAACGACCAAGACCCCGCCACCCTGGGGTGACGAGGTCTTGATTTGAGGTGAAAATCGCGGAAATCCGCGAAAAATCACTTGAGTTCGACGGAAGCGCCTGCTTCTTCGAGCTTGGCCTTTGCCTTCTCGGCATCGTCCTTGCTTGCCTTTTCGAGGATGGGCTTTGGAGCACCATCAACGAGGTCCTTGGCTTCCTTGAGGCCGAGGCTGGTGATTTCGCGCACTGCCTTGATGACCTGGATCTTCTGGGCACCACCATCGGTGAGAATGACGTCGAATTCGTCCTTCTCATCGGCTGCTGCTGCGCCACCTGCTGCTCCACCGGCTGCCATAACGGCTACTGGTGCTGATGCGCTCACACCGAACTTCTCCTCGAATGCGTCGAGAAGTTCTTTGAGTTCGATAACGGTGAGTGCTGCGATCCCGTCGAGGATCTCTTCCTTGCTAAGAGCCATTTGCTCTCTCCTTTTAAGATAAAACCCTTGAAACTAAAGGGTCTTGAGTTTTTTCGTTTGAATTGTGGCCAGAGACTCTGACCTCGGAATACCTACTGAAGGGCCTTATGCGGCTTCCTTCTGGTCGATCAGAGCCTTGAGGCCATAGGCCATGTTGCGTGGGAGTGCGAGGAGCAATCCAGCAAATTGGCCGAGCATGGCTTCGTGCGAAGGTAGCGATGCGAGTACATCGATGTAGTTGGCATTGACGGCCTTGCCGTCGATGGCACCACCTTGGAGCACGAGATTCTGATTGGTCTTGGCGAAATCCTTGAGAGACTTTGCGACGGCGGCTACGTCACCATGCACAAAAGTGATGGCGGTAGGGCCTACGAGAATCTCATCGAGGCCTTCGATACCTGCTTCGCGGGCAGCAAAGCGAGCGAGCGTGTTTTTGTAGACGCGGTACTCGGCTCCGTGCTGACGCAAGGCACGACGAAGTTCGGCAAGGCTGGTAACAGTAAGACCGCGGTATTCAGTGATGATGACTGCATCTGCAGCCTCAATCTTTCCGCGGATTTCTGCGACGACGGCTTCCTTTTCGGAACGGACAGTTGACATTTCACCTCCTTGTGGTGTCCTGGTTATCTCGCTCGGGGCGCTCGCTTTATGCAACGAACGCCGCACCGAACGGATCCGAGGATCCACAAGTGAAGAGTCCGCCTCGTCTGGCGGGCGAAGAGCCCATTAATCGGAAAACCGAACCGGATGTCTCTGGCGAGGACCGAGAGAATGAAGTTGTACTGGTGAGCCTAAGTGTGATTTTTTTGAATCACACCAGACGCGAATGAATTAGTCGACAGGGCGAAGACGGTTGAGGTCAACCTTCACGCCAGGTCCCATGGTGGACGAGATGCTGATCTTGCGCAGGTACTTGCCCTTTGCAGCAGCTGGCTTTGCACGTTGTACTTCGTCGAGCACTGCACGGAAGTTTGCTTCCAATGCAGCAGCTTCGAACGATGCGTTGCCAATGCGAACGTGAACGTTGCCGTAACGGTCGGTGCGGTATTCCACCTTGCCGCCCTTGAACTCGCCCACTGCGCGACCAACGTCGGTGGTAACAGTGCCGGTCTTGGGGTTTGGCATGAGGCCTCGAGGTCCGAGCACGCGTCCGAGACGACCGACAAGTGGCATCATGTCGGGCGTTGCAATAAGGAGGTCGAACTCCATATTGCCCTTTTCGATTTCGGCAGCAAGATCATCAGCGCCAACAAGGTCTGCACCTGCAGAACGTGCATCTTGCGCAGCGTCGCCAGCAGCGAATACTGCGATGCGCATTGTCTTACCTGAACCAGATGGCAATGCAACGGTGCCGCGAACAGTTTGGTCTGACTTACGTGGGTCAACGCCCAAACGAATTGCAACGTCGACTGATTCGTCGAACTTTGCAGAAGCAATCTTCTTCACGATGTCAATTGCTTCGGTTGGTGTGTACTGCGAATCGCGATCGAACATCGCGAGTGCTGCTTTGTACTTCTTTGTAATCGGCATAATGCCTCCCTCTCCTTTTATTGGTTAGTGACTCCGCCCGGTGAGGTAAACCGTTGGGCGAGAGATTGTTAGTTGAGCGTTAGCTCAGACGACCTTGAGGCCCATGCTGCGAGCGGTACCGCGAATTTGCTGCTTGGCAGCTTCGATGTCGTTTGCATTGAGGTCTGGCATCTTGATGAGTGCAACAGCTTCAATGTCGGCTTCGGTAACGGTGCCGGCAACTTGCTTGCCTGGGTTTGACGATGCCTTTTCAAGACCAGCCTTCTGACGAAGAAGAACAGGAGCTGGAGGTGTCTTCAAGATGAACGTGAAAGTGCGATCTTCGAAGATGCTGATTTCAACGGGGATGATGGTGCCAGCTTGTGCTTCGGTTGCAGCGTTGTACTGCTTTACGAAGTCCATGATCTGCACACCGTGAGGTCCGAGTGCGGTACCAACTGGTGGTGCAGGTGTTGCCTTACCGGCGGGAATCTGAATCTTTACGATTGCTGCAAGCTTCTTCTTTGCCATGACTTTTCTTCCTTATGACGACTGTTATTAATGCGCGTGCTGATTACAGCTTCGCGACCTGACTGAAATCCATCTCCACCAAGGTCTCGCGACCAAAGATGTTGACGAGAACTTTGAGTTTGAGGTGATCGGTATTGATCTCGGCGATTGTTCCGTTGAAGTCGGCAAATGGGCCTTCCTTCACGCGAACGCTCTCGCCCACCTCGTACTCCACCTTTGGAGCCTTGCGACGTGGCGCATCTTGACCATCGCCTTTGGCGGTGAGGAATGTTTCCACTTCGCGGCGTGACAATGGAGTTGGCTTTTGACCCTTGTGGCTTTGACCAACGAAACCAGTAACGCCTGGTGTGTTGCGAATGCAGAACCACGTGTCGTCGTCCATCTCACAACGAACGAGCAAGTATCCGGGAAATACTTTCTTCGACACGGTCTGCTTGCGACCTTGCTTGAACTCCACCACGTCTTCCATTGGAATGACGATTTCGTAGATGCTGTCACCCATGTCCATTGACTGGATACGTGTGTTGAGGTTGAGCTCAACTTTCTTTTCGTATCCGGACTGAGTGTGCACCACGTACCACTTGCCTGGGCGAGCCCATGCAGGTGTTTCTGTTGGTGTGTCGTCTTCTTCGTCTTCTGCGGCATCGTCAGTGAGATCGAGCACCACGTCGGGCTCGATCGCTTCGATTGCTTCGGGCTCTGTGGCCTCAGTAAAGGTGTCGTCGCTCATTAGTTATTCCTTGTAGAGCCAACCAGAAAGAAAACCGAAAACCGCATCGAGTCCACCTACATATGTGGTGAACACCACGACAGTGACGAGAACGATGATGGAGTAACGGCGTACCTCGGGCCACTTTGGCCACGACACCTTCTTCATTTCATCGTTCACTTCACGCAAATACGTGACTGGTCCGATACGAGGTTCGTCATGACCCTTGGTACGAGCTTGCGGCTGGGTACGCGTGGGGTTGCCCTGTTCGTTCAGGGCTCCCATTCGTTTCATCGCCCGCTTTTGCTCGCGGTTTAGGTCTGTTGACATTTCCTTGTTCTCTCTTATTAAAAGTGTTTTGCAGGGCAGGAGGGATTCGAACCCCCGACCGTCGGTTTTGGAGACCGATGCTCTACCAGCTGAGCTACTACCCTCTACCGACCCACACCGAGGCCTTGCGGCCCCGGCACTTGGAATCTCTTATCGAGTTTCCTTGTGGTTGGTGTGGCGACGATCGCGTGCGCAGTACTTTTTCATTTCCA
>CAYSPE010000089.1:0-5701 GCA_964432845.1 uncultured Bifidobacterium sp.
CATTACAGCTGGCGAAGGCGGCGGAACCGGAACTGGCGCGGCACCGGTTATCGCGGAAATTGCCCGCGGGCTTGGTGCGCTCACAATTGGTGTTGTTACGAAGCCTTTTGCATTTGAAGGTCGTCGTCGTGCGGTACAGGCCGAGAATGGCGTTACTCGTTTGAAGGAAAAGGTTGACACGCTCATCACCATTCCGAACGACCGCCTACTGACCGTTGCAAATGACAAGACATCGCTCATCAATGCGTTCCGCATGGCCGATGAAATTTTGCTGCAAGGTGTTTCGGGCATTACCAACCTCATCACAACACCTGGTCTTATCAACACCGACTTCGCAGACGTCAAGATGATTCTCACGTCGGCAGGCAGTGCGCAAATGGGTGTCGGCGTTGCCAGCGGCGATAACCGTGCAGTTGTTGCAGCAAAAACAGCCATTTCAAACCCAATGCTTGAAGCTGCCATCGATGGTGCTCGAGGCATTTTGCTTAACGTCACCGGTCCGTCAAGCATGGGATTGTTCGAAGTTAATGCCGCTGCAGAAGTGGTTCACGCCGTTGCGCATCAAGATGCCAACATCATCTTCGGTACTGTGATCGACGACGAAATGGGCGATGAAATCTCCGTCACCGTTATCGCAGCGGGCTTTGAACGTTGGGATACCACAGACAAATCGCCTTCGTCATTCGGTACTCGTGCCACTTCAGCGCCTCGTACTGAATCGCGTCCGGCATCAAACGTGCGCGACATCTTCTCCGATGACGATCCGTTCTCGGGTCCAGACGATGACGATGATTTCGATGTTCCTTCATTCCTGAAGTAAGACACAAATGTGATTGACCCAGCAGAGGTACTTGCTCGTGTGCACGAAGTGCGAGAGCAAATTGCCAAAGCTGGTGGTCAACATGTACAACTCATTGCAGTCACAAAGACTTTTGGGTTAGACGCCATCAGTGCTGCGCATCAAGCAGGGTGTGATGGCGTGGGTGAAAACTATGCGCAAGAGCTACACGGAAAGGCCGAGCTTGGTTTGCCGCCAATTCCAGTTCATTTCATTGGCGCGGTCCAGTCAAACAAGGTGAAGATGATTGCGCCAGTGGTCAACGTGTGGCACACCATCGACCGCCCGTCAATCGTTGCCGAACTGGCACGTCGCGCGCCTGGCGCGGAAATCTTGTTGCAGGTCAACACCACCGCCGAGGAGTCCAAGGGCGGTATCTCGCCCGGCGAAGTTGAGGCTCTTCTTGGAGTATCAACAGAGGCGGGTCTCACGGTGTTGGGGCTCATGACCATTGGCCCAACACATGGCGCTATCTATGAGGTCGAGCAGTCGTTTCAACTGCTGCGCCGCCTTGCAGATACCCACGGATTGCAGCACTGCTCCATGGGAATGTCCGATGACTTTCCCATTGCGGTGGCATGCGGTTCCACAATGGTGCGCGTTGGTAGTCGTCTGTTCGGGGCCAGGGCGCCGAAGTAAACACTGTTCATACTCAGCGGGCGAAACTCCCACATCGTGTGAGCGGAGTGCATTAGCCTGTGGGCATGTCGTTTTTTCGTCGTGCAATGGATTATTTAGGTCTTAGTGGTGATGAGGCGTACGACGATTACGACATGTCGGCCGAATATGAACGCCCAGTGCGCGCATCGCGTCCAGGCCCAGGAACAGAGCCGTTATCTCGCCGCGACTACGAGCCTGAGTACTCCTCTGAAATTTCTCGACCCGCACCACGTCCTATGCGAGTTGACGACACCGGTGCCACGCGCCGCCCCGATGATTCGGGTTTGCACGTTCGTCCGGTAGGCACTCCTCGAACTTCTGCAACAGTACGTGCTGTTCCTGCATCTGGGGACACTGTCACCGTGCGGCCACGGCATTTTGCTGATGCACCCGAAATTGGCGACCATTACAAGTCGGGCACCCCAGTCATTGTGAATCTTGAAGGCGTTGATCGCGACACGTCGCGTCGTCTTGTTGACTTTGCATGCGGCGTGGTTTTTGCACTTGGCGGCAGCATGGAAAAAGTTGGCGCAGGTGTGTACTTGTTGAAGCCAGCCGTCAGTTTCGACTCCACTCGTTACTAAGGCGTTCGTATGTACATCGTGTGTGAGCTTGTACATCTGTACCAGCTCGTCATCATTGCTCGCGCAATTTCTTCGTTCTTTCCCATTACCTCGGCAAGCCCATTTGCTCCCATTGTGCAGGCGCTGTACAAGGTGACCGAGCCGGTGTTTCAACCCATTCGTCGAGTGCTGCCGCCACTTGGTGGATTCGACCTCACGCCACTGGTGGTGTTGATTGGACTGAATATCGTTATGGCATTTCTTGGGTGCTGAGGCCCCGGCAACTATTAGCCTTATCGCGTGACCTACCCAGCCGTTGATCCTCAGCCCAATTTCCCCCGTTTGGAAGAGGGCGTGCTGGCACGGTGGGAATCAGAAAACACTTTTCAACGCAGCGTGCAATCACGCTCTGCGGGCGACTCTGGCAACAACGAATTCGTGTTCTACGACGGGCCACCATTTGCCAATGGATTACCCCACTATGGGCACTTGCTCACCGGATTCGTCAAGGATGCCGTACCTCGATACCAAACAATGCGCGGCAAGCACGTAGAGCGTCGGTTCGGATGGGATTGTCACGGACTTCCAGCAGAGGTAGAGGCAGAGAAAGAACTAGGGATTGCTGGCCATCCGGCCATCACGGCGTTCGGCATCGACAAGTTCAACGACGCCTGCCGCACCAGCGTGCTGCGCTACACAGATGAATGGCGTCGATACGTCACTCGCCAAGCTCGGTGGGTTGATTTCGATAACGACTACAAAACGCTTGATACGCCATACATGGAAAGTGTCATGTGGGCATTTCGTACGTTGTACGACAAGGGTCTCATCTATGAAGGGTTTCGCGTATTGGCATATTGCTGGCGTTGCGAAACTCCATTGTCCAATACCGAGACACGAATGGACGATGTCTATCGCGACCGTCAGGATCCGGCACTCACTGTTTCGTTCCAATTGGAAACAGGGGAGAAGATTCTCGCCTGGACCACAACACCGTGGACCCTTCCCAGCAATTTGGCGTTAGCCGTTGGTCCAGATGTTGACTACGCACTGTTGAAGCACACCGATGGCAATACGTACATCATGGCCCAAGCTCGTTTGGGTGCATACGAAAAAGAATTTGACGGTGCAGAACAAATGGGCACCATCAAGGGAAGTGAATTGGTTGGCCGTTCTTATACGCCACTCTTTCCATTTCTTGCTTCCACAGAGAATGCCTTCAAAGTATTGGGTGCGGAGTTTGTCACCACTGAAGACGGAACTGGCGTGGTTCACATGGCACCCGGTTTTGGTGAAGATGACCAAAACGAATGCAATGCCGCGGGTATCCCCACCATCTGTCCGATGGATGAACATGGTCAGTACACGAGCGAGATAACCCCATGGGTTGGCCGTCACGTATTTGATGCAAACCCAGATGTCATCAAGACACTCAAAGAAATGGGCGTCGTGGTGCGACACGATACGTATAACCACTCGTATCCGCATTGTTGGCGTTGTGCTGAGCCTCTCGTTTATCGCGCCGTGTCGTCGTGGTTTGTGCAAGTTACAAAATTCCGCGACCGCATGGTTGAGTTGAATCAACAGATTTCTTGGACGCCCGAACATCTCAAAGATGGTTCATTCGGCAAATGGATTGCGAATGCTCGCGACTGGGCCATCAGTCGGAACAGATTTTGGGGCTCACCCATTCCGGTGTGGAAGAGTGACGACCCGCTCTACCCGCGTGTTGATGTATACGGATCTCTCGAAGAACTAAGCAAAGATTTCGGTGTTGAAGTCACTGAGTTGCATCGACCTGGCATCGACAATCTCGTGCGACCAAATCCCGATGACCCAACGGGCAAGTCAATGATGCGTCGAGTTCCTGAAGTTCTCGACTGCTGGTTTGAAAGTGGATCCATGCCATTTGCGCAGGTGCACTACCCGTTTGAGAATCGCGAGTGGTTTGAAAGTCATTACCCCGGCGACTTCATTGTTGAATACATCGGCCAAACTCGCGGCTGGTTCTATACGTTGCACGTCCTTGCCACGGCGTTGTTCGACCGTCCATCGTTTTCTTCTTGTGTCAGTCACGGCATTGTGTTGGGCGACGACGGCGCAAAAATGTCGAAGAGCCTTCGCAACTACCCAGACCCCATGAAGGTGTTTGATTCCCACGGTGCAGACGCCATGCGTTGGTACTTGTTGTCTTCTCCCATCCTGCGCGGTGGAGACTTCTCTGTGACTGAAGTAGGTATGCGCGACACGGTTCGCCAGGTGTTGCTTCCCATGTGGAACTCCTATTACTTCTTGTCGCTCTATGCCAATGCCGAGAAGAAGAGTGGTTCATTCCGCACAGATTCTTCCCATGTTCTCGACCGATATGTGCTCGGAAAATTGGCCGACACTATTGACGCTGTCACAACATCAATGGACTCATACGATCTGTTTGCTGCTTGTCAAACAATTCGGTCCTTCCTCGATGTGCTCACGAACTGGTATATCCGCCGTAGTCGCGACCGGTTTTGGGCTGGCGATCAAGATGCCATTGACACCTTGCACACTGTTCTTCATCTGTTGACTCAAATCTCGGCGCCGTTGTTGCCAATGATTACTGACGAAATTTATGCGGGGCTCAATGTGGGCGCTCCCAGTGTGCATCTCACCGATTGGCCATCGTCTGAATCATTGCCTCGTGACACTGCGCTTGTGTCGGCAATGGACATGGTGCGTGACGTGTGTTCATCGGCATTGTCGGTTCGTAAGGCGCATGGGCGTCGCGTTCGTTTGCCATTGGCAACGCTCACAATTGCTTCCGCTCAGGCGGCGTCTCTTAGCGATTATCTCGACATTGTTCGTGACGAAGTCAATGTGCGCAATGTTGTTCTCACCGCCGATGTTGATTCGGTGGCATCACACGAGTTACAGGTTGTTCCCGCCGTCGTTGGACCACGGCTCGGAAAGAACACCCAAGCCGTTATTGGTGCGGTGAAAAAAGGTGAGTGGACCCAAGACGGTGATGTCATTCACGTGGCCGGCGAGCAATTGCAGCCAGGTGAGTACACGTTGAAACTCGTGACGCAGTCCGATTCGGCAAGCGCGTCATTGCCCGGCGGAATTGGTGTCGTGTTGCTCGATATCAATGTGACACCCGAACTTGAAGCAGAAGGATTGGCTCGCGACGTGATTCGCGCCGTGCAGCAGGCGCGCCGAGACGCTCAACTTGACGTGTCTGATCGCATCGTGCTCACACTGGGCGTTGATGACGCTGTGAAGGCTCAAATTGGACCCCATGAAGCCCTCATTGCAGGTGAAACCCTGGCCACTTCCGTGGTGTGGGATACCGCTATGGACCGTACGGTGGCGGTCGAGGGTGCAAGTATTGGCGTCATCGTTACCCGAAACCAGTAAGAAAAACCTCATTTCACCCGTAGCCTCTCGGGGCAACACGGGCGGATGCCCGATGTAAGGAGAATGGTCACCATGGCTGCCAAAAAGTCGCCCGCTAAGAAGTCCGCACCTGCCAAGAAGGTGGTCAAGAAAGCCGCACCTGCAAAGAAGGCTGCTCCTGCCAAGAAAGTCGTGAAGAAGGCCGCGCCCGCTAAGAAGGCTGCTCCTGCCAAGAAAGTCGTGAAGAAGGCCGCGCCCGCTAAGAAGG
>CAYSPE010000090.1:0-5683 GCA_964432845.1 uncultured Bifidobacterium sp.
ATGAGACAGTGGCATGGAAACCCATTCCTTTGTGACCGATACGTTGCTCGATGATTAGTTCGAGGCCGGCGAATGCGCCACCGCAGATGAACAACACATTGGTGGTATCGATCTGAATGAACTCTTGATGCGGATGCTTGCGACCACCTTGAGGCGGCACAGAAGCGGTGGTGCCTTCAAGAATTTTGAGCAGTGCTTGCTGCACACCTTCGCCGGATACGTCTCGAGTAATGCTGGGGTTCTCGGCCTTTCGCGCGACCTTGTCGATTTCGTCGATATACACGATGCCCTGTTCGGCCTTCTTCACATCGAAATCAGCTGCTTGCAACAGTTTCAGCAAAATGTTCTCAACATCTTCGCCCACATAACCGGCCTCGGTGAGCGCCGTTGCATCTGCTACTGCGAATGGCACGTTCAGCATGCGAGCCAAGGTTTGAGCCAAGTGAGTCTTGCCGCAACCTGTTGGGCCAAGCAACAGAATGTTCGACTTCTGGAGCTCTACATCGTCGCGACGAATTCCAGAGCTTTGCTGCATGTATTGCAGACGACGGTAATGATGAAAAACAGCGACGGAGAGAACTTTCTTGGCGCGTTCTTGACCCACTACGTATTCATCGAGAAAGGCGCGTGTCTCGGTAGGCGTGGGCAATGTGTCAAGACGAACGTCGGAGCGGTCACCCACTTCTTCTTCAATGATTTCATTGCACAGCTCAATACATTCATCGCAGATGTACACACCAGGGCCAGCAATGAGCTTCTTAACCTGTTTCTGCGACTTGCCACAGAACGAGCACTTCAGCAACTCGCCTGTTTCCGTAAATTTGGCCACGAAGGCCCTCCCTCGAGATGTGCGTCAGCGAATTGGACCGGAACGGTCCGCAAGCTCACGTGAAGAAATCACATCATCGATAATGCCATACTCAAGGGCCTCTTTTGCTTCCAATACGAAGTCACGGTCCGTATCTGCATGAATTCGCTCGATGCTCTGGCCCGTATGGTTGGCCAGAATCTCTTCCAAAAGGTCGCGCATCCGCAAGATCTCATTAGCAGCGATCTCAAGGTCGGTGACTTGGCCGTATCCCACCTGGCCATATGGCTGGTGCAACAGCACACGACTATGAGGAAGAGCCAAGCGCTTGCCCTTGGTGCCGGCGGCCAACAGAACTGCCGCTGCCGACGCTGCTTGTCCGAGACAAATGGTGGCAATGTCGTTCTTGATGAACTGCATGGTGTCGTAGATAGCAAACAATGAATTGATGTCGCCACCAGGGCTATTGATGTAAATGTTGATATCGCGATCAGGATTCTCGCTCTCCAGGTGGATGAGCTGAGCGCAAATGAGGTTCGCGATGGTGTCGTCAATTGGCGTTCCAAGGAAGATGATGTTTTCCTTCAACAAACGTGAGTACAAGTCGTACACACGCTCGCCACGACTTGTTTGCTCGGTGACGTTGGGAACGTAATAGTTCTGGAAGTTCATCATTAATCCTTAGTTGAACAGTGAGCGAGGGGTGAACAATTAATCGTGGTCGTGACCGTCGTGGTCATGGTCGTGATCATGTTCACCCAACACGGTGTCTGTATCGAGTGTTGCACCATTTTGGTCTACATAGACGCTGTTGTGGAGCAACCACTCGAGCGCTTGCGACTTACGCATCTGGGCGACCAAATCTGTAACGGCATCATTTTGTTCGTATGCGCGACGCACCTTGGCGGTCTTTTCATTCACACGAACGCCAATGGCTTCGTATTCGGCCTCGATGTCGGCATCGGTGATTTCAATACCCTGTGCAGTGGCAACTGCGCGCAGAGCCAAATCGACCTTGACAGCCTTCTCCGACTGCTCCTTCATTCCGGCGATGAATGAGTCTGCATCTTGACCAGTGGCTGACAGCCATTGATCAAGCGCAATGCCCTGCTGCTGGAACTGCTGAATCGTGTTTTGCACACGAGCTTGCAGGTCTGCGTTCACCATTGACTCTGGAGCCTCAATGACTACAAGCTTGGCCAATTCATCAGTCATGCGGTCAACGACCGTACGACGCATTTGATTGACACGCATCTCTTCGTACCGAGCGCGCAACGATTGCTTCCACTCGTCGACTGTTTCAGCGTCGGCAATGTTCTCGCTGACCCACGCATCGGTGAGTTCTGGAATTTCCAGTGTTTGCACGCGATTGACGGTGACAACGAAATCGGCGGACTCCTCTGTTCCGTTAGGAACCGCGGAGAACTTAAGGACATCACCCTTTTTCGCACCGGTGAGTTGGTCATCGAAACCAGGCGCAACCCAACCGCGACCAATTTCATATGTCCATTCATCAACGTTGAGACCGGGAACGGGCTCACCATCGCGGAGACCTTCAAGGTCAATCACAACGTTGTCGCCCACTGCTGCGGCACGATCGACATCGACCAAATTGCCGAAACGACGACGCTCGGTGGTGAGTGCCTCTTCCAACTCTTCGTCGGACAGTGCAGGGTTCACAAGTTCTACGCGCAACCCGTTGTAACCAGCCACTGTGATTTCAGGACGTACTTCGCACGTTGCCTCAAAAGTGAGAACTCCAGATTCTTCACCGCCGGTGACTTTGACGTCGGGAGTTGCTACCAAGTCGACTGCGTGTTCACGCACGGCCTTGGTGAGGTACTCGGGGATTGCATCTTGGATTGCTTGACCACGAGCCGCGTCAGCGCCGATGCGTGCTTCAAGTACACGACGAGGAGCCTTGCCTGGGCGGAAGCCTGGCAGACGGACTTCATGGGCGATCTTGCGGAATGCCGCATCAATGTTGCGGTCGAATTCCGACTCATCAACTTCGATGGACAGCTTTACTTGGTTGCCCTCTAGGGCTTCGAGAGTGCTTTTCACAGGGTGCGAAGTGTATCGGTTCGCTTCCCAAGCACTCTTTGGCGCAATAATGGAGACATGACCATCTGGAAGCCCCACGCACTCGCCAAGCCACATTCTGGCCAGATCAACCTGCGCATCGGCGACAAGGTGGTCACCACGGTGGACATCGACGGCGCACCTGAGGGCACTGAGGGCAAGGTCATCTTGGCCAATGGCTTCAATTGGCTTCGTTACCGCGTGCTCTTTACCAACGGCAATGAAATAGGCGACCTTGACCACCGCAATATTGCGCCCATCGGTCGCAGCGCAAAGCGTCTTGCAAAGCAAGCCAAGCGCGCCAAGTAACAACTAGTCCCGATATCCTTAATCACATTCACGGGGTGTGGCGCAGTTGGTAGCGCGCCTGGTTTGGGACCAGGAGGCCCGGGGTTCAAGTCCCCGCTCCCCGACCAATGCATCGCAGTTTTACTGCGTTATTTAGACAGGAGCCATCATGCCTGCAGATCTTGACGACGCAAAGTACGTGTCATTCACCTCATACAAAAAAGACGGAACGCCCGTGTCTTTGCCCGTGTGGATTGTTCCATTCGATGGCGGCTACGCCTTCACGACCGATACTTACTCATACAAAGTGAAGCGCATTAAGAACGATGCTCGCGCCAGCTTGGCTGTATCAAACATGAAAGGTGCAGTTGTCGATGGCACCACCGTGTACGAAGGCGCAGCGGTTGTTTTGGAACAAGACGACGTTAAGCGAGTTGCTGAGTTGGTGAAAGCGAAATACAAGGTGGGCTGGGCACTGCTCGGCGTCATGAGTTTCGTAAAGAAGGCCCTCGGAAAAGGCAGTACCGCCACCGCAGAATGCGCCATCAAGGTCACCCTTCACTCCTGAGCCACCTGTCACCTTGAATATTTCAAGGTTTTTCCACAAGCCCCTAGTTTTTCCACAGGCGCTGCTGTAGTTTGGTCAGGCATTCATTGCGTCCATGGGTACACACCGGTATCTGTGGCCCTACAAGGGAGATACCCCCACCATGGACACCAGTCCTTCTTTTGCTGACCTCGGTCTGCCTATGCCCCTGGTCAAAGAGCTTGCTGCACAAGGCATTCTCAATCCATTCCCCATCCAACAGGCAACCATCGCCGACGCGATGTCGGGCCGCGACACGTTAGGACGTGGCCGCACTGGCTCTGGCAAAACGCTCGCATTTAGCTTGCCTCTCATCGCACGCCTCATGGAGAGTGGTAAGCGTCGCGAACCATTCGCCCCTCGCGCCGTGATTTTAGTTCCGACCCGCGAATTGGCAAACCAAGTACGTGACGTCATCGCTCCACTTGCAGAAGCAGTCGGCATGCGCACCGCCACCGTCTACGGCGGCGTTGGTTACGGCGGACAAATCACCGCAATGCGAAATGGCGTTGATGTTGTCGTGGCTTGTCCTGGTCGATTCATCGACTTAATGGAGTCTGGCCATGTTGACCTTGATGCCGTGGAAATCACCGTTCTCGACGAGGCCGACCACATGGCCGAACTGGGTTTCCTTGAGCACGTCACTCGCATCTTGGAAAAGACACCTCGCGAAGGTCAGCGCTTGCTCTTCTCTGCAACTCTTGACCGTGGCATTGACAAAGTAGTGAAGAAGTTCCTTCAGAACCCCATCACGCACGAGGTTGAATCAACGGAAGAAAACGAAGCTGCGATGACGCACTACTTCTTCCAGGTCACTCAAGCAGAACGCTTCAATGTGATTTCTGATTTGTGCGCCGCACCTGGTCGCACCTTGGTGTTCACACGCACAAAACACGGCGCTCGCAAGCTCACCGAAGCATTGGTGAAGGCCGGCATTCCTAGCGTTGAATTGCACGGAGATCTTTCTCAGAACGTGCGTGCGCGCAACTTGGCAGCACTTGCTTCTGGCAAGGTAGACACCCTCGTTGCAACGGATGTGGCTGCGCGTGGCATTCACGTTGACGACATCGCAGTGGTGATCCATGCTGATCCACCAGAAGAGCACAAGGCGTTCTTGCACCGCTCAGGTCGTACAGCACGTGCGGGAGCACAAGGAACCGTCATCACTATGGTGACCGAGAACATGCGCCGCCATGTGAAGCGCCTTGCTCGCGATGCAGGTATTGACCCCATCACCAAGAATGTTGCCATGGGTGACGACATCCTCACCGAGATTGCACCAGGTGAACGCGCATTCCGCGAGATGCCAAATCTTGAAGAACGTCGTCCGCAAGGTGGCCGCAATGGTGGTCGCGGCGGATACGGCGGTGGACGCTCTGGCGGCAAGTCCTATGGCGGCGGACGCTCGGGCGGTCGTAATTTCCGCGACCGTGATGATCGTGCTCCTCGCGAAGATCGTCGCGATGATTTCCGTGGTCGTGACGACCGTGCACCACGCTCACGTGATGATTTCCGCGGCCGTGATGACCGTGCACCACGCGACGACCGTCGAGATGACCGCGCACCACGCTCACGCGACGAGCGCGATTCACGTGGTCGTGACGATCGTGCGCCACGCTCACGTGATGATTTCCGCGGTCGTGACGACCGTGCTCCCCGCTCACGTGATGATCGCGGTAGCTTCCGCGGACGTGATGACCGTGCACCACGCGGTGATCGTGATTCACGTGGCCGCGATGACCGCGGTAGCTTCCGCGGACGCGATGACCGAGCGCCACGCGGCGATCGTTCGTCAAGTGGACGCCCCGGCTCACGTGACTCACGTCCGGGCGCACCCCGCGGTGCACGTGGTCCAGCAGCAGCTAGCAAGAAGCGTTCGGCTCGTAGCTACTAAGTCATTTTCTTTTTCGTCCCGTACT
>CAYSPE010000091.1:0-5639 GCA_964432845.1 uncultured Bifidobacterium sp.
AGAGCGTGAACATTCCATGCGTCAGGTCATCGATCGTGTTGCCGACACCATCACCACCTGGGGTATCGAAGGTGGTTACTTCGTCGACAACGAAGAAGCAGAAGCATTCCGTGCAGAGCTCAAGTTCATCCTCGTCACACAGCGCGCTGCATTCAACAGCCCTGTGTGGTTCAACATTGGTGTGAAGGGCGTGCCACAGCAGGCAAGCGCATGCTTCATCCTCTCGGTTGAAGACAAGATGTCTGCAATTCTCAACTGGTACCGCGAAGAAGGCGTGATCTTCAAGGGCGGTTCAGGTTCAGGTATCAACCTTTCGAAGATTCGTTCCAGCCAAGAAATTCTTGAAGGTGGCGGAACCGCTTCTGGTCCAGTTTCTTTCATGCGCGGCGCAGACGCATCAGCCGGCACCATCAAGTCGGGCGGTAAAACTCGCCGTGCGGCAAAGATGGTCATCCTCAACGCCGATCACCCCGACGTTGAAGAGTTCATCTGGTGCAAGGTGAAAGAAGAGCGCAAGGCTCGCGTGTTGCGCGACGCAGGTTTCGACATGGATCTCGACGGTGCCGACTCGTTCAGCGTGCAGTACCAAAACGCAAACAACTCAGTGCGCGTCACCGATGAATTCATGAAGGCTGTTGAAGAAGACCGCGATTGGAACCTCACCGCAGTCACCGATGGTCGCGTTGTTCGCACCATCAAGGCTCGCGATCTGTGGCGTCAAATTGCACAGGCCGCTTGGGAGTGTGCAGACCCAGGTCTTCAGTTCGACACCACCATCAACAAGTGGCACACCGCTCACGCGTCAGGTCGCATCAACGGTTCAAACCCATGTTCTGAATACATGCACGTTGACAACTCAGCTTGCAACCTTTCATCACTCAACTTGCTCAAGTTCCTCGATGACAACGACCGTTTCGATGTTGAGGCATACCGCCACGCCATCGAGGTCATGTTCACCGCACAGGAAATCTTGGTGGGCCGTTCCGATTACCCAACAGAGGCAATCGGCGAGAACAGCCGCAAGTTCCGTCAGCTTGGTCTTGGTTACGCAAACCTTGGTGCTCTTCTCATGGCACTTGGTTACGCATACGACTCAGACGAGGGTCGTGCATGGGCAGCTGCTCTCACATCACTCATGACCGGTCATGCATACGCCACCAGCGCACGTACCGCTTCTCGCATGGGACCATTCAGTGGTTTCGCCGAGAATGAGAAGTACATGCTCAACGTATTGCGCATGCACCGCGACGCACACAACGAAATCTTGAACACCAACGTTGTCCAGGAAGATCTTGTGTTCGCCGGCATGGAGTCATGGGATGCAGCAGTCCGTGACGGCGAAGAGTACGGCGTTCGTAACTCACAGGCCACCGTGCTTGCACCAACTGGCACCATCGGCTTCATGATGGACTGTGACACCACCGGTGTTGAGCCTGACCTTGGTCTCGTGAAGTTCAAGAAGATGGTGGGCGGTGGCTCCATGAGCATCGTGAACCAAACAATTCCTCGCGCACTTCGCCGCCTTGGTTACAACGCACAGCAGGTCGACGACATCGTTGCTTACATCGATGAGAACAAGTCGATCCTTGGTGCACCACACATTGAAGCAAGCCACATCAGCGTGTTCGCTTGCTCCATGGGTGACAACACCATTCACTACGAAGGTCACGTTCGCATGATGGGTGCTGTGCAGCCATTCCTTTCGGGCGCAATCTCAAAGACAGTGAACATGCCAGAAGAAGCAACCATCGAGGACATCGAAGCTCTTCACATGCTCTCGTGGAAGCTTGGTATCAAGGCTGTTGCTATCTACCGCGACAACTGCAAGGTGGGCCAGCCCCTCTCTGCAACCAAGAAGGACGACGACAAGGCTGATGCACCTGCCGCTGCAACTGCAGCAACAGAAGTCATCGAGCGCGTTGTTGAAAAGATTGTCACCAAGCCAGTGCGTCAGAAGTTGCCTCGCTCACGTAGCGGCCGCACCTTCGAGTTCCGCGTTGCCGATTGCAAGGGCTTTGCAAACGTTGGTGAGTACGAAGATGGTCGCCCCGGCGAACTCTTCCTCACCGTGTCGAAGCAGGGTTCAACACTCTCGGGCATCATGGATGCATTCGCAAAGAGCATCTCGTACGGTCTTCAGTACGGCGTACCTCTTCGCGCATTCGTGGAAGCATTCACCAACATGCGCTTCGAGCCTGCAGGCATGACCGACGATCCAGATATCCGTATGGCTTCGTCCATCATGGACTACCTGTTCCGTCGCCTTGCTCTTGAATACATGACCTACGACGAGCGCGCAGAACTCGGCATCTTCAGCCGCGACGAGCGCATTCAGCCAACACTTCCTGGTGTTGACGTCATGGAAATCAACACTGAAAGCTCAAACGGCGACATGGCTGTTGATCCAAAGTCAATCGAATCAGTGGAAGAACTGGTTACCAAGATTGAACTTGGCATCGCACCCACCGCACCAAAGGGTGAGAACACACCAGCACAGGGCATTGCTCGCCACAGCGACGCTCCCATGTGCATGATGTGCGGCGTGCAAATGCAGCGCGCCGGCTCCTGCCACGCATGCCCATCATGCGGCAGCACCAGCGGCTGTAGCTGATTCAACCTGCGGCGCTTGCGCCGTGTGAACGAAAAGGACCCCGGGCTTCTGCTCGGGGTCCTTTGTTATTGCGGGCCACTTGTTTCTGACCTGGGTTCCTAACAACTAAGTCAGGTGACTTAGTATCAACCCATGGCTAGGTCGGGGGAAGAGGCGCGGGACGCCCTGTTGGATGCGGCGGAACGGTTGTTTGCGGTGCAGGGCATTGAGACGGCTTCGTTGCGAGACATTTCCATTGAGGCAGGGCAGAAGAACAACTCTGCTGCGCAGTATCACTTTGGCGATCGCGCTGGTTTGGTGGCAGCGGTGTTCACGCGGCGTATGGATCGCATCAATGAGCGTCGCTTGCGCATGATTGCCGAGATTGATTCGAATGGCACGAACGATGTGGTGTCGTTGGTGTCGGCATTGTGTGTGCCGCTCATTGATTACGTCACCACCAACAACTGTTGGTACGCACGCTTTTTGTTGCGCACCGAGTTCGACCACTTCGCCATCACGGTGAAGAACGCGTTGCCCGTGTCGATGCCCGTGCGCGAGTTGACGAATCGATTGGTGGAGGCTTTGCCAGACGTGCCCGCAAAGATTCGCCGCAACCGTATTGAACAGATGATGACCCACTACATCGGTGCGGTAGCCGACTGGGAGTGGGATCGCGACCGTGGAGTCACTCGATTGACAGCAGCACAATTGAAACAAGATGCCATTGCCACCAGTTGTGCCATTTTGCTGGCACCCCTTTTTATGACCACAGAATTTTCAACACCAGGAGCAAAACATGACGCGTAGTTTCGATACACATACACAGAACGTGGTCACCACCGCGGGTGGTCAGCGAGTGCACAAGGGCCACGCCGAGCAGAGCGAAGTACTCACTGCTGGCTTCTATGAAGTGCGCAAGGGCGTGTGGAACTTCGTGGGCAACGGTTTGTCGAACCAGACGTTCATCGAAGCACCCGAGGGAATCATTGCGATTGACACGGGGGAGTCCATTGAGGAGATGCGCGAGGCGTTGCGCCGGTTGCGTGAGATGACCGATGCGCCCATTGCCGCAGTGATCTACACGCACTTCCACTACGTGGAGGGCACGAAGGCCATCTTCGAGGAAGGCAATCACGTTTCGCCACTGCCCATCTACGCGCACGAGAAGGTAAAGGGCAACAAGGCCCGCACGCTGGGCGAGATCTCGCCTGCATATGCGCGCGGAATCGTGGAGCAGTTCGCAGTGGTGATGCCCACCGAAGGTCCTGATGCAACGGTGAATGTGGGGTTGGGGTATTTCTACAAGCATCCCAATCATGCGCCGTACACGCCTGGCTATGTAGATGCCACGCACTTGTTGGGTGATCGCCAGACACTCACGATTGCTGGCATGACCGTGCATGCGGTGCATTCACCCAGCGACTCCGATGACTCGGTGAACTTCTATTTTTCTGACATTGGAACCTGCGTGCACAACTCGGTGTGGCCTGTGTTGTTCAACGTGTTTGCCATTCGTGGTGAGGAATATCGCGACCCACGCGTGTTGATTCCCGGTATCGACAACATCATCAGTTGGGCGCCGGAGTATTTGGTGGCAACGCACGGGCCAGCGTTAAAGGGCAAGGAGAACATTCGCGCCATTGCCACGCGCTATCGCGACAGCATTCAGTTCATGTGGGACCAAACGGTGCGTGCCATGAACAGGGGGTGGACCGCAGATGAGATTGCCGCGCGTGTCACTCTGCCCGCGTTGTACGACGTGGACTACCTCACGTCTGAGCGTTACGGGGTGACAGAACATCATGTGCGTCAGATTTATATGGGTATCCGCGGTTGGTTCGACGGTGATGAATCAAAGATGTTCCCGCTGGAGCCTGCTGAGCGATTCGCAAAATTGATCGCCGGATTTGGTGGGCGTGCAGAAGTGGTTGCGCAAAGTGCTGCCGCATTGGCAGCAGACGATATCCGCTGGGCCACGGAATTGGCCACGTGGTTGGTGCGCTCCGAAGGCGCAACAGCCGACGACCGTGCATTACTGGCTTCGTGCTTGCGAGTGATTGCCGAACGCACGCCCGCTGCGAACATTCGCAACTGGTGCATCACGCGTGCGCGTCATTTGGATGGTTCATTCCCCATGGACAGGTTCATGGTGCACAATTTCAATCCGAAGTTCCTCGCCGAGTCATCTGCGGTGGGCATCGTGCACACGCTGCGTGTACTGGTGGACCCAGAAAAGATTGAAGGAGTGGATCATCACATTGCATTTGCTATTGGTGATGAAGAAGCTGGTCTGCATATTCGAAACTGCGTTGCGGTTCCTACCAATGCATGGGGGGCGCAATCACTGGTGCGCATGAATCGCGATGTGTTCATGGGTGTGGTGTCGGGTCGACGCTTGTGGAGTGAAGCAGTGGAGTCGGGCGACATCAAGGTGTCGGGCGATGTTGATGTGGTGAATCAATTCCGCATGTCATTGGACAACAAGGGATTCGCAGGCTGATTATGGCCAAGCCCACCGGACCAGCACTGCCAAAATCGACCGCGCCATTCACTGGCACCACGGGTCGGTTGATTGGTGATTCAGACCCTGCGCCAGTCGATGGCAACTTTCCCTCTAGCGAAGCTCCCAACATCGTGTTGATCCTTTTGGATGACGTGGGGTTCGGAACGTGCGGCACGTTTGGTGGTCCGGTACCCACGCCGGCATTGGATCGCGTGGCCGCGAACGGATTGAAGTTCAACCAGTTCCACACCACGGCATTGTGCTCTCCCACGCGTGCAGCAATGCTCACGGGTCGCAATCACCATGCAGTACACATGGGCAACATTCCAGAAGGCGCATCGGCGTTTCCGGGATACGACTGCATCATTCCGAAGGAAGCCGCAACGGTTGCAGAGATCCTGAAACAGAGCGGGTATTCCACGGGAGCATTCGGCAAATGGCACGTGACTCCTGCGCACGAGCAAACGCTGACGGGTCCGTTCGACCGTTGGCCCACTGGCTTGGGCTTCGAACGGTTCTATGGCATCTTGAGTGCCGAAGCAT
>CAYSPE010000092.1:0-2263 GCA_964432845.1 uncultured Bifidobacterium sp.
CCGGTACTGATTCGGGCAACTACACACAAAACACCACTGCCACCACCACCGCCAATATCACAGCAAGAACCTTGGCAGTGACGATCACCGCGTCAAACAAGGTCTACGACTCAACTGATACTGCTTCGGTCGTCTATTCCGACAACCGCGTGACGAATGATGTGTTAACCGTTAGCGGGACCCCCACGTTTGTCAACAAGAACGTAGGAACCGCCAAAACCGTCACCGCCAACAGCATCGCCATCACCGGAACCGATTCGGGCAACTACACACAAAACACCACCGCCACCACCACCGCCAACATCACAGCAAGAACCTTGGCAGTGACGATCACGGCGTCAAACAAGGTCTACGACGGAGACGCCACCGCCTCTGTTGTTTATTCAGACAACCGAATTGTCGGAGACGTCTTTACGGTGAGCGGCACGGCCACCTTTGCAAACAAGAACGTAGGAACATCAAAGGTTGTTACGGCCAACAGCATCAGCCTTGCCGGCGCCGATTCAGGCAATTACACGCAAAATGCCAGCACCACCACCACCGCCAACATCACAGCACGTGTCCTTACAATCACAGCTACCGCAGCTGACAAGACATATGACAGAACCACTAATGCATCCATCACATTGAGTGATGATCGAGTAACCGGTAATGCCCTAACTATCACCTACACAAGTAGCACCTTCGCCAACAAGACTGCTGCCGTTGGCAAAACAGTCACAGTTTCGGGAATCTCTGTCACTGGAACAGACTCTGCGAACTATTCATACGCAACATCAGTCACTACAACCGCAACCATCTTGCAACGCACGTTGAATGTCACCGTGACTCCCACCAACAAGATGTACGACGGAACTAACTCCGCATCTGTTACGTACTCAGATGATCGAATCTCCGGCGATGTACTCACCGTAAGCGGTACAGCCACCTATAACTCAAAATCTGCAGTCAACGGCAAGACGGTCACAAGTTCAAACACAACAATTTCTGGTGCCGATGCCGCCAACTATGCGCTTCCCAGCATGTCGGTCAACGCGGTACTGACGGCGAATATCACCCCTCGACCTCTCACCATTACGGGCGCATTCTCCGTGGCCAATCACGTATACGACGCCACGACGGATGCAACAGCAGATGTCACTCTGCCGGTATCGCCAGGCCTCAGCGATGTGCAGTTAACAGATGATGTTTCGTTGAGCGGTACTCCTACTTTTACTCTTGCCCAGGCAACTGTTGGAACATCAATTTCAATCTCCACCTCTGGCTATTCATTAGTGGGCGTTGATGCCGCGAATTACAGCCTCACCCTTCCCACTTTCAGTGCAAATATCACTCAGCGCCCGCTTACCATCGGTGGTTCATTGGTAGTGCCAAGTTCGCGTGTCTACAACCAGACAACCTCTGCCACCATAAGCACCCCAGCATCGCTCACCTTGACCAACGTTCCGGCAGGAGACGCAAATGATGCTGCCAAGATTGCACTCTCAACTCCTGTGGCACGGTTTGCAGACAAGAACGTTGGCACCAATAAGGCCGTCACAATTAGCTCAGCCACGCTCAGTGGAACCAAGGCCGCCAACTACACACTCTCCATAGTGGGCGCGCCGTCTTCAACCGCCGACATCACAGCGAAATCACTAACTGTCACCATCACCGCAAGTAACAAGACCTACGACGCCACCACCACAGCATCGGTCACCTATGCAGATGACCGCATCGCAGGCGACGTACTCACCGTTTCTGGAACGCCCACATTTGCCAACAAAAATGTCGGCACCGGCAAAACGGTCACTGCAAACAGCATCACTATGAGCGGAACCGACGCAGGCAACTACGCACAAAACACCACAGCCACCACCACCGCCAACATCACAGCAAAGACTCTTGTTGTCACCATCACCGCAAGCAACAAAACCTACGACGCCACCACCACAGCATCGGTCACCTACGCAGATGATCGCATCGCAGGTGACATACTCACCGTTTCAGGCACACCCACATTCGCCAACAAAAACGTCGGAATCGGCAAGACAGTCACCGCAAACAGCATCACTCTGAGCGGAACCGACGCAGGCAACTACGCACAAAACACCACAGCAACCACCACCGCCAACATCACCGCCAAAGCACTCACCGTCACCATCACCGCATCCAACAAGACGTACAACGCCAACAATGTCGCTGCGGTCGCCTACGCAGATGATCGCATCGCTGGAGATGTACTCACCGTGAGCGGAACGCCGACCTTCTCAGACAAGAACGT
>CAYSPE010000092.1:2363-5600 GCA_964432845.1 uncultured Bifidobacterium sp.
TCGCTGGAGATGTACTCACCGTGAGCGGAACGCCGACCTTCTCAGACAAGAACGTCGGCACCGGCAAGACAGTCACCGCGAACAGCATCGCCCTCAGCGGCACCGACTCTGGTAACTATTCACAGAACACCACAGCCACCACCACAGCCAACATCACCGCCAAGGCCCTCACCGTCACCATCACCGCATCCAACAAGACCTACGACGCCACCACCACAGCATCCGTCACCTACGCAGACAATCGCATCGCTGGCGACGTACTCACCGTGAGCGGCACACCCACATTCGCCAACAAAAACGCCGGCACCGCCAAAACAGTCACTGCAACAGGAATCGGCATCACCGGCACCGACGCTGGCAACTACACACAAAACACCACGGCAACCACCACCGCCAACATCACTACAAAATCGCTGACCGTGACTGCTGCTGCAGCCAGCAAAACGTACGATGCAACAAATCTCGCAACTGTTACCTACACCGACAATCGCATTGCCGGCGACATATTCACCGTAAATAGCACCGCGTTGTTCAACGATGCTGAATTGGGACGAAACAAGCCCGTGTCAATTACGAACATCACCTTGTCGGGAACGGATTCAGGCAATTACTCACCGAATTCATCAACAACATCGAGTGCCGACATCACCGTGCGAGAGATCACTGCATCTATTCCGGCCGTGCAATCAGACGCACCACTCTCCGACTCCACGCCTACAGTGAGCATCGGTGATCTGGTTCCGCAAATTGACACCACGGTGACATTCACCAAAGTGGGTTCACCAAACGTGGTGTGCTCGCTTGTACCTCAGACGACGACGGAGACGTGTACTCCAACTGCACTTTCTGATGGAACCTGGAAGTACCGTGCGCGTCAACTTATTGCCGGATTCATGGTGGCCGCCTCCGACGAGTTCACCATCACTATCGATACCACCGCACCAGTAATGACAAAGAGTGCCGCGCTTATCGCATCATCGGACACCGGCCTCAGCAACACTGACAATGTCACTCTGGACAACACCCCTACCATTGTGGTGAGCGAGGCGAGCGCTACGGACCAGGCAGTAGTAACCGCAGTGTCGAACGGTCTAACTATTCGTTGCTCGTTCACCGCGACGAATTCAGAAAAGTCGTGCACATTGCCGACGCTCGCCGACGGCGTTTGGTCAATCACTGTGGTTCTCACCGACCGTGCTACCAATGCATCGCAACCATCAGCACCGTTGAATGTCACCATTGACACCAATGTGCCAGCACCAAGTGCGGCACCATTCAACGCTCAAGACAATGGGGCAACAACTTCTATCGACGCAACGCCGCGGATTTCTGTTGCAAACGTACAACCGGGCGATCTTGCAACCATCAATGGCCTCAGTACAAAGAGCGATAAGGCCTCATGTACTTTTGTCGCGTCTACAACGGTGAATTATTGCGATATGAGCACCATGGTCAGTGGCACATGGACCCTCACCGCCGTCGTCACCGACGTGGCTGGCAACAGTTCAAGCGTCTCGGCCCCCACACAAATCATCATCAGTGCTGGCTTGGCACCCATTGCCGTTGCAAAAACAGCAATTGCTCCAACGTTGAGCCCCACCAACAAAAACGAGCGAGTGGTGGAAGTGAAGTTTGGAACTACTGCAGCACTCGCAGGCGTTCAAACTGTGACGTTCATTGTTCAGAACAAGAAGGGAAAAGTTGTTCGACGAACTTTTCTCACGATGAAGCCAACGGATACTGGTGCAGCCACGGTTGTGCCCGCCAAGTTGAAAGGCGCAAAGGTGATTGTGGTGACATCCAACCAATGCGGTGTATCTACTGGCGCACCAAAGAGTTTCAATGTGCGACGCGGAAAGACATCCATCTCTATTGACAAACTCACCGGTATGCCTGCGCTTGCCGGACAGATGCTGGTACCACAGATTGATTTTGAGGCTTCTGAAATCAAACTTGACGCTGGCGACAAAGCGAAATTGGACAAAGCATTGGTTGACATGAAGGGCAAGTGCGGCGTGCTGCAAGTTTCTGGATTCGCCCGCTACAACACCACCGACTCAAAGCGCTACCTGCAGAACTTGGCTGATTTCCGCGCAAAGGCAGTTGCCGATTATTTGTCATCCAAGGGTCTCATTATGTGGATCGAGTATCAGGGCTTCATCGTGAAGTCAGATGACCAAATCTCTGGCGTCAATCGCAGAGTCGAAATTCACTGGACTCCTGCGTAATCGAATTTTTTTGTTATTGAAACTGCACGTGGTCATTCACACTGAATGAACCTGGCTGCAGAATTCGTGCGTACACACCGAGGTTCTGATCCAGATCACGAACAATGTGCCGCAAAATCGCGCGGTCCTCGGGAATTGCATCATTAATGCGACGAGTAGGCATTACGCACCGTGGACATGGGTCAAGAAACTCAATAACGGCGGACCCAATAGAAGCCGTGTGCCCCTTCCAGCCAAACTCGGTATGACCTGGTTCCGCACCGTCAATCACAATGCTTGGACGAAAGCGACGTTCGTCAATCACCGAATCAGGCAATGCATCTCGTAAGGCTGCAAACGCAGAAGTCGTCATCACCATGAGTGGCCAGCAGTCATAGTGAGTTCCAGGTGGCGATTCGAACTCCACTACTTCTGGTGGAAACACCGCAAAGTCGGGCAACGGCTCGTCATCATCGCGTCCAAATACCCCACGTAATTCCTTCATTGGGTCACTGTCATATGCGGGGCCACGTCGGAAATGTTCCAAATTTCCGTCTGCAGGAAGCGACTCCAACTGGACCTGAATTCCCAAAGCTTCAGACAACTGATTGTTCACATCAGCATCAGAACTTTTGACGGACCTTCCGTTCGGCAGCGTGATGTTCACATTCTTCGAACCATCACCGATGTACTCCGCAGTGAACTGCATGAGGCCTCCAATGCGCTTGGCGCCGCGGAGACCGCCACGTTCCATATCTCTAATGGCCCATTCGCGATCGCCCATGATTCCAAGCATGGATACGTCGCACGAGGACAATTGCTGCCCCACCATTGACTTCACCGGATAAGACCAAATCTGAGAGACCTTCACGTCTTCAGCCTGCCATATATGCAGCTGGGGTGAGAACGAACTACTTGTAGTAGGGGTTTGCGCCCGTGGCGTGGTCGGTGACGTCACGAACCTTTACAACGCCTGGCACCTGTTCGATAAGTGTGGTTTGCACACCATCGAGCATTGTCATTTTGCTCA
>CAYSPE010000093.1:0-5527 GCA_964432845.1 uncultured Bifidobacterium sp.
AAAGCCAGTGGAAATTTCGTTGCCCATTCAGAACGTGAACCGCACAGTGGGAACCATGTTGGGTAACGCAGTTACTCGCGCATGGGGTGGCGCCGGCCTTCCCGATGGCACCATCAAGATCCACTTCACTGGTTCTGCTGGTCAAAGTTTCGGAGCGTTCGTTCCGTCCGGAATTGAGATGCGACTTGAAGGTGATGGAAACGACTTCGTCGGCAAGGGCTTGTCGGGTGGTCGCATCATCGTTCATCCACATCGCGACGCATCATTGGTAGCTGAAGAAAACGTCATTGCTGGCAACGTCATTGGATATGGCGCGACAGGCGGCGAAATCTTCCTCCGTGGAACTGTGGGCGAGCGTTTCTGTGTGCGTAACTCAGGAGCTACTGCAGTGGTGGAAGGCGTGGGCGACCACGCGTGCGAATACATGACCGGTGGTCGAGTAGTGGTGTTGGGTCCAACTGGACGCAACTTCGCAGCGGGTATGTCTGGTGGCATTGCCTACGTATATGACCCAGACGGTGCTCTTGCCTCCAACATGAACTACGAAATGGTGGAACTCGAACACGTTGGTGGTGACGACGAAGAATGGTTGCGCGCAACCGTTGAGCGCCATCATGATTTCACAGGATCCGCAGTGGCAGAACGTGTACTCAATGCATGGACTGTGGAGGTGTCAAGCTTCCGCAAAGTGATGCCGCGCGATTACAAGAAGGTGCTCAACGTTTTGGCCGATGCAAAAGCGAAGGGCCTTGATGAAGAAGCAACAGCAAACTTGGTGATGGAGGCTGCTCGTGGGTGAGACAACCGGATTTCTTCAATGGGGTCGCAAAGGACCTCAGCGTCGTCCAGTAGAACTGCGTCTCAAGGATTGGAAAGAAGTGTATGAACCATTTCCTTCCGACGTCCTCAATACGCAAGCTGGTCGTTGTATGGACTGCGGTATTCCGTTCTGTAATAACGGATGTCCGCTCGGCAACCTCATTCCAGACTGGAACGACTTGGTGTATCGCGAACACTGGCGCGAAGCAATTGAGCGCTTGCATGCCACCAATAACTTTCCTGAATTCACTGGCCGCCTGTGTCCAGCTCCGTGCGAATCGGCATGTGTTCTGGGCATCAGCCAAGATCCCGTGTCCATCAAGCAAGTAGAAGTCACCATCATCGACCATGCTTGGAACGAAGGCTGGGTGACGCCTCAGATTCCGTCTTTGAAAACTGGAAAGCGAGTTGCCGTCATTGGAAGCGGACCTGCTGGTCTTGCGACTGCTCAACAACTCACGCGTGCTGGTCACGATGTTGTGGTGCTTGAACGCGCCGATCGAATTGGTGGTCTCTTGCGATACGGCATTCCCGAATTCAAAATGGAGAAATCCAATGTTGATCGCCGCATCGAGCAAATGCGTGCCGAAGGTACTGAGTTCCGTACTGGCGCTGATGTCGGCGGGTCTGTCGATATTGAAGTTCTGCGTGCATCGCATGACGCGATTGTTCTTGCTTGTGGTGCCACTGCATGGCGTGATCTGCCTGTGCCTGGTCGCGAGTTAAAGGGCATTTATCAGGCAATGGAATACCTGCCACTTGCTAACAAAGTGCAAGAAGGCGATTTCGAAATGCCAGCAATTCATGCTGCTGGCAAGAACGTTGTCATCATTGGTGGCGGAGACACCGGTGCCGACTGCTTGGGTACTGCATTGCGTCAAGGGGCAAAGCAGGTCATTCAGCTCGAAATCATGCCTCGCCCCTCTGACACTCGCTCTGCGGGCAACCCATGGCCACAATTTGCAATGGTGTACAAAGTCACGTCGGCCCATGAAGAGGGTGGCGAGCGCATGTACAGCGTGAATACCGAACGATTCATCGACGACGGTAACGGCAACGTTCGTGCTCTCTTGTTGCATGAAGTCGAAATGGTGAACGGCAAGTTCGAGAAGAAGGAAGGTACGGATCGTGAAATCCCTGCTGACCTCGTGTTCCTCGCAATGGGTTTTGTTGGTCCAGAGAAGGGTTCATGGCTCGATCAACTCGGAGTTGCATACGACGAACGCGGAAACGTTGCGCGTGACGCGAACTATGCCACCAACGTTCCAGGTGTGTTTGTAGCTGGCGACATGGGTCGCGGGCAGAGCCTTATTGTGTGGGCCATCGCCGAAGGCCGTTCGTGTGCGGCCGGAGTTGATTCTTACCTCATGGGTTCTTCGTCGCTTCCTGCGCCCATTCCGCCCACTGCGCGTCCGCTCGTTTGAACCTTCACTAACAATCAAAGCGCCACCTTTTGAGGTGCGCCAGCCTCTACTGTTGTTTTCGTGTTCACCCGAATCGTTCGCCCACAAATAGGTCGCCTTATGGCTGCCTCTGTGTGCTTGGTGACATGTGGTTCCACCATCACAGCCTGTGGTGGAGACACTTTGGGCGTTGCCACAACAGTGGTTAACGTGACGCCCACCAACTTTGCCACCATTCCTCCAGTTGCCAGCACAGCACCAGGTACAACATCAACATTGCCTGCAGGCGCAGTTGGTGCAGAGCAAACGTACGTGGTGCAGTCGGGCGACACGCCCATCAAGGTGGCCAGCAAGTACGGCATCTCGGTTTCTACGTTGCTGGCTTACAACGCCATGGTGTCCACCGAGCAGTTCCCGTACCCCGGTGAGACACTCAAGATTCCACCAAGTGCAGTAACTCCGGCATCGACCACCCCTCCCGCCGGTGGCACCACCGTGACGGGGGCAACCACGGCTCCGGGACCTGTGGGTCCTGGTTGCAATAACCGCCCTGCCGGTACGTATGTCATTCAAAAAGGCGACTCGTTCTACAGCATCAAGACAAAGTTCTGCGTGTCGTATTCATCGTTGCTTTCGGCCAACAACTGGCCCGATATCAACACAGTGGTGTTGCTGCCCGGGCAAACAATCAACATGCCCGCATCGGGCAGCTGATTACTTAATGCGCAGTGTTGCGCTTGCGGCGACCATGCCGTTCGCGCGCGTGCATCACAAGTTCATCAATCAAATCTGAGTACTCAAGTCCCGACGCCGCCCACATCTTTGGGTACATGGAGATGGGAGTGAAGCCGGGAATGGTGTTGATCTCGTTGCACATGAAACCGCGACCGCCTTCTTCAAAGAAGAAGTCGACGCGAGCCAACCCTTCACAGTGCAGTGACTCATAAGCGCGAATTGCAAGAGTACGCACTTCTTCGGTTTGTTGCGGACTGAGAGTGGCAGGAATGGTGAGCGCAGCTGAATCGGTGACGTATTTGTCTTCGTAGTCGTAGAACTCATTGCCCGGAGTAATTTCACCGGGCAATGATGCACGTGGGGAGCGGTTGCCGATAACAGCCACTTCAATTTCGCGCGCAACGACTGCTTCTTCAAAGACGACCCATTCGTCGTATGACGCTGCATGCTGGGCGGCTACACGAAGCTCTCCAAAATTGTGAGCCTTGGTTACGCCCACCGACGAACCCATATTCGCGGGCTTCACAAACAGGGGATATCCGATCTCGGTAGCAACGGATTCAAGCGTTGATGCAGTGATGCGATCTTCGCGATGGGTGACATGACGAACTTGCGGGATGCCACTCTGTGCAAATACGGTTTTGGCCATTCCTTTGTCCATCGCCACGGCACTGGCGAGAACGCCACTGCCGACGTAGGGAAGCGCGAGCAATTCAAGGAGTCCTTGTACTGTTCCGTCTTCGCCAAGCGGGCCATGAATAAGTGGCATCACCACGATGTCCGTTGATGCCATGGCGCCAATAACTGCCGCCGATGTTGTGTCGCCCGAAGCTTCTAGTCGGCTCGGCAGTGCCGTGGGATTGGCTCCGCCTGAGGGCAGTTGAGCGAGTTGAGGCGTATGCCATTGTCCATCACGATCGATACCGATGGGAAATGTGCGGTACTTCCGTGGATCGGCTGCACGGAGAACGTGCGCTGCTGTGACACAACTGACGTCGTGTTCGGCCGACTGGCCGCCAAAAAGAACCACAAGGGTGGTGCGATTATCGGCCGTGTCCATCAGATAGACCGTACTCGCCACTAGGGTCAGCACATGCGCATCGAGGCCTCGAATGTTGCGCGAATCACATCGGGAAATCTCGTCGGAGCCGATTGTGTCGCTCACGGAATTTCATTTGACACACGCGTTCTTGCATCCGGTCAAGCTTTTGTGGCCATTAAGGGTGACGTGGATGGTCACCAATTCTTGTTACAAGCTCAGATGGCAGGTGCAACGTTTGCCATCGTAGAACATGGGCAGGCGGCGGAATTCATTACGTGTGTTGAAGTGGATGACACGATGACCGCTTTGGCTCAGGTGGCGGAACATTACGTGCACATGCTGCCCGCTTATTCCGCGCGACGAATTGTTGGCATCACAGGTTCGGCCGGCAAGACCAGTACCAAGGATTTAGTTGCAGCTGTGCTTGATGAGGGTTTTGAACACGCGCATTGGCCGACAGGTTCACTCAATAATGACATAGGTGTACCCGCCACCATTCTGAATGCGCCGGATGACTGCGATGCACTTGTGTTGGAAATGGGAATGCGTGGCTTCGGCGAAATAAAGCGATTGTGCGATGTTGCGCATCCGTTTATTGGTGTGATTACAAACATTGGTGATGCCCATAGTGAGCGAGTGGGCGGTGTCGAAGGTGTTGCCACCGCGAAATTCGAGTTAGTGCATGCATTGCCGCCCACCGGAATTGCCGTGCTCAATGCTGATGATTCACGCACCGTGGCACGACTCAACAGTGTCTCTTCAAATGTCATTTTGTACGGACGAAACGAAATCAGTGACATCCGTTGGCACCCAGTGGGGTCAGACAGCAATGGTTGCGCTACCGCCAATTTTGCCTACCAAGGCGATAATTGTGAAGTACACATTCCGTTTCCTGGGGAACACATGGCGGCCAATGCGGCTGCCGCTGTTGCAGTCGGAATTTCGTGTGGCATGACACTTGAACAATCGGTGCGTGCACTAGTCAACGCGTCTGGCCAATGGGGTCGCATGATGTGGCGCACGGGGTCAAGAGGGATACGGATTCTTGATGACTCGTACAATGCGAACACGTTGTCAATGAAAGCCGCATTGCGTGCTCTCGCTCATGTTGACGGAAAGAAAGTTGCAGTCCTCGGTGAAATGGCCGAAGTAGCAGATTCAAAATCTGCTCATGCAGAGGTGGCGCAAGAGGCTCATCTCCTCGGCATCACGGTAATTCCGTTTGAAACCGATGCGTACGGGCCGGAAGGGCTCTCGCTCATTGAAGTAATGAATCGCGTGAAAGACCTACAGGCGCGCGTGGTGCTGGTGAAAGGGTCGCGATCAGCGCGAACTGAACGAGTAGTTACTGCGCTGATAACGCAGAATTAGTTGTTGCTCGGCTTTCTGCGTCATCAATTTTCTTAATGTCGCAGAACCATGCGAGGAACAATGCCCACGCCGCACCGATGTACAGCACCGGACGCGCGCCAATGCTGTCCATGAGTGGGCCAAAGATCACGTTGCCAATGGGGATTGTTCCGCCAAA
>CAYSPE010000094.1:0-3362 GCA_964432845.1 uncultured Bifidobacterium sp.
GTCGACGAAGACTGCGGATGTGAGCACCACCACCCAACGCTGTTCCGAGGTCAGCACCGAGCGAGCGAATGTACGTGCCACCGCCGCATCGAACTGTTGCACGAATCACCATGGGGTCATTCGTGGATTCGATCTCAAATGAGTCAATACGCACTGGTCGAGGTTCGCGCTCAATTTCAATTCCCTCGCGTGCCAGTTCATGCAAACGCTTTCCATCTACTTTGAGCGCCGACACCATCGGCGGCACTTGCAAAATGTCACCGGTGAATTTTTCGGCAATTACTTGTCGAATGTCTTCGATGCTGGGCAATGCCATGTTGAACGTTGCGGTGACTTCTCCTGAATCATCCAAGGTGTTCGTGGTACTACCAAACACAATTTCGCACGTGTACGTCTTGTCCATGTTTTCCATGAATCGAAACAAGCGTGTGGCGTTACCCACCCCCACTACAAGCAATCCTGTTGCGTCTGGGTCAAGCGTGCCCGCATGACCAATTCGTTTTTCGCCGAAGTGTTTGCGCAACTTGTAGACAGCATCGTGACTGGTCATGCCCGCGGGCTTGTCAATCAGTACAAAGCCGTGCACCACCGGCGGACGACGCCTGGCCATGAGTTACTCGTTGTCTGAATCAGAATCGGAGGTAATGGGCGACGTATCTGGCTTCTTGCGGAGCAGCTCTTCAATACGCGCAGCGCTACGAATGACTTCGTCAGGCTTGAACGACAAGATAGGAGTCTTTCGTGCATGCATCTGGCGATTGATGGATGCCTGCAAGCGGGGGCGATGCTCGTTCATGGCCTCGATGACGCCTTCGTCGCCTTCTTCTCCGAACATGGAATCGAAGTACACGATTGCTCGATTCATTTCGGGGTCAACGTCGACAGAGGTGATGGTGACGAACTCAAGCCGTTCATCTTCAATACGGATGAGGTCCTCGGCGATGATCTCGCGCAGAACTTCAGACAAACGAGCCGTGCGGGGGTATCCATGGGAGGAGCCACCTTTGGGCTTACGGGAACCCGACCTTGGGCGCTGTTTCGACACGCCTATACGATGGCACAACCATGAGTGACACGGCATCCCCTTCCGCCCCCGGATCAGCGAATCTTCCTCCTTTCCGCTATTCCGCCCGCCTCGCTGCCGATATTGAGTCGCGTTGGCAAGACAAATGGGATGCCGATGGCACCTACGAGGCCCCGAACCCCGCTGGGCCCCTGGCCGACCCCGCAAAGGTGGCTGGTCGGGAAAAGCTCTTTGTTCTCGACATGTTCCCCTACCCCTCGGGCGCTGGCCTACATGTGGGTCACCCTCTCGGCTATATCGGCACCGATGTGTATGCGCGCTTCAATCGCATGAAGGGCTTCAACGTTCTGCACACGTTGGGTTACGACAGTTTTGGTTTGCCCGCGGAGCAACACGCCATCACCACTGGTATTCACCCTCGTGTCAACACCGAATCAAACATTGCAAACATGCGTCGTCAATTGCGTCGCCTTGGTTTGGGTCACGACCCTCGTCGCAGCGTCAGCACCACTGATGAAAGTTTCTACAAGTGGACACAGTGGATCTTCTTGCAGATTCACGGCGCTTGGTACGACGAGGCGCAAGGCAAAGCACGACGCATTGAAGAACTCGTATCTGAGTTTGAAAACGGCACGCGAGCAACACCCGATGGACGCGCATGGAATTCATTGAGCGCTGGCGAGCGTCATGACATTGTTGATTCGTATCGACTTGCATACCTCAGCGATGCGCCGGTGAACTGGTGTCCAGGTCTTGGCACCATTCTCGCCAACGAAGAAGTAACCGCCGAAGGTCGCAGCGACATTGGCAACTACCCCGTGTTCAAGCGCAACATGAAGCAATGGATGATGCGAATTACCGCGTACTCCGATCGCCTCATTGATGATCTTGATCGCCTTGACTGGCCAGAACCCATCAAGATGATGCAGCGCAACTGGATTGGCCGAAGCGAAGGTGCTCGCGTCACATTCGGTTCACCAGCCGGCGGCATTGAAGTTTTCACCACTCGTCCCGACACATTGTTCGGCGCAACGTTCTTGGTGTTGTCACCCGAGCACCCGCTTGTTGATGCACTCACTTCTTCTGAGGCACGCGACGCGGTGAGCGCATATCAAGCCGAGGCTGCCTCCAAAGCAGATAACGAACGTCAAGACGATTCAAAGAAGAAGACGGGCGTCTTCACTGGTTCCTTCGCCACCAACCCCGTCACTGGCGGCAATGTGCCTATTTACATTGCCGATTATGTGCTCATGGGATACGGCACCGGCGCCATCATGGCGGTGCCAAGTGGCGACCAACGCGACTTCGAATTCGCGCGTGCATACAACCTGCCCATCAAGGCAACGGCCATGCCCACTGCCACATGGTTTGAACAACAAGGAATCGCACCAAGTTCTGATTGCAGTACATGGCCCTGCGCATTCACTGGCGATGGCGAATACATCGACTGCGCTAATGACACATTGTCCCTCAACGGACTTACATCGATTGCCGATGCAAAGTCGCGAATGAATGAGTGGCTGCAGACAAACGGTCACGGACAACCCACCATTACTTATCGCTTGCGCGATTGGCTGTTTTCTCGTCAGCGCTATTGGGGAGAACCGTTCCCCATTGTGTACGACGCCGACGGTCGTGCACATGCCGTGCCTCAACAAGCATTGCCCGTGTTGTTGCCCGAACTCGCCGACTTCAAACCCACGGCACTCGACCCAGAAGACGCAGTGAGCGACCCCATTCCACCGCTTGCTCGCGTGAAGGAATGGACCACCGTCACTCTCGATCTTGGCAACGGACCACAGGAATACAAGCGCGAAGTCAACGTGATGCCGCAGTGGGCCGGTTCATGTTGGTACGAAATGCGTTATCTCGACCCCACCAACACCGAACACTTCATCGACCCAGAAGTGGAGAAGTACTGGATGGGACCACGTAGAGAAGGCCACACTGGTGGTGCCGACTTGTACGTGGGTGGCGTTGAACACGCAGTGTTGCACTTGTTGTATTCACGTTTCTGGCACAAGGTTCTCTTCGACCTCGGACATGTTTCTAGCGAAGAACCATTCCATCGCTTGTACAACCAGGGTTACATCCAGGCTTATGCATTCCGCGATGCACGCGGTCAAACGGTTCCAGCAGCCGAAGTTGTTGAGAACGATGGCTCGTTCACATGGAACAATGAATCGGTCACCCGTGAATACGGAAAAATGGGCAAGAGCCTGAAGAACATCGTTACTCCCGATGAGATGTACGACGAGTTCGGTGCCGACACATTCCGTTTGTACGAAATGGCTATGGGCCCTCTTGATGCCAGCCGTCCGTGGAACACACGCGACGT
>CAYSPE010000094.1:3462-5342 GCA_964432845.1 uncultured Bifidobacterium sp.
CACCTCGCAGAAGAAATGTGGTCTCGCTTGGGTCACACCACCACGGTCACGTACGTTCCCTTCCCTGTAGCCGATCCGGCATTGTTGGTGGAAGACACCATTGAAGTGCCGGTGCAAGTCAACGGCAAGGTTCGTGGGCGCATCAGCATTGCACCCGATGCTGATGAGGCGGCGCACTTAGCGGCGGCAATGGCGGTCGAAAATGTTGCTTCTGCCATCGAGGGCAAGACCATCGTGAAGAACGTGGTAATCCCTGGTCGTACCGTCAACATCGTGGTCAAATAGTCACTTCTGTTCCACCCCACCGTCATCTCGGTGGACTAAACAAGAGCAATGGCAATTAGCACCGTCGAACTCGCCGTTCCTGCACGCAAGACCATTGCGCTTGTGGCACACGACAACATGAAGGACGAGTTGCTCGAATGGGTCTCTGCGCACCGTGATGAGTTGGCGAACCACACCCTCATCGGCACAGGCACCACTGGCGGCCTCGTTGCAGACAAAACGGGACTTGCTGTTGAGCGCCTTCGAAGCGGTCCACTTGGTGGCGACCAGCAAATCGGCGGTCGCATTTCTGAGGGCGCCGTTGATGTTCTGTTGTTCTTTTGGGATCCGCTCGAACCCCAACCGCACGACCCCGACATCAAGGCGTTGTTGCGCATCGCCGTTGTATGGAACATTCCCGTGGCCTGCAATCGCGCATCGGCCGACTTCATCATGTCGTCTCCATTCATGAGTACCGATTACGTGCGTCGCGTGCCGTCGCATATTCGATAAGTCGATGGAAAAATATTTGGGCGCTTGGTGTGTTGCACTGAGTTTTGCCTTCATTTGGCCGCAGGTGTGGCGCGTGGTTCGCCATGACACGTCGCATGGCATCTCCCCTTTTGGGTTACTGCATGGATTGGTGGGTTCGGCATTGTGGCTGAGCTACGGAGTGATTCAACACAACGTTGCCGTATGGTTTTCCAATTCATCGTTCATCATCGCCCAATCGCTCATCATTTGGGTTACATACCGCCACGGACGAATTCCGCGAGTGGTCATAATTCGCATCATCTTTGCAATCCCTGCCATCTTGTTGGGATTCACCCAACTTCCCGCAGCAATTGTGGGATTCATCGCAATCGCCATCAGCGGAAGTTCCATCTTTCCGCAGTTGGTGCACGTCATCAAGGCGGAAAGCCTTCACGCACTTTCAATCGCCAGTTATAGCCTCACCGCAATCAGTTGCACATCGTGGATGATGTATGGGTTCGTGGTACACGATCCCATGGTGTCAGCGCAGAATTTCGTGACGGTTCCCGTCTTTTTGTACATGATTTACAAAGCATGGGTGTGGCGCATTGCAAACAACGTGCCCATTTTTGGTCACGCGCAATAACGCGATACCGAAGTGATGGCAGCAACATCGGTTGCTTGCGATTGGAACATAATCAATCGATCAACGCCATCTGCCACCAACTCTTGGTGGTACGGATGCGCAGGGTCTGCATATTCGGCGACAAATGGAGCCCAGACACTGCATTCAAAATCACGCCGTCCATCATTGGCCTCGCGGGCGGCCGCAAGTAGCGCACCGCGTTCAGGATGGTTGAAACGTGTATTCACTCCATCGGCATGAAGGCCGGCGATTCGTGCCAGTGCGAAACTATTGGTACCAATCAACATGGGTGGCACAACTTCGGGCTTTGGGAAACCAGCAAATTTTTCGTGGCGATCGTGTGACCACAACTCGCGCATGGTGCCCACAACTTCCAACAAACGCTCGTGTCGTTGTGCCATGGTGGGCAACAGTGGCAGACCCAACGCCATTTGCTCGCTTTTCCACGGACTATTCGGCGAGGTGCCGGCGCCTATGCCGAGATGCAAACGATTGC
>CAYSPE010000095.1:0-5143 GCA_964432845.1 uncultured Bifidobacterium sp.
GGCCAACCGTGGGCATCTGTCATTGGGTGATGACATGGCGCACCTCATGCATACCGGGGCACCAGTCAGCCGCCGCGCCGCACGAGCAGGAGTTGACGTGGTGGTTCCCACTGCGCCAGCCGCCACGGCCGAAGTAATTCTGAGCCACCCGCCGCGTCCTCGCAAGAAGTCGCGTCGCTAACCTTTATCTATGGCAACTGTCGACCGCGTTCTTCCGTGGAGACGGCATCACAGTGCGCCGATTGAAGAAATCGCTCCGCTTCTCACTGCTTATCGCAAACGGCACCCGAAGGCATCTGTTGCTCTGGTGAACCGCGCCTATGAATCGGCACGCGTTGCACACATCAGTCAAATGCGTTCGTCGGGTGAGGCATACATCAATCATCCGATTGCGGTGGCTCGCATCGTTGCCGACATTGGTCTTGATGACATTTCGCTGGCCGCGGCACTGTTGCACGATGCGGTGGAAGACACCGAGATCACCCTCGAAGACGTGCAGCGTGATTTTGGTGACGAGGTAGCAACACTCGTTGATGGTGTCACCAAGTTGGAACGGCTTCAGTTTGATTCCCGAGAGGCGCAACAGGCAGCCACCATGCGCAAAATGTTGGTCGCGATGGCGCGCGACATGCGAGTGCTCATCATCAAATTGGCGGACCGCTTGCACAACATGCGCACGCTCGCCGGAGTTCCCCTTGACAAGCAACAACGCATTGCGCAGGAGACCCTCGATATATATGCACCCTTGGCCAATCGATTGGGCATGCAAGAGATCAAGCAACAATTAGAGGACTTGTCGTTCTCCGCGCTGTATCCAAAACGATTTGCTGAATTAGACCACTTGGTCTCCACCCGCACGCCCGAGCGTGACGTGTATTTGGCGAAGGCAATTGCCGAAGTGCAATCTCGCTTGGCCGACGTCAACATCGTTGGCGACGTCACTGGGCGCGGGAAACATCTGTGGAGCATCTACGAAAAGATGGTGCAGAAGGATAAAGACTTCGATGAAATCTTTGACCTAGTGGCGGTGCGCATCATTGTCGATTCGGTACGAGATTGCTACGGCGCACTTGGTTGTATTCACGGAAAATGGCGCCCGGTGGTGGGTCGTTTCAAGGACTACATCGCCATGCCCAAATTCAATTTGTATCAGTCGTTGCATACCACGGTGATTGGGCCAGGCGGTAAGCCACTTGAGGTACAAATCCGAACTCGCGAAATGCATGAACGTGCTGAGTGGGGAGTAGCGGCTCACTTTGCATACAAGGAAGGTTCCGATTCGGGCGATCCCGATTGGCTCAATCGCATCATCGATTGGCAATCAGACATCACTGACCCCAACGAGTTCATGGCCGACCTTAAGAACGACCTTGAACAAGAAGAAGTTTTTGTTTTTACTCCGAAGGGTCGCGTTATCACGTTGCCGGTGAACTCAACGCCAGTTGACTTTGCTTACGCGGTCCACACCGAAGTGGGGCATGCGTGTGTGGGGGCCCGAGTAAATGGTCGTTTGGTTTCGCTTGACGCCACATTGTCATCGGGTGACACGTGCGAAATTTTTACCTCCAAAGTGGATGATGCCGGACCATCACGCGATTGGCTGGGCTTTGTTCAGTCTCCACGGGCGCGAAACAAAATCAAGAGCTGGTTCACCCGCGAACGTCGTGAAGACATGGTGGAGCTAGGCCGCGAAGAACTCACTGCTGAACTACGTCGCGAGGGCTTACCCGTGCAGCGCATTTGGACATCTGATGCTTTTACGCAAGAGATGGCCGCTCTCAATATTGACGACATCGACACGTTGCTCGCATCCATTGGGGAACATCACGTGTCGGCTCGTGGATTCGCTCAGCGAATTGGGCGTGCTGTTCGACGAGAGGGAAGTGACGAACAGCTCGCCATGCCAATGCGAGTTGACCGGCCCAATACTGAGCGCCGCGCCGTCTCAGGCATCCATGTTGAGGGTCTTGAAGACGTGCTCGTGCGGCTGTCGCGTTGTTGTACTCCAGTTCCTGGCGACGACATTCTCGGTTTTGTAACAAAGGGTCGTGGTGTCAGTGTCCACCGTGCCGACTGCGCAAACGCTTTCGCTCTCATTGAGGACGAACCCACTCGCATGATCGACGTTGAGTGGTCACGTACCTCGCCTGGAACCTTGTTTACGGCCGGTGTTGAAGTGGTGGCACTCGACCGCAATCGATTGCTTCGCGATGTGGCAAACGCATTGTCCGAGCAACACGTCAATATTGTGGCCTGTAGCACCAGTACCGGTTCAGACCGTGTGGCCAAGATGCGTTTTGAGTTTGAGCTTGCCGACCCCAACCATTTGGAGTCCGTTTTGCGCATGATTAAGAACATTGACGCCGTGTACGACGCATATCGCATCGTCCCTGGCGGTTCGTCCGACTAGCCTCTTTAGTCGTGCCGTCATTCCAAACCACTCCGGGTACTCGCGACATCCTGCCTCCACAGGCGGGGCGTTGGCGCGAGTTCACCCGGGTTTTCGCATCTGTGGTGGAATCTGCCGGGTTTGAATGCATTGTGCCGCCAATGTTTGAGGAATTAGGAGTCTTCCAACGTTTGGGCGATGCCACCGATGTCGTCACTAAAGAAATGTATGACTTCACCGACAAAGGCGGACGCCATATTGCGCTTCGGCCCGAACACACGGCAAGTGTCTGTCGCGCCTATGCGCAGCATCGTCCTACTCCGCCGTGGAAGGTGTGGTACTCGGGCTCTAACTTCCGATATGAAAAGGCCCAAGCAGGTCGCTATCGCCAATTCGACCAAGTTGGTATTGAAGCGCTTGGCGCAGACGACCCGCAACTCGACGTTGAGGTCATCGCCCTGGGGTGGCAGTTCTATGGAGAACTTGGACTTACCAACGTGCAACTCATTATCAACTCCCTTGGTGATGCGGGCGACCGAGGTCGATACGTGGTTGCTCTCGAAAGCTACTTCAGGTCCAGAATTTCCGAATTGAGCGAAGAGGCACAACAAACGCTCGAGAGAAACCCTCTTCGGGTGCTTGATTCGAAGCGAGCCCAGGACGCGTCTGTCATCGCAGATGCTCCGTCCATTTCAGAATTTCTCAGTGATGATGCAGCAGCACATTTCGCAGCGGTTCGTGCCGGACTTGATGCATTGAATGTGCCGTATACGGTGAATGAACGACTTGTGCGTGGCCTCGATTACTACCGACGTACCACGTTTGAATATGTCGCGTCATCGCTTGATAGCGCGCAAAATGCCGTAGGCGGCGGCGGGCGATATGACGGACTAGTGGAAGACCTGGGCGGTCCAGCAACTCCCGGTATTGGCTTCGCACTCGGCATAGATCGAACTCTCATGGCGTGCGATGCCGAATCGGTTTTTGAATTCGGATCACCTTCCATCGATGTGTTCATTGTTGACACTGTTGATGGCACGCGGGCTACAACCATTGCTCACCAACTACGTCAATCTGGTTACGCGGCGGACCGCGCGTATGAAGGTCGCAGTATGAAATCGCAAATGAAGGCCGCCGACCGAAGTGGTGCGGGCATTGCCGTCATTATTGGCGGTTCAGAAGCCGAAGACGGCACATGTACGGTGCGCAATCTTTCAACATCTGAACAAGTAACTATTCCCGTTGGCGACCTGCACGTACATGTGCAATCAGTCATCGGCCCCCGAGAGCCGCGGAGGCAATCATCATGAAAACCACAGCAATGCGTACCCATATGTGTGGAGATTTGCGTGAGTCCAATATTGGAAACACGGTTTCTGTATGTGGATGGGTGGGTCGTCGTCGCGAGCATGGCGAAAAACTTGCATTCGTGGACTTGCGTGACCATTCAGGCATCGTGCAGTGCGTTGTCGACAATGATGTCGATGTGCGCAGTGAATACGTGGTGCGCATCACGGGTGTCGTGCGCGCTCGCCCCGAAGGAACCGTGAACTCGACGCTCTCAACTGGTGCTATCGAGATTGGTGACTGTGTGGTCGAGGTGTTGAACTCGGCTGAGCCACCGCCATTCCCGGTAGATGCACGTGCCGATGAAGTAGATGAAATGATTCGATTGAAGTATCGATACCTCGATATTCGTCGTGAACGTATGCAGAAGAACTTGCGTGTTCGGGCCGCTGTGAACAGCGCTATTCGCGCAGAGATGGAGAAGAACGGCTTCCTCGAAGTGGAAACTCCATTGTTGATGCCGTCTACGCCTGAGGGAGCACGCGAATTCCTCGTTCCTTCGCGAAAAGATCACGGTTCGTTCTTTGCCTTGCCTCAGTCTCCTCAGTTGTGGAAGCAACTGCTCATGGTGGCTGGCGTGGATCGTTATTACCAAATTGCTCGTTGTTTGCGCGATGAAGACTTGCGCGCAGATCGTCAGTACGAATTCATGCAACTTGATGCTGAAATGTCGTTCGTTAATCAAGAAGATGTCTTGGAAAACATCGGTCGTGCGGTGGTGGCAGCGGCAAAGGCAGTCACCGGTGTCGAACCTCCCGAGATCGAACGCATCACCTGGCGCGAGGCGATGGAACGCTTCGGTGTCGACAAGCCAGACCTTCGCTTCGGTCTCGAACTGGTAGAACTCACCAACTTGTTCGCCGCCACCGAGTTCAAGGCGTTCGCAGGCGCCGACTGCATCAAGGGCATTCGCGTCGATGCTGCCACGTATCCGGAAGCGGCTGCATATGGGCGCAACAAACTCGATGCCCTCACAGATCGAGCCAAGAAGATTGGCGCAAAGGGTCTCGTGTGGATGAAGGTGCAAGCTGATGGTTCGGTCGAGTCTCCTGTTGCCAAATTTCTCAGTGACGATGAACGTGCGTCGCTCGTCAGCACGATGGGAGCAGTAGACGGAGACTTGTTGCTCTTGGTAGCAGACGATTGGACCACCACTGTGGAGGTCCTGGGTCAACTACGAAATGACATTGGCCGTCCACCTGTGCACGAAGGCCCGTACAGGTATGTGTGGGTCACCGAATTCCCTCTGTTTGTTGGCGTTGATCCGGTCACAGGACGTCCTCGTCCGGGACACCATCCGTTCTGCCATCCGCACCCAGAGGACCTACATCTCATGTCCACCGATCCGCTCAAGGTACGCGCGCTTGCCTATGACCTTGTGCTCAACGGCTGGGAGTTGGGTTCAGG
>CAYSPE010000096.1:0-5122 GCA_964432845.1 uncultured Bifidobacterium sp.
GAGAGTGCCTTGTTCGAATTCATCTGGTTCACGCACGTCGAGCACCAGCACCCCACCACCGTTGATACGCGATTGCGCCTCGGCTGGTTCGATTTCGGTGATTGCCGACTTGGCTTGAGACAAGAGGTCACGGAAGGTTGCCATGACCAAAACCCTACCAACTAAGTCGGGAATTCAGCACGGCCAACAAGCGACTGCAAAATGGGCGTAATCCCACCTCGCAAAATGATGTTTCCGTAGTTATCCATGTCGGTTTCTGCGCCATTGATAATGATGACGCGCGCCCCATAATTGCGAGCCCGAGGCACCATGGCGTTCACCGGCCCCACACCCAACGTGGTGCCGATTGTGATGAGTAGATCGCATTGTTGTGCCGCGAGCATTGCGCGACTGGAATTGTTTTCATCAATTGATTCGCCAAACAACACAGCGCCACTTTTCAGAATTCCGCCACACACCAAACATGCCGGATCTTCTTCACCATTGCGCACACGTTCAATCGCTTCGTCCATGGGGCGTTCATCACGGCATTGCCAACATCGAGTGATGCGCATGGTGCCGTGGAACTCAATAATCTTCTCAGGGTCAATTCCGGAACGGTGATGTAGCCCATCAACATTCTGTGTCACCAAACAATGCAGTTTCCCCGCATTCTGAAACGCGAGCAATGCGCGATGCCCATCATTGGGTTCAGCACTCCAACGCCCGGGTACAGCACGACCTGCCCACGCAAACTTCCGCACCTCAGGATTCTCGATGTAGTACTTGATGTTCGAAGTTTTTTCTGCGAGCGGATTCTTGGTCCACAGACCATCGGGACCGCGAAAATCTGGAATTCCAGAATCAGTGGAAATACCCGCGCCCGTCAACATGACGATCCGTTGAGCAATGCGAATTGCATTCACCGCTTCGTCTAACAACTGCGGGTCGGGTAGTTCGTTGTACATCTCCACCATTGTGCCTCATTCGTACACATGGCCCGCACAAATACGAAGGAGAACACCTTGAGCCCCACACCCACCATTGCAAGTCATTCGCTCATCAACGTCGTTGCATGGAACGACGAACTAGTGCAGACCAAAGGGTTCGCAGTCAATGACCCGTATGTCGAAATGTTTTGGCTCCCAATTCTTGGCCCCACTGCCACGTGGTTGTTGCGTCGTCTCGCCGGCGGACTCGAACACGAGCCAACCGGATACACGGTCGATATGGAAGATTTGGCTCGCGGCATTGGCGTTACGTACTCGCACGGCCGCCACAACCCCTTTGCGCGTGCATTGCACCGTTGCGTCATGTTTGGAGTGGCACAACAACTGTCCATCGTTCCCGATCGCACCTTTGCTGTACGTACCCACATTCCAGTACTTCCCCTTCGACATCTGTCGCGACTCCCCGAGGCGTTGCGAATTGCCCACCATGATTGGTTGCACCACACGGCGCAATAGTGTGAGGGCGTGAAACTCCGCGTCTTTACCGAACCACAACAAGGTGCCAGTTACGGCCAACTACTTGCCGTTGCACAAACAGCCGAGAAGGCAGGATTCGACGCCTTCTTTCGTAGTGATCACTACCAACGAATGGGTACGCACTTCTCGGGCCTTCCCGGGCCTTCGGATGCTTGGATCACACTCGCTGGCATTGCTCGCGAAACCAAAACGATTCGCCTCGGCACCTTGGTGAACTCGGCAACATTCCGTAACCCTGGCGTGCTCGCCATCAGTGTCGCCAATGTTGATGACATGTCGAATGGGCGTATCGAACTTGGCCTTGGCGCGGGTTGGTACACCGACGAACACACGTCGTACGGCATTCCCTTTCCTGCACTCGGCGAACGATTCAACATTCTCACTGAACAGTTGAGCATCATCACTGGACTATGGGGCACTCCACATGGTGAAGAGTTCAACTTCGCAGGCAAGCACTACTCCATCGCCAACTCGCCCGCGCTTCCTAAGCCGGTGCAGTCTCCGCCACCCATCATCGTGGGTGGAGGCGGCCCTAAGCGCACCCCCATGCTTGCCGCGCGTTTCGCCGCAGAATTCAACTTGCCGTTTCGCAGCATGGAATTCTTCCGCGAACAATGTGCGCGTGTGCGTGAGACCTGCCTCACCATCGGTCGCGATCCACAATCGCTGGTGTACTCATCTGCGCAAGTGGTTGCCATTGGCCGCAACGATGCTGAAGTGGCCAAGCGCGCCGCCGCGATTGGGCGCGAAGTAGATGAACTCAAGCAGAACGGCCTCTGCGGAACCCCTGCCGAAGTCATTGAAAAGATTCAACAATGGAAGTCAGTGGGCGCCGAGCGTTTGTACCTGCAAGTGCTCGACCTCAACGACCTTGACCACGTGGAGTTCATCGGCGCGGAAATCATTCCGCACGTGTAACTACAGAACGCCGGTCAACAAGAGCAGCACTGAAATGCCGCCAACTGCGAGTCGGTAGTAGCCAAAGATTCTTAGCGAGTGGGTGGATAAGTAGCCCACCATCCATTTCACTGCTGCGAATGCCGTGATGAACGCGAACACAGCACCCACGAGTGGCGACAACACACCGAACTTGTCGACCAATTCCCCGCCATGTTTTGCAAGGTCAAGGAATGTGGCCGCTGACAGTGTGATGAGACCAAGCAAGAAACTGAACTCAATGGCTGAGGCCATCGACATGCCGACAGCAAGTGCTGCCACCAAAGTGATGAGGCTGCGACTAACGCCAGGCCACAATGCCAAACCTTGGGCCACACCAATAGTGAGCGCTGCGCGCAATGGCAAATTTTGAATAGTGAGATCACCGGGCTTTGGGTTGAGTTTCACAATGAGAACGCCACCAGCAATCCAGGCAATGGTGACCGGGATGGGCCCGAACAATGCACTCTTCAATGAATCACCTGCAGCGGCACCAATGATTGCCGCCGGAAAGAACGCCACCAGAATACGCAAGAGCGCCGCACGGCCTTCAACACTTTTGCCAACAAGCCCATTTGTCATTGCCAATACACGGTCGCGATACAAATACAACACGGCGAGAATTGCGCCGAATTGTATGGCGATGGAATATGTGTCTCCAGCCACTTGGTTCGAACCAGTACCGAATCCGATGAGTTGACCCACCACCAACAAGTGGCCGGTAGACGACACTGGAAGAAACTCTGTGATTCCTTCGACGATGCCAAGAAGAATGGCGTGCGGAATGGAGAGCAAACTGGCAAACATCGTTCGTCAGTCTTTCACGCAATGACGCATCGTTGTCGTCACTGCTACACGATGCGTGACTTCTTGTCGCCCCAATAACGCTCACGCAATGGCTTCTTGTACAACTTGCCCGTTGGTAAACGTGGAAGTTCTACTTCAAAGTCAACCGACCGTGGACACTTCTGTCGCGCGAGATGTTCGTGACAGAACTCGATGAGTTCTTTCTCAACGTCAGCACCTGGTTGTATTCCCGGCATCAATTGCACTACGGCTTTCACTTCTTCGCCAAGGTCAACATTGGGAACGCCGAATACTGCAGCATCGGCCACCTTCGGGTGCGTGATGAGCAGGTTCTCGCACTCTTGCGGATAAATGTTGACTCCGCCAGAAATAATCATGAATGTGGCGCGATCAGTGAGATACAAGAACCCATCGTCGTCCAGGTATCCCACGTCGCCCACGGTTGTTAGCACACCATCGGCCGACGTTGACTCTTTGGTTTTCTCCGTGTCATTGAAATACGAGAATTCCGTAGCGGACTTGAACCACAAGGTGCCAGGTTCTCCTTTGGGAGATGGCTTCATGTCATCGTCAAGAATGTGCAACTCACCAATCATCATCTTGCCAACGGTGCCTTTGTGGGCCAGCCATTCTTCGGTATTGCACGCGGCAAACCCCAAACCTTCGGTGGCGCCGTAATACTCATCAATGATGGGTCCCCACCATGCAATCATTTGTTCTTTTACGGGCACAGGACATGGCGCAGCCGCGTGAATAGCCACACGCAATGAAGAAATGTCGTACTTACGGCGAACGTCGTCAGGAAGCTTCAACATGCGGCTGAACATGGTGGGCACCAACTGACTGTGCGTCACTTTGTATTTTTCCACCAGCGATAAATACTGCTCGGGGTCAAAATGCTCCATCACCACAACGGTGCCACCACGGCGTAACGTAAGCCCCACAGCGGCTTGCGGAGCCGAGTGATACAACGGCGCCGGCGACAAGTACGTCATGCCATCTTCGTACTTCCATAATCCGTCGAGAAATGACCACAGTGGCAATGGGTCGGCAGGTGCACTGTCAATCATGGGGCGCAGAATTCCTTTTGGACGCCCTGTGGTACCTGAGGAATACAACATGGAGATTCCCAGGTTTTCATCCGCAATGGGAGTGGTGGGATGTGAACCGATCCATTGCTCGTAATCGGTGAACAATGCATCACTCGCATCGGCATCGATGAGAACCAGCTTCTTCAGATTCGGGCATTGCTCAGCCGCGGCCGCTGCAATGTCGCGCTTGGCTTTCGATGCGATGAGAACTTGTGACTCGCTGTTCTGCACGATGTAGGCAAGTTCATCAGCCGTGAGATACGAGTTCACTGGTGTGTAATAGAGACCAGTCCTCTCTCCACCACTACAAATCTCCAAGAACTTGTCGTTGTTCTCCATGAACAGCGCAAAGTGATCACCCTTTTGTAAACCCGCTGCTCGCAATGCGTGCGCCAGCTGATTGGCTCGGCCCTCGAGTTCACCGTGAGTGATGACCTTGCCCGAACTGGCCATGATGATGGCTGGATGATTCGGCGTTGCCAATGCTGTGGCGCGTGAAAACATAAAAGTACCCCCGCAGAAAAACTAGCCCATCTTTTGAACGTCTTTTTCGCTTGAGCCCCAGCCGCCTAATTTTCTCGCAATTGTTTGGTCATTTTTGCTTCGACGTAGCTGCCGAATGCAAAGAGAAAAGAAGCGACAATCAAAGAGATAAGCAATGACACAATCGCCCACGTGAGGAATGGACGCTCCGAAGCGTATTCATAACATGAATCAGTGAAACTTGATCTATAAACACACTCGTCAGATTCTCGTGTAATGAGGGCCATGATGATTGCTCCGATGATGGCGATCAACAAGGCAACACCATTCCCCACGATA
>CAYSPE010000097.1:0-5027 GCA_964432845.1 uncultured Bifidobacterium sp.
TGTCGCCGAATCCGCCGCCGCCAAATGGGTCACCGCCCATGCCACCAGCTCCACCTAATCCCTGTTCGCCAAATCGGTCATACCGCGAACGTGCATCAGCGTCGGACAGCACCTCGTAGGCGCGACTGACTTCTTTGAATTGATCTTCCGCAGCGGGATTGTCGGGGTTGGCATCGGGATGCAGTTCTCGTGCCTTCTTGCGATATGCCTTCTTAATTTCATCGGCACTAGCAGTGCGCGAGACTCCGAGAAGTTCGTAAAAATCTGCGCTCATGCTGCACCTTCAGAAATGTGTTTGCCCAGTTGCTCACTCACAACTTCCACCGTATTGAGAGCTTGCGGATAATCCATTCGAGTGGGACCAAGAACACCGACCGAACCAATGGTTTCACCATCAGCAATGACGGGAGCAACAATGACCGAGCATGCCGACAATGGCTGAATACCGTGCTCTGTGCCAATGGCAACGGACAAACCGCGATCAAGCAGGTCTTGCAGCAGTGTGACCACCACGAATTGCTGTTCGATGGTGGCCAAAACATCGCGCACCACGTCGACAGCATCGAAGGCATTGGCCAACGAGGCAGCACCACCCACAAACACCGGCTTATCTTTGCGATGTCGGGCTAGTGCACTGGCCGTTGCAAAACACACTGCATCAAGATGCACGTCATTCGTGGAGGGAACCGACTCGATATCGCTGAGCGATTTACCCACCACCACTTTCGACAAGTGAGCAACGGCGTCAGCAATGTGCGCGTCGGTAATGTCATCGGAAATCTGAATGGTCTCGTTTTCAACGTTGTGGTTGGACAACACCACCACAACCGTGGCGGTACGAGGCGTGACCCGAGAAATGTGCACGGCCCGTACCGTTGTTGCCTCCACCTCTGGCCCCACCACCACAGCGGTGTGATGAGTGACGTTGGCAAGCAACGTGGTGGTGTGTCGCAACAAGTCTTCAAGGCGACCATGAGCGGAATTGAAAAACTCGCCAATCTGTGTGGCCTCATCTTTCGGCAACTGTCCTTGAGGCGTGATGGAGTCAACAAAATGTCGGTAGCCCTTGTCGGTAGGGATGCGACCGGCCGAGGTATGCGGCTGAGCCAAGTAGCCCTCTTGCTCCAGTGCCACCAGTTCGTTACGAACCGTTGCTGCCGACACCGACACGGACGGAAGGGTGGCAATGTGCCCAGAGCCAACGGGCTGTCCCGTTGCTACGTACTCCTGCACCACGGCACGGAGAATGGCGGTCTTGCGTTCATCCAACATGGTGTATGAATTTTACTTTCCGCTGACGGCTTTATAACGGGCTAATGCCTCAAGTCTTTCGGCCGCGTGGTCGACCATGGGCTCGGCGTAATCGGTTGGCGCCAAAAGTCCCAGCACTGACGGGTCGTGAATACTCGTGTTGTCGAGATGCGCGATTTCGGGGACCCATGTACGCAGATAATCACCACTGGGGTCGAACTTCTCGCTCTGGCCCGTGGGGTTGAACACGCGAAAGAAAGGAGATGCATCGGTGCCGGTGCCGGCGGTCCACTGCCATCCGTGTGCATTGGAAGCAACGTCACCGTCCACCAAATGATCCATGAAGAATTTGGCACCCCACTGCCAAGGGACGTGCAGATCTTTCACCAAGAAGCTGGCCACAATCATTCGCACTCTGTTGTGCATCCATCCGGTAGCAAGCAGTTGACGGATACCCGCATCGACAATGGGATATCCGGTATTGCCAGCGCAGAAGGTTGCGAACTTCTCTCGCGCAGCATCATCGGAGTCAACCGGAAGCGCGTCCATTTTTTGCTGGAGGTTCTTCCACGTTGTGTCGGGCTGATGGAACAACACGTCGGCATAAAACTCTCGCCACGCAATTTCGCTACGGAAGTGATCGGCGCCTTCTGACGCCGGCAATTGAGACAACAATTGGCGCGGATGTACAACACCAAAACGCAATTGAGCCGACAATTGCGACGAACCATCGATAGCGGGATTGTTTCGTTCGTCTTTGTAGAGCGCAAGGTGATTGTGTGACCATTGCTCCCACCGTTTCCATGCGGCCTCTTCGCCTACCGGGAAAATCACCGACTCGGGAACGTTGTATTCGGGATACCCCTGACACATCTCTCGCGCATCGTGAAATGTGACTGCGCTCTCACGCGCTGACTCAAACGAATACTGCAGCCACCGCTTGTAGAACGGAGTGAACACCTTCAACGGAGTGCCATCATCTTTGCGCACGGTGCCCGGATTGATGACATAAGGAGAATCGGCAACCACCAATTCGATGCCAACCGCAGCGAGTGCCGCCTTCACGCGCGCATCTCGGCGCATGCCATATGGCGCAAAATCTTCAGCAATGTGCACGGTGGATGCACCAACTGATTGTGCGAACCGCACCACCTCTTCCACCGGATCACCATGTCGAAGAATGAGACAACGATTCATGCGCAGATCAAGATCGCGCAACGTTGCAAACATGTAGCTCCGACGCACGGCACCAGCATCGGTGAACACGGGGTCAACAACGAACAATGGCGCCACGGCACCGCATGCGGCGGCTGACTGCAGCGCTTTGTTGTCAGCGAGTCGCATGTCGCGGCGAATCCACCAGACTGAAACACTCATTCGAGTCCTCGCAACAACGGCAGCACCAAGAGAGTGAGGACGCCGCCGTAGATCATTGATGTTTGCACCATGAGGTGGTCGCCGATCCAACCAGTGACCGGACCTCCAATGGGCGTGGAACCCATGAAGGCCACCGACTGCAATGCCATCATCCGACTGCGCATCTCAGGCGGTGTGCGTTGTTGCATGAGACCGGTCATGGCTGTCATGAATCCGGTGCCGCCGACACCGAGCGGCAAGGCCAGCAGGCATGCAACGGTGAAATTGGGTGCAAGCGGCAACACGATGCACGCGATTGAGAGCACGACACTTCCCGTGGCGAATCGCCGCACCGTCATCACATGGAATCGGGCATTCGAGACTGCCCCAATCACGCTGCCGATACTGGTGACCGTGAGCAAAATTGCATAGCCATTGGGCTCATGCCACAACTTGTCGCTCATTTTCGGCAACACCGTGCTGTAGTTGAAGGCAAACGTGCTGGCCACTGTGAACACGATGAAGATGTTGCGCATGTAGGTATCTCGCCACACGAATGCCAAACCTTCGCGTACGGGCTTGCCGGTGAGAGGTGCAGCAACCTTGGGCAGCATTTCCGATGTGCGCAAGGTGAACAGCGACACCAACACCGCCAGGTATGACACCGCATTGATGGTGAACAGCCACGATGTGCCGAGCGGGCCGATGAGCGCGGCCGCTAATGCAGGTCCAACAATGCGTGAACCTGTCATAACAGTGGTGTTGAGCGACATGGCATTGGAGATTTCGTGTGCCGGCACCAGTTCAGTGACCAAACCACGACGTGCCGGATTATCGATGGCATTTGCGACGCCGAGAATCAATGACAACGTGTACACCGCTGGAAGAGTGGCGTGACCTGTTGCATCAACCACCGCGAGCAACACCGCCTGCAATCCGAGAGCAGTTTGTGTGCAGATGGTGAGCTTTCGCCTATCGAAACGGTCAGCTAACCCACCCGACCACGCCCCAAGCAGGAGCATTGGCAAGAACTGAAACATGGCATTCAGACCAGAATCAGTTGCCCTGTGGTGGATGCGATAAATCAACAACGATGTTGCGGTGAACTGCAACCAAGTACCCACATTGGAGAGCAACAGCCCGCCCATGTAGATGCGCATGTTGTAAGCACGGAGCGAGCGAAACGGACTTCCCTTTTCTGCTGCTGCCGTCTCTGTCATCAGTCGTCCAACTTCAGAGCGCTAATAAATACATCGCCGGGTACTTCCACACGGCCGATGGCCTTCATTTTCTTTTTGCCTTCCTTCTGCTTCTCCAGAAGTTTGCGCTTACGAGTGATGTCTCCGCCGTAACACTTGGCAAGAACGTCTTTGCGCTTTGCTTTCACAGTTTCACGCGCAATGACTTTGCCACCAATGGCTGCCTGAATAGGAACATCGAACATCTGACGCGGAATGAGTTCGCGCAATTTTTCGCACATGCGACGTCCGTAATCGAATGCTTTGTCGCGATGCACAATGGTGCTGAAAGCGTCAGCTGCGATGGAGTTAAGCAAAATATCGACCAGTACCAGGTTGCTGGGGCGATATCCGTCAAGTTCGTAGTCGAGACTTGCGTAGCCCTGCGTGCGGCTCTTCATTTGATCGAAGAAATCAACCACCACTTCGGCGAGTGGAATGAGATAGTGAAGCTCGACGCGTTCGGGCGACAGGTATTCCAACTTCACCATTTCCCCGCGACGCGACTGGCACAACTCCATGAGAGTGCCGGTGTAGTCCTTTGGCGTAATGATGCTGACCTTGAAGAACGGCTCTTCAATGAAGTTGACGTTCTGCGTTGGTGGAAGGTCTGCGGGGTTCTCCACGATGATGACTTCACCGTCAGTCTTTGTGACGCGGTAGGCCACAGACGGAGCCGTGGCGATGAGCGCCAAGTTGAACTCACGCTCCAACCGTTCTTTCACGATTTCCATGTGCAACAAACCAAGGAATCCGCATCGGAATCCGAATCCAAGCGCGCCAGAGGACTCTGGTTCGTACGTGATGGATGCGTCGTTGAGTTTCAGCTTTTCAAGACTCTCGCGCAGGTTTTCGAAGTCATCGCCATCGATGGGGTACAAACCACAGAACACCATGGCTTTGGGGTCGCGGTAACCAGCAAGTGGTTCTGTCGCGGGTGCACCGTTGTTGGTAACGGTCTCACCACTTCGCGCTTCTGCAACATCTTTGATGCCTGCGATGAGATATCCCACTTCGCCTGGTCCCAACTCGGGCAATGGAGTGGTGGCTGGTTGACGCGCGCCAATTTCGATGACGTCGTGCGTGGCGCGAGCCTGCATGAACAACAAACGACTGCCAGTGGTGAGACGGCCATTCATGACGCGAACGCTGGAGACCACGCCGCGGTACTGATCGAACTGT
>CAYSPE010000098.1:0-5004 GCA_964432845.1 uncultured Bifidobacterium sp.
CCCCAACGTTCGATTTGTTGAAGGTCACCAACGCCATGGGCTTCACTTGCGGCACTTGCGAGCCAGACCCACACGTGTGGCTTGATCCCGCAAACATGATCCTCATGACGAAGAAAGTGGCCAACGAAATGTCCGTTGCATTCCCTAACAATGCAACGTCAATCAACTCAAATTCGACTGCATACATTTCCGAACTTGAAGGGCTCGGCAAAGAAATGGATGCTGCGTTTACTACATGCACCTCACAAGTCCTTGCTACTTCACACTGGTCGTTCAACTACTTCGCACGGCGTGTTGGGCTCACGCCTCGTTCGCTCAATGCCATCAACCCTGACGGGCAATTGTCGGCCCAACAACTAGAGAAGCTTGTTCGCCAGTTACAGGCAGACAAAGTCAGCACCATCTTTTCCGAAGAATTGGTGTCTAATTCCCTTGTCACCACGGTGGCCAAGAAACTGGGCGCAACGATCAGCACGTTGAATCCGCTGGAAGGCATCACCAAGGCCGACAAAAAGGTCGGGAAGAATTATGTTTCCATCCAGCGACACAACATCAGCCTTATCGCGGCAGGCCTCGGGTGTTCATGAGTTCATCGCCAGTTCTTCGCGCCATCGATGTTTCTGTTTCCTACGGAACCACCATTGCCGTATCACCATCCTCATTTGACGTCGTGGCTGGTGAACTCATTGCTGTGGTAGGACCAAATGGTGCCGGCAAATCAACCTTGTTCAAGGCTCTTGCCGGATTCATTGACCACCAAGGCGAAGTAGTGGTCAACGGCGAACATTGTCACCATCTCGAGCGACAAGCCATTGCATATATTCCCCAGCAATCAGATGTGGACCTTCGTTTTCCTATCACCGTGGGCGAAGTGGTGCTGGCTGGTCGTCGACGGTTTCACGGCAAACGATTTCGCGCGCGAAGTAACGACACCGACATTGCATCGGCGTGTTTAACGCAGGTTGATTTGGCTGGCACCGAAAATCGTTCTTTGTCCACTTTGTCCGGGGGCCAAGTGCAACGCGTATTGCTCGCACGGGCACTCGCCCAAAAAGCCGATGTCCTTCTGCTCGACGAAGCCCTGTCGGGTGTTGACGCGGTGCATACAAGCGAACTCATCGAGTTGTTCGCATCGCTGTGTGCCCAGGGCACCTCAGTTCTTGTCTCCACGCATGATCTGGCGCTTGTTCGTCAACGATTCGTTCGTTGCCTCACTCTCAATGGCGGCATCGTAGGCGATGGTTCGCCTGCGCACGAGCTGGCGGGTTCTCAACTAGAAGCAGTGTTCAGCCGCACCTCAAAAGGTGGAGCCGCATGATGTCGTGGCTTCTTGACCCGTTCCAATCTGATTTCACACAACGAGCAGGTGTGATTTGTCTACTTGTTGGCGTATTGGCTCCAGTAGTCGGCACATGGGTATCACTTCGCAAACTTGCCTACATGGGCGACGCCATGTCCCACTCTCTCCTTGGCGGAGTTGCACTGGCTTTTGCTTGGTTTGGCAGCACAGCTGTACTGCCCGGAGCATTAGTTGCGGGCGTACTCATGGCGTTGATCATTCACTACCTGGCACAAAACCGCCGCGTCGCACTCGACTCCGTCATTGCAATTGTCGGAAGTGGCATGTTTGCGTTGGGTGTCCTCATTCTCAGCCACGTAGACACCACCATGTCGCTCACGCACTTCTTATTCGGGCAATTACTCACGGTCACACCATCTGATGTGTGGATGACAACTGCGCTCACTATGGCCAGTGTCGGTTTTGTGTGGCTTCGTTTCAATGATTTGAAGTTCTCAACATTTGATAGAGACCATGCAACACAAGTGGGAATTCGAGTACAGCGTCTTGATCTCGCGATGCTCGTCCTGTTGGCAGTGTGTGTAGTGGTGTGCTTGTCAACGGTGGGCACTGTTCTTACAGTGTCTTTACTCATCACTCCCAGTGCCACTGCTCGACTATTCTGCAATCGCGTGTCGTCGCTCACTCAGATAGGGGTCACACTCGGCGTGAGCGAAGTACTCCTCGGATTTGTTATCTCCTACCACGCAAACGTGGCACCCGGGCCCACAATTACGGTGCTCTCAACTTCAGTATTCATCGCCGCATACATCGCTCGTTTCGCTACGTCTGAACGGACGTACGTACACCACACCCACGAACACGATCACCACCACTGAGTCGCATTAGCCGTACCTCACAACGGTATGTGCCTACCTTCTCACCGGTTCCCTATTCCGTCACATGATGTTCAGCGTTACAGTCCGACTATGAGCACAAATGCAGCAGGTAATCGTCGCATCGTTGTCGGAGTTGATGGCTCTGACAATTCACAAAAAGCCATCGACTGGGCAATCTCTTTCGCCCACTCTGGCGACACAGTGATTTTGCTTTCCGCGTGGAGCCCCGTTGTCGTTCCAGCAGAAATGGCCATGTCGTACACCTTTGATGACACTGCAGCTCGTCAAATTCTTGACAAAGAAGCCAAGCGAGTAGCCACAACTGCGGCCAACCGCGGAGTGAGCATTGCATCGCACTTCGAGAACAACGACCCCCGAAACGCCATCTTGTCCACTAGTTCTGACCTCATAGTTGTGGGTGCACGAGGACACGGCGGACTTGCTGGCATCCTGCTGGGCTCGGTGGCCGATTACGTTTCTCGTCACGCACACGTTCCCGTCGTCATCGTTCCCGCAAAGTAAGTCGCACTGACTACGGTGGACTCATGTCCGCCGACTTTGAAACCTCAGGATTAGACCTCACCACCCTCACACTGTGTGACTTCGCAAATGTGCGCGAGGGCATGATCAACATTGTGAGTGGTGGCATCACGCGAATTGCAGTTCGTGGTGAATTTCCAGCACAGGTAGAGGCCTACATCGCTATGTCTATCTATGTGCAACCGCACCGAGTGGGCGAAGACCACACAGGACATGTCATCCTTCGATTCCCCGACACCATGGAAGAAATCGCACGTGTTGATTTCGGATTCAATGTCAACGCTGATCGCAATCCGGGAGAAGGTTTGTTCTTTCCCCTTGCAATTCCCATGCGCGGCATTGCGTTTCCGCACACAGGCCAGATCGATGTTTCTGTAACACTGAATAACCAACCAGCAGGTCTTGTTAGTTTTTGGTTGTCAGAGGCACCGACAGCTGCATAATTCTTGCCACCGATATGTTGAGTAAATAACTACTCAGCCAAGGAGACATTTGTTGGGCATCGTTCGCAGAACGGCAGTGCTTTTCACATCCACTGCAATTGTTCTTTCTACAGTGCAGAGCACAACTGCTGCGTCTGCTGCGACCACCTCCACATCGTCCACCACAACAACAGTTGTCGACGATGTATCGGGCAATATTTCACTCCCCTACGGCGTAGACGATGCACCTGCAAAAGGACTCAATCGATACATCGTTCGTTATCGCGACAATGCAACCACGACAGAGGTTGACGCACTTCTTTCTAAGAACGGCGGAGTGCGCAAAAAGAAGTTGTCCAAAGTGTTCAACGGAGATTTGCTTGACCTCACGCCCGGACAGGCCAACCAACTAAATAAAACGACCAGCGCTGTGCTGTGGGTGGAAAAAGACCAAGTGGTCACACCCCAAACCACTGTGGATCCAGCACCTTCTTGGGGACTTGACCGAATCGATCAACGGTCGTTGCCCGGAAACAACGTGTACTCGTACACCACCACCGGAGTCGGCGTTGATGCGTATGTTGTTGATAGCGGCATCTTGCCCAATCATTCTCAGTTCACCGGACGAATTCGCATGGGATTCGATCTGTTCGGCGGAACGGGCGCCGACTGCAACGGGCATGGCACGCATGTGGCCGGCATCATCGCCGGATCAACATACGGCGTCGCACCGCAAGCATCATTGGTCACCGTTCGTGCGCTTGATTGCAACGGCTCTGGAACGGTGTCCGGGGTTGTCTCGGCAATTGATTGGGTGGTGGCAGATCACACCACTCGCCCTGCGGTGATGAATTTGAGCCTCGGCACCAATCAAAGTGCGTCTCTTGAATCTGCGGTTGACCGCGCATTCAGCGACGGCATTGTGGTGGTGGCCGCAGCGGGAAACTCAAACGTTGATGCCTGCACCACATCACCATCAGGTGATCGCGCATCAGTTCTTTCCGTAGGAGCTTCCAACGAAATGGATGCGCGAGCATCTTTTTCTAACTTTGGCAAGTGCCTCGACCTTTTTGCACCTGGTACAAACATTGTGTCCGCAGGAATATCCAGTACTTCGGCGTCAGCAGTGATGTCTGGAACATCAATGGCCGCACCCCATGTTGCCGGACTTGTGGCTCGCTATTTGTCTGCGGCAACTACGGCTTCGCCATCGACTGTCATGGATGCAATAGTCAACGCTGCAACATCCAATGCGGTGAGCAATGCCGGAACACTCTCCCCCACAATGCTCGCCTACGGAGATCCGGCAATTGTCCCCGTTGCGCCGCCCACCACATCTCCCAATGGTTCTGCGCAACCACAACTCACCACTGCAGAACCTGGTGCGGGAACTCCCGATGCCCCTTCGGTACCAGGAACTACTGGCAAGGTGTCAACAATCGCCGAGAACAAGTCTGCATGGCTCACGTGGGTGCCAGCGTTAAGCGGAGGCAGTCCGGTGACAGCGCACATCATTCGCGTGTACAAGAACAACAACTTCGTTACCCAGGTATTCGTGGACTACGACACCATTCACCTTGTTTCTACTCTTGCGGCCGGATCTGCCTACTCATTTACAGTGGCCGCAATGAATGCCTACGGTGTGGGTCCATTCTCGCCGCGAAGCAATTCAGTTGTTCCTGTGCGCAACATCGGACGGTTCAAATTGTCTAGTACTGCTTCAGCCACAGATGTTGTGCCGTTAGCGCCACGCAACGTTGTGGTGTCGGCACCAGCATCACGCACAGTGTCGGTGCAATGGCGGCCACCCACCAATGCCAAAACCACCTCGTACCAAGTGTGGTTCTACAAATCTCGTGCGGTG
>CAYSPE010000099.1:0-4956 GCA_964432845.1 uncultured Bifidobacterium sp.
TTGTCGAAGCGCATGCCTTCGACGAGATCCATTTCCATTCCAAAGGTTTGGCTTTCTTCAACGGTGATAACGCCGTCTTTGCCCACCTTGTCGATGGCCTCTGAAATCATGCGGCCAATTTCGGTGTCTGCTGCAGAGATTGATGCAACCTGAGCGATTTGCTCTTTTGAATCAACTTCTTTTGCCAGTGCCTTGATGCTGTCGATTGCTGCAGCAACTGCGGTTTCAATGCCCTTCTTCAATGACATTGGGTTCGCGCCAGCAGCAACGTTGCGAAGACCCTCGCGCACCATGGTCCATGCAAGAACTGTGGCGGTGGTGGTGCCGTCACCAGCAACATCGTCGGTCTTCTTGGCAACTTCTTTCACCAACTCGGCGCCAATGCGCTCGTATGGATCTTCAAGTTCAATTTCCTTCGCAATGGACACACCGTCGTTGGTGATGGTGGGTGCGCCCCACTGCTTAGCGAGCACAACATTGCGGCCCTTAGGTCCGAGGGTGACGCGCACTGCGTCAGCCAACTTGTTCATGCCAGCTTCAAGACCGCGACGGGCCTCTTCGTCAAAAGCAATGAGCTTTGCCATGTGGTTTCCTCCGAAAGTTAGGGAATTGCCTTTTATGGGGACTCGCACGGGGCGAATCCAGCGGTTAGCACTCTATCGGTGAGACTGCTAACCCCCAATCGGAAGGAAAAATTGGCTGGCGCCCACAGACGCCAAAGAAGCGCTAAAAGCCGCCAGCAACCGCAGGAATGATGGAGACGGTGTCGCCAGCCTTCACGGGGGTGTCGAGACCCTGGAGGTACCGCACGTCGTCGTCGGAAACGAAAATGTTCACGAACTTGTGCAGTTCACCAGCTTCGTCGAACAAGCGATCCTTGAAACCGTTGTGCGCCGCATCGAGTGCAGCAAGAACCTCGCGAAGGGTTGCGCCTTCGACTTCCACGGTGGAGTTGCCACCGGAGATGGGGCGCATGGTGGTGGGGATACGTACGGTAACGGCCATGCGTAAAACCCTACCAATCCACTAGGGATTAGCCACCAGGGGTGCTACGCGGTCTCGCCACGGCATTGCATCTTCTAACTGCGACGCCAATCGCACCAATACATCTTCTCGGAAAGGTGCGGCCACGAACTGCACGCCCATGGGCAGGCCCGTGCTTGACCAATGCAATGGCAAGCTGATGGCGGGTTGACCCGTGAGATTGAACTGCGACGTAAACGCAAGAATTTCCACCAAGTTCCTGCTGCCATCTGCGCCGGCGAGATGACCAATTCGTGGTGGCGGTCCCGCCAACGTGGGCGTGACCAAAATGTCGAAGCCTCGCGAACCATCAAGTGGCTCCCACCACTGCACCACTCGCCTACACCACGCATGCAACCACATTTGGTTGTTCAAGTATGTGTCAACCGAAATGGAGCGACCCAGCTCACGCATGAGCAAGTTGTCGGGTTCCATGTCGCCCTCGCCCACTTCAATGCCCAACAACTTCTCGAAGGCGGAAACATCAGCGTGTGTAGCAGCACCAACGATGGCAGTGAACTTGCCACTTACTTCTGTTTCTTCCAATGCCTTTGGCCACGTGATTTCTACTTCATGACCGAGTGCAGCGAGAACATCAACAGTGCGACGAATTGATTCGCGCGACTCTTCATGATTCATCTGATGTGAGTACAGCGGATGATCCAACACTCCGATGCGCAACACACCAGGGTTCACTCCCACTTCTTGCAACAACGGACGCGCAAATGGTGGCGCAATGTATGGATCGCCTGGTTCGTATCCGCAAATAATGTCAAGCACCGCGGCTGTGTCGCGTACGGTGCGTGTGACGCAACCATCGATGGTGGAACCCATCCAACTTTCTCCCGTGTCGGGGCCCTTACTAACGCGGCCACGAGATGGTTTTAATCCCACTAACCCACATTCACTTGCAGGAATACGTATCGAACCGCCACCGTCATTTGCATGACCCACGGACACGATGTGTGCAGCAACGCTTGCCGCAGATCCGCCACTTGAACCGCCTGTTGAGTGATCGAGATTCCACGGATTTCGTGATGGCCCGTACGACAACGGTTCGGTTGTGATGGTGTTACCAAACTCCGGCGTGTTCGTTCTACCAATAATGACGAAACCGGCATTACGAAAACGACGCGTGAGATAACTGTCGTATGGCGCAATGTAATTCGCATTCTTCAAGAAGCGCGTACCCATGTGATGCGGTTCGCCGCCTATTGCAGCACCAAGATCTTTCAACACCAACGGCACACCCGTAAATGGTCCCTGTGGTAAACCGCCTTCAATTTCGTCGCGCGCACGATCGAAACGCGGATGAATAATTGCGTTGATATCGCCGTTTACATTTTCTGCTTGCGCAATGGCTGCGTCCACCATCTCGCGAGGCGATACTTCGCCCTTGGCAATTAGCGCCGCCTGTGCGGTGGCATCGAGTGCGTTCACGTTGTCGCTCATATGTGTGAACACTAGGCACGCCGTAGGGTGGCTCTGTGCAGGTACTCGCCGCAGCCGACAAGTTCAAGGGAACAGCCAGCGCAGCTCAGGTCTGCGCGGCCATTGGTCATGCCTGTTGGGACCTGGGCGTCGACTGCATTGAAATGCCTTTGGCCGACGGGGGCGAAGGCACATTGGCCATCTTTGGTGGCCCCAATCGCACGGCCATGGTTACTGGTCCGCTCGGCAACTTGGTGCAAGCACAGTGGGGCATGCACAAAGGTGTCGCCATCATTGAAATGGCACAAGCATCGGGGCTCACACTTGCTGGTGGTGCGGAAAACAACGACCCCATGAACGCCACCACACGTGGCACTGGCGAACTCATCGATCGCGCACTGAACGAAGGTGCAAAGAAAATCATTGTGTGTCTCGGAGGTTCGGCAACAACCGATGGCGGACTCGGTGCGCTTGTCGCCATCAGCACTCCCGCGCGTTTGCGTGCCGTCGACTTTCTCGTCGCATGCGATGTCGACACCACCTTCACCGATGCAGCCAAAGTTTTCGCACCACAAAAAGGTGCATCACGAGCACAAGTTGCATTGCTCACCAACAGACTCGAACAATTGGCGCAGCGATACGCCAATGATTACGGCGTCGATGTACGCAATATTCCTGGTTCGGGTGCAGCAGGCGGCCTTGCTGGCGCACTCGCGGCGCTCGGTGCAACGTTGATGCCCGGCTTCGACATCGTTGCCGAAGAAGTGGGTTTCGACGAAGCCCTTCACAAAGCCGATCTTGTAATTACCGGTGAGGGTCTCCTTGATGACACCAGTTTCACCGGAAAAGTTGTGGGGGGCGTCAACGACTACGCGCAAGAAGCAAACGTACCTGTGCACGCAATTGTGGGCCACATTGACCCTGACATGTTGCCCGCACTGCGATCACAAGTGACAGCCACCAATCTCACCGAGAAATTCGGGGCAGACATGAGCATGCAACAAGTGTTGCGTTGTATCGAGGAAACTGCGCGCGATGTGGTGCGCGATTACAAGAAGTAACTAGCCAACTGTTGTTGGTGGCGCAGAAGTAGTTGCAGCAACACCATTGCCTGAGCCAACGACTCCGCCCAATGGCTTACCTGCCAGGTCTGTGCCCAACAAGATGAGAATGCATGCCTCACCGATGGTTCCGGTCTCAACAGGAACTGGTGTTGGCATTACTGCCACTTCTACGTTTCCACCCAAAACATTGGCGATGTTTTGCGATGCGGCTTCACAACCAGCGAGGTAGAACACTGCGGTCTTGGCGCGCTTTGCAGTTCCGGGAGGAACGTTGAGAGCGGCCTGCACCACGTATCCCTGCGTTTGCAGGTCGGTGGTGAGTTTGCCAGCACTTCCGGCAAGACCAGAAGCGTTGGCTACCTGAATGCGGAAACCAGTAATGGAGAAGGCCGCTGTGGTGGTGGGAGCAACAGTGCCACCATCGGGCGTGGTGACTGCAGGGTCCGACTTCACGGGTGATGCAGCGCCACCGCTGTCCTTCACGTCGCGCAGAATGAGGAATCCGAGAACAAGGGCCACCACGGCCACCACGGCACCCAGGGTGCCTGTGGAGGGAGATGGAAGTGTGGGGCGTTGGCGTTGCTGGCTCATGAGAAATGGTCCTCCGCTAGTAATTAGGAGTCGCCCAAACCGTAGTGGCTGGGTATGCACAGGGTTTGGACACCCCGACAAAAATCAACAAATTCCTTACAAAATAAGGACTTCAGGTGAACCATCACCTGGTTTCGAATGGAGCCGGATCTCGGGATTGAACCGAGGACCTACGCATTACAAGTGCGTTGCTCTACCACTGAGCTAATCCGGCGAGACCACAAAGCCTAGGCGTTAATTGCCAAACGCACACGGGTCACTTCATACGTGGCCAACGCAGCAGCAGCCGACACGTTGAGCGAGCTGACCTGGCCAAGCATGGGAATGCTCACAATCGTGTCGCACCGATCGCGCACCAAGCGGGACAGGCCGTTGCCTTCGGCACCCAAAACGATGCAGATTCCCTCGTTGGCCAACTTGCCAATGTTGAACAAGGTGTCGCGCCCGCCGTCGTCGAGGCCCACTACCCAGATGCCTTTGTCTTTCATCTGCTGAATGGCCGTGGGAAGACCCGACACCAACGTCATGGGAACATGCTCCACTGCACCAGCCGAAGACTTGGCAACTGTAGGGGTGACATGCACGGCTCGATGCTTGGGCAACACCACACCAGTCACTCCGGCGCCATCGCAACAACGCAACAACGCGCCGAGGTTGCCCGGGTCGGTGACACCATCAACCGCCACCAAGAACGGTGCGACTCCGTTTCGCTTTTTTAACATTTCAGCGAACGATGCTTCTTCTAACTCTTTCGCAAACGCGATGATTCCTTGCGGTGCTTCACTGCGCGCGGTTTCTTCCAACTTGCGACGAGGCACCTCTAACACCACAACGTTTTGCGCGTGCG
>CAYSPE010000100.1:0-4744 GCA_964432845.1 uncultured Bifidobacterium sp.
AACTTCACGTGCACACGGGCAATGGGGTTGGCGTTTTTCAGGTCGTGAATGAGTTGCTTGAGGTCCTCAATGGAATAAATGTCGTGGTGAGGAGGAGGACTAATGAGACCAACACCAGGCGTGGAGTGACGGGTCTTGGCCACCCATGGGTACACCTTGTGGCCAGGCAACTGACCACCTTCGCCGGGCTTTGCACCTTGAGCCATCTTGATCTGAATGTCATCAGCGTTCACCAAGTATTCGCTGGTGACGCCGAATCGGCCCGATGCAACTTGCTTGATTGACGAACGCTTTGAGTCGCCGTTGGCCATTGGCGTGAATCGCTCTGGGTCTTCGCCACCTTCACCTGTGTTGCTCTTGCCGCCAACACGGTTCATAGCGATAGCCAAGGTTTCGTGAGCTTCGGCCGAGATGGAGCCGTAACTCATTGCACCGGTGGAGAAACGCTTCACAATCTCAGACACTGGTTCCACTTCATCGATCGGAACAGCAGGACGCACGCCTGTGCGCAACTCGAAAAGCCCGCGCAATGTTGCAAGCCGTTGAGATTGATCGTCAACTGCTGCGGTGTACTGCTTGAACAAGTCATATCGTCCGCTGCGCGTGGCGTGTTGCAAGCGATACACGGTCTCTGGATTAAAGAGGTGGTACTCCCCTTCACGACGCCACTGGTACTCACCACCAAGTTCCAACTTGCGGTGTGCACGAAGGTCGGGGCGCGATGGGTGTGCGGTTGCATGTCGTGTTGCTACCTCGGCAGCAATTTCGTCGAGACCAATGCCACCAAGACGCGACACCGTGCCAGTGAAGAACTCGTCTACAAGCTCTTGAGACAAACCAATTGCCTCAAAGATTTGTGCACCGGTGTAAGACGCCACGGTGGAAACACCCATCTTTGACATGACCTTCAAAACACCCTTGCCTGAAGCCTTGATGTAGTTCTTCACTGCCTTGTGCGGGTCCATGCCACCCAACATGTATGCGCCGTCACCATCGTGATCAGCAATCATGTCTTCAATTGTTTCGAAGGCGAGGTATGGGTTGATTGCGCCAGCGCCGAAGCCAATGAGCAACGCCATGTGGTGCACTTCGCGCGCATCGCCACATTCCACGATGAGTCCGACTTGTGTGCGACGCTTCTCACGGATGAGGTAGTGGTGCACGGCACTTGTCATCAGCAGAGACGGAATGGGTGCAAATACTTCATCCGAGTTGCGGTCACTAAGAACAATGATGCGAGCGCCATTGTCGATTGCTTCGGCAACTTCAGTGCGTACCTTGTCGAGCGCAGTGCGCAGGCCGGCGCCGCCGTCTGCTACTCGATACAAACCACTCACCACATGAGTTGTGAGGTGCGCATGCGTCCCTTCATCATTGATATGAATGATTTTTGCCAGTTCGTCATTGTCAAGAATGGGGAACGGCAACGAAAGCTGACGGCAGCTATCGGGGCCGGGAGCCAACAGGTTTGCCTCTGGCCCAACACCTGTACCCACCGACGTCACTACTTCTTCACGAATCGCATCAAGTGGTGGGTTGGTGACCTGTGCAAAAAGTTGCTGGAAGTAATCAAACAGCAAACGTGAACGGTCAGATAACACTGCAATGGGAGTGTCTGTTCCCATTGAGCCAAGTGGTTCTGCGCCCGTACGAGCCGTTGGCGCCAAGATGACCTTGAGTTCTTCTTCCGTGTAGCCGAACATCTGCTGACGACGAGCAACACTGTCGTGGCTATGAACGACGTGTTCGCGTTCGGCCAAATCTTCAAGATGTGTGAGTCCGTTCTCTAACCACTCTGCATACGGATGCTCTGATGCCAACTGCAACTTGATCTCATCATCATCAATGAGGCGACCTTGTGCGGTATCAATCAGGAACATGCGGCCGGGCTGCATACGACCCTTACGAACAATGCGCTTCTGGTCAATGTCGAGCACGCCTGCTTCGCTGGCGAGTACGACAAAACCATCGCTGGTGACCCAGTAACGACCAGGACGCAATCCGTTTCGGTCAAGTACGGCACCAATGAGTGTTCCGTCGGTGAAGCACACATCGGCCGGACCATCCCATGGCTCCATCATTGATGCGTGGAATTGATAGAACGCGCGCTTGCGCGGATCCATGCGATCGTTGTTTTCCCATGCCTCAGGAATCATCATGAGCAATGCGTGAGGCAATGAACGGCCGGCAAGGTGCAGCAACTCCAACACTTCGTCAAAGCTTGCCGAGTCACTCATGCCAGGAGCACAAATGGGGAACGCACGGTCAAGACCAGGGATGAGGTCGCTCTTCAACAACGCCTCACGAGTACGCATCCAGTTGCGGTTACCTTGCACCGTGTTGATTTCGCCGTTGTGCGCAATAAAACGATAAGGGTGAGCCAATGGCCACGATGGGAATGTGTTGGTGGAGAATCGACTGTGCACTAATGCCAGTGCTGACTCCATGCGATCGTCTGACAGGTCGAGGAAGAACTCTTGCAACTCAGGCGTGGTGAGCATGCCCTTGTACACGAACGTGCGGGCAGACAACGACGAGAAGTATGTGCGCATGGTGCCAGTGAGTTCGTGTTCAATGCGCTTGCGCACGATGAACAACTTGCGGTCAAGGTCAATGCCAGCGGCGCCCTTCGGGTCATCAACGAAGTACTGCTTGAACGTGGGCATCACAGCAAGGGCAGAGGCGCCCAGGCACGATGGGTTCACAGGAACATCACGCCAACCGAGGGGACGCAATCCTTCTTCGGCGGTGATCTTCTCGATGGTGGCGATGGCTGTCTCAACATCGGCTGGTCCTTGAGGCAAGAAAGCCATGCCTGCTGCATACGAACCAGCTGCGGGAAGGTCGAACGAAACGGTGGCACGCAAGAAAGCGTCGGGTACCTGAATGAGAATGCCGGCGCCGTCACCTGTTTCTGCCTCAGCACCTGTAGCACCACGGTGCTCCATGTTGGTGAGCGCAGTCAGACCAAGCGTGACGATCTCACGGCTCTTGACACCCTTGATATTGGCCACGAAAGACACACCACATGCGTCGTGTTCGAAGCGTGGGTCATACAGGCCATGGGCCACGGGGAGATCTGGGTTCATGATGCGTCAAGTCCTTCTAGGAACCGCGCCGAGGGCACGGCGGAGAATTCGTGATGTTCTCCCGGGGCGACGCTGACCCGAGCAAGTAGCCACGCTACCCACTTTCGGCCTTGCTCACAAAGGAATTAATGGCCGTTGCGGCCAAATGACCCTATTTGGGGTCGATGTAATTCGGTGCGCGCTTCTCGAAGTCGCTCATCACCGCTTCGCGCTGGTTGTGGCCGCCGATGAGACTGCCAATAATGCGACGCTCGGCTGCGAATTGGGCCGCCGCAAAATCGAGCGTGAGACGGTTCAGTAACTCCTTGGCGCCACGAACGGCGTCGGGACTGCGCTTCACAATCTCGTTTGCGTACGCGAACGCATCTTCACGTGGGGTGTCGGACAAGCGAGTGACGATGCCGATCTCGTGAGCCTCACGACCATCGAAGATGCGAGCCGACATCACAATGTCCTTCATGATGTCGGGACGTACAAGTCCCTGCATGAGAACGGTTCCGGCCATGTCGGGCACGAGACCCCAATATGTTTCGCGCACCGAGAACTTGGTGTCTGGATGAGCAATACGAATATCAGCTCCGAGCGCGATCTGGCAGCCGCCACCCAATGCGTGTCCATGTACTGCAGCAATCACCGGCACGGGCACCTCTTGCCATACCCAGGCTGATTGTTGTCCCAAGTGGGTGATGCGTCCATCAACCATGTCAGATGCCTGCGGCTTCTTCTCACCGCTGTCACGTTCGCCACCGTTGGCCATCCCGCCCATGGATGCCAGGTCAAGGCCGGCGCAAAACGACGCCCCCTCGCCCGACACAACTACGGCGCGAATCTTCTTGTTGGTCTTCAACGACTCGCCGGCATCGACGATGGCTTGAAACTGCTCTCCGTCGAGCGCATTGCGCTTGTCGGGGCGATTGAAACGGACATCGGCGATGCCATCGGAAATGCTGATAGTGACTCTGTCGCTCATTGCCTCATCTTGTCAGATGCCCAAGTGACCAAGAGCACTCGGAGCGTGGCAGACTGCCCACCATGCATTTGAACCTTTCTGCCGATGAAGTCCTGAAGACCACACGCTCGGTGCGCAAGCGCCTTGATTTCGACAAGCCCGTCGAACGCGAGATCGTCGAGGAGTGCTTGGAAATTGCCTTGCAAGCACCCACTGGCTCAAACAGCCAGGGCTGGCACTGGATCATCATCGAAGACGCAGCAAAGAAGAAGGCGTTGGCTGACATCTACCGCAAGAACTGGGACATTTACGCCAACATGCCAGGCCGTGAATACGGTGAGGGCGACACACGCGGTGAGCGCATGGACTTGGTGCGCGGCTCAGCTCAATATTTGGCCGACAACTTTGAGAAGGCGCCGCTGCTCATGATTCCATGCATCGAAGGCCGTCTCGACAACTTGCCATCATTCGCCACTGCCGGCGCATGGGGTTCATTGCTTCCCGCAGTGTGGAGCTTCATGCTCGCATTGCGTGAGCGTGCAATGGGGTCTGCATGGACCACCATCCACCTCATGAACGATGGCGAAAAGGAAGCAGCAGAACTTCTCGGCATTCCGTACGACCGCATCTCGCAAGGCGGACTCTTCCCTATCGCATACACCATTGGTACCGAGTTCAAGCCCGCAAAGCGCGAACCACTGAGCAA
>CAYSPE010000101.1:0-4720 GCA_964432845.1 uncultured Bifidobacterium sp.
TGACACTCGCGTTGTGCCCGCGCGAATTCATTTGCAGCGCCGCACTGGTGGTGCGGCCGAGGTGTTGTTGCTGGAGCAGCGTTCCGATGCTCATCGCCACTGGGAAGCAATGGTTCGTCCGGCGAGAAAATTAAAAGAAGGGGAGATCCTCGAGTACTTCGGCAAGAGAGTGGTGAAGGTGGGTGCGCGTACCGAATCGGGCGACACGTTCAACATTGAAATTCTCGATGATGATCCAATGGGTTTGTTGCAACGAATCGGAACCATGCCGCTTCCTCCCTATATTCGCGGGTCACTTACCGATCAAGAGCGGTACCAGACTATTTATTCGCGCCGCGCTGCAAGTGCTGCCGCGCCCACTGCCGGATTGCACTTCACGCCTGAACTGCTTGAGCGCATTGAGGCAAAGGGAGCGCAAGTGTTGCATGTGGAACTCATTGTCGGACTCGACACCTTTAAGCCAATATCTGCGGAGAATCCACTTGAACATGTGATTCATACTGAGTACTACAACGTGAGTCAAGACGTTCTCGACGCGTGTGCTTCTGCCGGACGTGTGATTGCAGTGGGTACCACTGCCACTCGTGCATTGGAATCTGCAGCAACGCGTGGTGAGTTGTCGGGGCGCACCAATTTGTTCATCACTCCTGGATATCAGTGGAAGGTGGTCAATATGATGCTCACCAACTTTCACTTGCCACGAACATCGTTATTGCTGATGGTGGAGTCTTTTGTTGGTGAGCAATGGCGCGAGTTGTACCAAGAAGCAATTGACCAGGAATATCGTTTCTTGTCATTTGGTGATGCAATGTTGATTGAAAGAACTGGGAAGTAATCGTGTTTAAAGTTGGACTCAACATCACTGCTCGTGATGGCAACGCACGCACCGGTGTTGCCACCACGCACCGTGGCTCGTATGAAACACCCTGTTTCATGCCAGTGGGCACACGTGGTGCCATCAAATATTTGAGCGCACGCGACTACGCCGACTTGGGTGCCCGCATCGTTTTGGGAAACACGTATCACCTCATGCTTCGTCCAGGCGCTGACATTGTGCAGAAGTTCGGCGGCCTCGGAGCCTTTGCGGGCTGGGACGGTCTCACGCTTACTGACTCTGGCGGGTTTCAGGTGTTTTCGCTGGAACCAAAAATGGATGACGAAGGCGTCACCTTTAAGTCCACATACGACGGCTCGTATCACCGCTTCACGCCAGAAATAGCAGTTGACACGCAAGAGAAGTTGGGTGCCGACATTCAAATGGTGCTCGACGTCTGTACGTCACTGCCTGCGGAACCTTCTGTCGTGCGTCTTGCGCTTGAGCGCACCCATGCATGGGCCATTCGTGCGAAGGCTGCTCATCATCGTCCCGACCAGTCGCTCTTTGGGATTGTGCAAGGTGGCACCGATGCTGCGATGCGATCAGAAAGCGCACGGCGAACAGTCGATGTTGGATTCGACGGGTACGCCATTGGTGGGTTATCGGTGGGGGAGACTCGTGCCGAAATGGTTGATGCCATCTCGGCATGTATTGGTGATATTCCCTTGGATCAGCCCCGTTATCTCATGGGCGTGGGCGACCCTGCATCGTTGGTCGAAGCCGTTGCTCTCGGTGTTGACCAATTTGACTGTGTCATGCAGACACGTCTTGGCCGACATGGCACCGCACTCACCTCGGTGGGCAAAGTACACATCAAGAACGCAAAGTATGCAGAGTCTGATGAACCGCTCGACCCTGGCTGTAATTGTTGGGTATGTACTACTCATACAAAGGGCTATCTGCGCCATCTCACGCAGGTGGGTGAGCCAACTGCGGCTCGCTTGGTATCTATACACAACGTGGCGTGGACCCTCTCACTAATGGAAAAGATGCGTACGGCCATTGCCAACCACACGTTTGAGGCATTTCGCAAGGAAATTCTGGAAATCTGGGGATAGCCCTTTGAGGGCGGTCAATGGCCCGCCTGGCTAGGATTGCCCACCGTGATTGCAATTCTTCTCGCCGCTTCGACCACCACAAAGAGCAACGGAAATCCAATTTTTACGCTGTTCTTTTTCGGCGCCATTTTTGGCGCCATGTACTTTCTGTTGCTGCGCCCACAGCGCAAGCGTGTGAAGGAATCCACTGCCCTGCAGGCCTCTATTTCTGAGGGTGATGAAGTCATCTTGAACTCGGGCATCTTCGGATTCGTCTCGGCCATCGAAGGTGATGTGATTTGGCTTGACATCGCAGATGGACATGGTTCAGAGCGCGTAGAAATTCGTGTATCACGTGGCGCAATTGCCCGTAAGACAACTCCTGCCGCTGCAACACCCGAGAGCAAGTAAACCCACATGAATCGCAATCGACTTGTTCTTTCCCTTGCGGCCATTGTGGTCGTGGCTGTGGGGCTCTTCGTGGGTAACACCGTTGCCGGCAACAAGCCAGCACTCGGACTCGACCTGCAGGGCGGAGCTTCGGTCACCATGACCCCTACTGGCGATTTTGACGAGGCGGCTCTCACAGTGGCTGTCGACATCATTCGTCAACGTGTCGACTCCATTGGTGTCGCAGAACCCGAGATCATTCGACAAGGTAAGACAGTTGTGGTCAACCTTCCTGGAGTGAAGGATCAGCAACAAGCACTTGACCTCATCGGACGTACTGGTGCGGTGGAAATGCGCCCAGTTCTCAAGATGGCCCAGAACCCGAACGCCACCACCACAACAACTCTGAAGCCTGGCGCTACTACCACCACGGTGAAAGGTGCAACCACCACAACGGTTGCTTCGTCACCGAGCACCACGCTTGCTCAACCATCCGGCGGAGTTGGTAGTGCGCGTCATGCTGCGGCAAGTACAACCACCACAACGTCGACAACTGTTCCAGGTACTGATCCCAACACGGGTCTTGCGCCCGGACAAACCGTGTATCCCGGACGTAAAGACGGTCTTCTGTATTTGCTAGGTCCTGCCGGGGCCACTGGCGAAGTGTTCAAGAACGATGCGTCGGCCCAAGTCAACGCTGGCGCATGGGCCGTGGCCGCAAACCTTCGTAGTGGCGCAAGTGGAGCAGACCTGTGGAACGCCTTGGCCGCTAAGTGCTATGCCGGAGGCACTGACTGCCCCACAAAGCAAATTGCAATCAGCCTCGACGGCGAAGTCATCTCTGCGCCTGTGGTGCAAGTGCCAAGTTTCGACCAAGGCAGTGTTCAGATCACTGGCAACTTCACACAGAAGGAAGCCACTGAACTCGCGCGCGTTCTGCAGTTCGGTGCTGTGCCCGTGAAGTTTGATACGCCCACCGTTCAAACGGTGTCGGCGTCTCTCGGCAAAGATTCATTGCACGCAGCCGTTATTTCTGGCCTCATTGGAGTGCTCCTGGTCTTGCTGTTCTTGTTGTTCTATTACCGATTGATTGCATTCGTCGTCATTGGCGGCATTTCCGTGTCAGGACTCTTGCTGTGGAGCATTATCTCTTGGCTCTCAAAGACAAATGGACTGGCACTCACTCTCTCAGGCGTGGCGGGCATCATTGTGTCCATTGGTGTCACCGTTGACTCGTATGTGGTCTTTTTTGAAAAACTGAAAGACGATGTGTCGGTGGGTCGCACATTGCGAAACTCGGCTGCTCGTGGATTCGAAAACGCTTGGCGAACAATTCTGACAGCAGACATCGTGTCGCTCTTGGGCGCCATCATCTTGTGGTGGCTCACCGTTGGGTCTGTTCGCGGATTCGCGTTCTTCCTTGGTTTGTCCACCATGTCCGACATTGTGGTTTCCTACTTCTTCACGCGACCTGCAGTGTTGCTGCTTGCTCGCACGAAGATGTTCAACAAGGGTCGTGTGCTCGGAATTACACGTCCTGCAACTACCGAGGGGATCGCATAATGGCCGGCCGCTTGTCTCGCTTGTTCCGTGGACAAACCACGATGAACTTTTATGGACGCCGCAACATCGGGTTTGCGTTGTCCGGACTGCTCTTGGTGGTCACGGTTGCATCACTCTTTGTTCAGGGTCTGAATCTCGGTATCGACTTCAAGGGCGGTGTCGCCTTTGAAATCCCAGTCACCAAAACCATGACTATTGCCAAGGCCGATGAGGCCATGAAAACCGTCAAGGTTGATTTCGCCAATGCGAAGGTGCAAACACTCAGCTCTGGCAGTTCCGAGCGAATTCGCGTGCAGTTGGGTGACATGCCAGCAGCAACGGTCACCAAATTGCAGAAAGAATTTGCAACAGTCTCAAAGTCAAAAGTCAACGACATCAGCGTGTCCACAGTGAGTTCCACGTGGGGCAAATCAATCACGATGAAAGCACTGAAGGCGCTTGCCATTTTCTTGCTCGCAGTTTCTGCCTATATCTGGTATCAGTTCAAGGAATGGCGAATGGCCGTGTCTGCAATCGCAGCGGTGGTGCACGACGTCGGTATCAGTGTTGGTGTGTATTCGGTGGTTGAGCGTGTTTAGTAGCCGGAGATTTGGGAGGCTGTTTAGTTTTCTTTTTTTAATCAGGTGGATCTGTTTTCAATTTAGTTGTTTTGATAATTTAGACATTGTTGTTGCTGATGTTGCTGTTGTTGTTGTTGATGTTGCTGCTGTTGCTATTGTTGCTGTGGCTGTTGTTGTTGTTGCTGCATTTGATTTAGTTGTTTTAATAATTTAGATGATGTTGTTGCTGTTGCACTTGTTGAAGCATTTTTTTCACTTCGTTTCGTCTTAATTGATCGAAGTCGCTTTGCTTT
>CAYSPE010000102.1:0-1679 GCA_964432845.1 uncultured Bifidobacterium sp.
GTATTACCGGCCGCGATTGGGTGGAAGAGACAAACAGCGATGTGGTGAGCCTCGGAGAACTTCGATATTCAAAGGCCACATCAAATCCCGTACGTGTCGTGGTTGCCGTTGCAGATTCTTCTCCGGCCCAGTCGGTTTCAGATCTGAAAGACGGAGTTCGAGTTACCACTGAATATCCAGAAATGACTCGGCGCTACTTCGCTGCTCGTGGAGTGAAGGCAGATATTCGTCTCAGCTATGGGGCTAGCGAGGCAAAGATTCCCGACATCGCCGACGTTGTAGTTGATATCACCGAAACTGGCAGAGCATTGCGTGCGGCTGGTTTGCGCATTATCGACACCATGCTCACTAGCTATACAGAACTCATTGCAAACAAAGAGGCCTATGCCGACCCGGCAAAGAGGCATGCAATGGAGCAAATTCTCACATTGCTCACGGGAACATTGGAAGCTCGCGACAAGGTCCTTCTCAAACTAAACGTTACAGAAGCGGCCAAAGACAAGGTGATTGCGTTGTTGCCTGCAGCAAAGTCGCCCACCATCGCGCACCTGGCATCTGGGGACTATGCAGTGGAAACCGTTGTGCCAAAGCGCGGAATTAATACTTTGATTCCTGATCTCATTGACGCGGGTGCATCCGACTTACTCGAAATACCCATCTCAAAAATCATCCATTAAGACATGCCGTCACATTCAGACATGGGCCTTCATGGTGAAGGTGTGGTCACTCAGTTTGACGACTATGTCGCTTTAGGTGAGATCACCGACTCACACGGCCGAGTGTGGCCCTTTCATTGTGTGTCAATTGCTGACGGCACCCGCACCATTGAGGTGGGGGCCAAGGTGCAGTTTGAGACCGACTGGCGAGTCGCACGAGTTGAGGCTGTCAATATTCGCCCGCTCTCGTAGTTATTGAGTTCCTGATTTTTTCTGCACGAAGACCAAGCGGATATTGCTGAGTGCAGCCGCGAGGGTCTCATGATGTTCTCCAAGACGCTCACCTAGGTTGTCCACGAGAAGCCCCAGGGCGTCAATGGCCAACTGGGCGTCCTCCAAGCTGGCGGGCTCAGACGACAGGTGAATGGCGGCCAGTTCGAAGAGTCCCATTGCATGGTTTGTGACAACGACCGATGCCGGAACCTCGGCTAACCGCTGCCGGGCCTCGGCCACTGCCTCGAGGGCTTCGGCGGTCTCTTCGTCAATTTCGGGACTATTGGGGGAGATGGTGTCGTCTGCGCTCATTGGGCGATACCCTATTTCACGTCAACTGAGCGAAGTGGGGTCTTACGGCCCCCACCGGTCCACTACAGGTGCGGCAGGTCGAGAAGCGAGCAACTCTGTGTTGCTCTGTGTCTGCTTCGTGCTTTGGCACGAGCTCCGCACCCGCGGATTTCGGACACAGAGGAGGGCAAGGCCCATTGCACAAGAGAGATAAGTCATAGCTACGCCGCAGAACAATGAACCTCGATACAACGAGCGCATTCGTGCGCGCGAGGTTCGCCTCATCGGACCCGACGGAAGCCAAGTAGGTATCCGTTCCACTGCAGACGCTTTGGTGTTGGCACGTGAACTCGACCTCGACCTTGTCGAAGTTGCCCCACTTGCTAATCCGCCAGTTTGTCGCATCATGGACTACGGGAAGTTCCGTTACGAGGAAGCGCAGAAGGCAAAAGAATCACG
>CAYSPE010000102.1:1779-4676 GCA_964432845.1 uncultured Bifidobacterium sp.
CTCGAGGGACGCAATATGACCATGGTTCTCTCTCCGGAAAAGAAGCCCGCCAAGAAATCGACAGAAAAAGACACCGACGACCATGGTGCACCAGCTCCAGCAGCAAGCGCCACAGAAGTGTCTCCACAGGAAGACAACGAGTAAGAGGAACAGCACATGCCAAAGATGAAGACAAGCAAGACCGCAGCAAAGCGGTTCAAGCAAACAGGTAGCGGCAAGTTGCGCCGTCAACAGGCCAACCGCCAGCACTTGTTTGAGAAGAAGTCCAGCGTTCGCACGCGTCGCCTTGCAGGTGATGTCGATGTGCATCATGGAGATGCCCGCAAAATCAAGCGCCTCCTCGGAATGCGCTAAGAGTCGAGAGAGTTTTAGGAAGGAATCACCATGGCAAGAGTGAAAAGGGCAGTACACGCCCGCAAGAAGCACCGCGCAGTACTTGAAAAGGCAAAGGGTTACTACGGCAATAAGAGCCGTTCTTTCCGTGCCGCTAACGAGCAGGTATTGCACTCCGGGCAATACGCATTCCGTGACCGTCGCGCAAAGAAGGGTGAATTCCGTCGCCTGTGGATTCAGCGCATCAATGCTGCATGCCGTTTGAACGACATCTCGTACAGCCGCTTCATTGCAGGTCTCAATGCAGCGGGAATCGAAGTTGATCGCAAGATCCTCGCCGATATGGCAGTGCACGATGCAGAGTCATTTACCGCTTTGGTGACGGCAGCAAAGGCCGCGCTGGTCTGAGCCGGACATCATTGTCCTCATCGAACCCTCGGGTTCAACGACTGCGACGCCTTATTGGGCGTCGCAGTTTTCGTTATGACGAGGGCGTCTTTGTTGTTGAAGGTCCCACGCTTGTCGCCGAAGCGGTGCGAGCTGGACTTGTTGTGCGTGAACAATACGTTCGTGACGACTATGACGATGAAGAAATAGCTGGTGTAGTTGTGCACGAGTTGGACGCTCGTACGTTCAATTCGGTGTGCGATACCGAATCGCCTCGCGGAATTCTGGCCGTGGTTGAAATTCCGCAGCGTGCCTTGCCGCCGATGAATGAACACACGTGGGTGCTCGTGGGTGACCACATATCCGACCCAGGTAATGCCGGCACACTCATCCGTAGCGCTGAAGCTGCTGGCGCAACAGCTGTGGTGCTCACGGGTCACTCGGTCGACCCGTGGTCGCCCAAAGTGGTGCGGGCGTCTGCTGGCGCTCTGTTTCACGTTCCCGTCGTGCAAATAGATGAACTATCCGAAGTTGTTGCGCATGGAGTGCGACTACTCGGAACCACCTCTCATCACCGCATCGCAGATCAAGACCCAGTGTCGATTTATCACGCCGACCTCACAGGTTGTATCGGATTAGTGGTCGGCAACGAAGCGCAAGGCATTTCTGAGCAGGCACCCATCGCACAGTGGGTCACTATTCCTCACATGGGTCGTTCAGAAAGTTTGAATGTGGCGATGGCCGGAACGGTTGCAGTAATGCACATTGCCCATAGCCGCCGCGGTCAATAATGCTCCCGAAGGTTTTGGTGGACGCAGAGTAGCGTTGTCCTAGTTATGGCCAGTGAACAAACACCCCAGCAACAATTGGCAGAAGCAGTTTCCGATGGGCTTGCACGCATTGAGTCGGCTGCATCCTCCGATGAACTGAAGTCTGTTCTTGCCAGCCTCACCGGCAAAAAGGGGACTCTCGTCGCTCTGCGGTCGTCGCTCGGCAAAGTCGGCGACATTGAAGAACGAAAAGCTCTCGGTCAATTGCTAAATGAGGCTATGACCACTTTGGAAAATGCTTCTCAGGGCCGCGCACGATCTCTTCGCGCTGGCGAGTTTGCCGCTCAAATTGAAGCGGAAAGGGTAGACCTCACTGAGTTGGCGATGTCGGCTCAGGCGTCGCGTCGCCGGGGTCGCATGCATCTCGTCACTCAGGCCACTGAAAGACTCGAAGATGTTTTCATCGGGTTGGGTTTTCAGATTGCGGAAGGACCCGAAGTCGAGACCGACTTCTACAACTTTGAGGCACTGAACATGCCGCCTAGTCATCCGGCTCGCAGCATGTGGGACACACTCTTCATCGAATCCGATGTAGAAGGAAGCGTGGTCTTGCGTACGCATACATCACCCGTGCAAATTCGCGTGATGCAAGAATGGCCACCACCGATCTACGCAGTTATGCCTGGGCGTGTTTTCCGAAAAGAAACTCCCGACGCCACTCACATGCCTGTGTTTCATCAGATTGAAGGTCTCGTCATTGATAGAGGGATCACGTTTGCTGACCTCGCTGGCACCATTGAGTCGTTCACCAAAGCATTCTTTGGTCCTGGCTTCACTAGCCGTTTGCGTCCTTCCTATTTCCCATTCACCGAGCCAAGTGCGGAGTTCGATATTCGTCGCCCCGATGGTTCGTGGATCGAATTGGGCGGATGCGGCATGGTGCACCCACACGTATTGCGCGCCGGTGGCTTGGACCCCAACGAGTGGAGTGGTTTCGCGTTCGGGTTCGGCATAGATCGCATGGCCAAAGAACGTCACGGTGTTGACGACTTGCGTGACATGTACTCCGATGATGTTCGTTTCACGGAGCAGTTCTCATGAAAGTTCTACTGTCAATCCTTCGTGAAATGGCCGATATTCCAGCCGATGCAGATGTGGTGGCAACCGCACTCAATTCACTCGGACTAGCGGTGGAAACCATTGATGTTGTTGGCACGCCTGTTCCTGGTGTGGTTGCTGCACGAATCAACCGCATGGAAAAGCATCCCGATGCTGCCAAGGTCACACGTTGTTTTGTGGACGCCGGCGATGGGGAAGAGCGACATGTGTGGTGCGGTGCCACCAACATGCAACCAGGTGACATCGTTCCACTTGCCACCCTTGGTACCAAGATGCCGAACGGTATGG
>CAYSPE010000103.1:0-4562 GCA_964432845.1 uncultured Bifidobacterium sp.
GTAAGAAGTGTGATTGCCTCGGGGCTCACCTTCAAGAATGTGCCGAGCGGTGTTTCAACTTGCTCCACACCTTCGGTGCTGATGAGTCGGTATTCCGTGGTGTCGGGACCGAGGGGGAGTAACTCTGTGAACGCAAACTCTGCCATGCCTTCAGGCTAGAACGCAGGGGCGTTGCCTGCCCCATGCGTGGTGCGTGACAGGGGTTATTCGTTGGGGTTGATGGGCCAATCGTGCTTCGGGTAGCGACCGGCCATTTCCTTGCGTACTTCGGCCCACGAGCCAGTCCAGAAGCCGGGAAGGTCGGCGGTGATCTGAATGGGTCGGTCGGCAGGGGAGAGCAATTGAATACGCAGGGGCACCGCGCCGTTGAGAACCGATGGGTGGGCGGTGACCCCGAAGAGGTGTTGTACACGTATCTGAATGGTGGGTTGCGCGGGGTCGGCGTAGTTGATGTCAACGGCGCGGCCCCTCGGTGGTGTGAATTGGGATGGTGCCAATTGGTCAAGTTGCACTGCTGCGTCCCACCCCAAATTCGACTGCAACACCATGGTGATGTCCACAGCAGCAAGGTCTGCCTTGCCCGTTGCACCGCTGAGGTACGGCACCAACCAATCTTCGAGCGTGGCGAGCAAATGTGCATTGCTGGTGTCGGGCCATTGGTCGCCCTGATGATGGCGAAGGAACGCGATACGTTGACGGAACTGAGTAGCGCTACCGCCACCCAACACACCGAGTTGTGTGGCGCGCACACGATCAAGAAGTGCCTCGGTGGTTTCCTCACTGGCGATGGGTGTGAGATCGCGTTCGTCGATGCGAATGCTGCCCACCTTGCGCACCACACGTTGCACCAAGTCATCGCGACTCTTGTCCCACAGCAGATACGACTCCACTTCCACGTCGTCGCCTAACACAGGAGCAATGAGTTCAAGGTCGACTGCGGCAGCTCTGCGCACTCGTGAAGTGGACCGTTGTGCATCAATGTCTGCGGCAACTATGAATACTTCGCGGGCAATGCCATCTTTGTTGTTCATGGAAACACCGCCACCACCGCGCATCACAAATTGGCCAGCTGATGATCTGCGCATGGCGAGTCGATCGGGGTATGCCGACAACAACACGGCGCCAGTGAGTGAATCGATGGCATCATCGCTCACATTGTCGTTTACTGACACACCAGAACGTCGTGCAATGTCTTTCGCTGCATCACGTACTCGGTATTGCGCACCACGATCCACTGCATCATGTCCCGAGGTCCCGGTAATCGCCTTCACGCGCAGCGCGAGATCTGCGGGAAGTTCTTCTGGGCGGCCACGCATGATGTCACGTTCTTCCAATAATGCAGCAACCACACACGCAATCCAGCCGTGCGGGTGTAGGTCGCGGTTGCGTGCCACCATGGTGCCAAGTCGTGGGTGCAAGGGAAGCGAGAGCACTGCACGTCCGAGTGGCGTGATGATGTTCTTGTCGTCCAGTAGGTGCAGCATGTGCAAGGTTTCGTGCGCCAGTTTCAATGACCGATCGGGCAGCGCATCAAGGAACTTCAGTTGCTCCAGTGGTGTTCCCCATGCAGCGATTTCCAACGCGACACCACACAGGTCGGCTTGCGTAATTTCGGCGGGCAAGTGTGGCAGGCGAGTGGAATCTTCAATTCGGCTCCACATTCTGTAGGCCACGCCCTCTCGCACACGACCAGCACGACCACTGCGTTGATCAGCACTTGCACGTGAAGAAGTAACGGTCACAATTTCAGTGAGGCCCGTGCGCGGGTCAAGGCGTGGAACGCGTGCCAATCCGGCATCCACCACAATGTGCACACCATCAACGGTGAGCGATGTTTCTGCGATGTCGGTACTGAGTACTACGCGTCGACGCCCCGATGCGCTTGCGTTCAACGCGGCATCTTGTTCGGCGAATGGAAGTGCACCTGCCAATCGCAACACATCAACATTGGCGGGTACTCTGTCGCGCAATTGAGATTGTGCGCGATTGATTTCGCCGATGCCGGGAAGAAATACCAATACATCGCCATCATCATCTCGAAGTGCCTGAAGCACAACGTCGCTCACTGCATTTTCCAAACGATCATTGCGTTGGCGTGGCACATATCGAACGTCAACGGGGAATGTGCGACCTTCAGATGCAATCACCGGTGCATCACCGTCTGCATCGGCCAGCACGCGTGAAAACAGATCAGTTTGTGCTGTTGCCGACATGGCAAGAATGCGCACGTCGGAGTCAAAGGTGTGAATGGCATCAAGAAGAAAAGCCAAACCCAGATCGGTGGGCACATTGCGTTCGTGCACTTCATCGAAGATCACCAGTGCAGTTCCCTCAAGGGTGGGGTCGTTCTGCAATCGACGTGTGAGAATCCCCTCAGTCACCACTTCAATGCGTGTGTTGGCGCCAATTTTTCGCTCGTCACGCGTTTGATAACCCACGGTGTCGCCGGGTTGCTCGCCCAACAACGATGCCATGCGTTGTGCTGCGGCGCGCGCAGCAAGTCTGCGGGGTTCCAACATCACGATGCGACGACCGGCCACCCATGGTTCGTCAATTAAACGCAGTGGAACAAGTGTTGTTTTGCCTGCGCCAGGTGGGGCAACAAGCACGGCATGACGGCGTGAAAGTAATGCCGAACGTAACGGCGCAATGGCCTCCTCAACCGGAAGACCAGAATTCGCTATGCGATCAGACAAGTGCAGGCGTGCCGCGGAATGAACCAGGGTCGCCAGGTGCTGGGATGGATGGCTTCGACCAAGAGGTGAGGCGTGCGATTTCATTCGACACGGCCTTCCAATCTGCGGCATCCCATCCTTGTGCAGCAACAGGAATAGTTCCGTTGCCCTGTACGAGGACGAATGCGGGCAACTCGGCAAGACCCAAGCCCTTCACTGCGCTGCGATCTGCATCGCAGAACACCAGGAACTCATCGGCGTATGGGCCAAGGAAAGTGCGTGCATCGGATTCGTCACAGGTGATGATGAAGTTCACGCGCACCGCGGCGCCTTTGTATTGACGCATGATGCGAACGGCGGTTTCAAGTATCCATGAGCTCTCGTTGGTGTACGGATCGAGCACAACGCTGCCAAGGTGGAACATCTTGGTCCACTCGCTGAGTGGGCGAGCCTCGCCACCCAATGGCTTGAGAGAGAGGTCTTGGCTGGGGTTGGGGAGAGATGCGCTTGCCACGGGAGCAACGCTAGTGGAACGCTGCCGCTTCGGTCTAGGTTGGTGACATTCATCCCACGAAGGAGTGCGCAACATGGGCGAAATGGTGGAATTCAAGAGCAACGGCGGCACCTGCACGGGCTATTTGGCAGGCAACAGTGGCCCCGGCGTCATCGTGATTCAGGAATGGTGGGGCCTCGTGCCTCACATCAAAGACATCGCCGACCGCTTCGCTGCTGAGGGTTTCACTGCTCTTGCGCCCGACATGTACCACGGTGAAGTCACCAGCGAGCCAGACATGGCTGGCAAGTTGCTCATGAGCATGAACTTGGAAACCGCGGGCAAAGACCTCAGCGGTGCCGTCGACCTTCTGCAAGAACGCACAGGTCGCACCAAAGTGGGCGCCACCGGTTTCTGTATGGGCGGCGGTCTCACTCTCATGCTTGCGTGTTTGCGTCCCGATGCAATCGCTGCGGCTGCGCCCTTCTACGGCGGCATGCGCCCCGACACTCCTATCAACTGGGACAACCTTGCTGCAGTGGTGGAAGGTCACTACGCAGAGACAGATCGCGGCACGGCGGCACCCGAAGCAGTGACTGCGTTAGGCGAGGAACTGCGCGCCAAGGGTAAGAACGCAACGTTCCACATTTACCCCGGCACACAACATGCGTTCTTCAACGACACACGCCCCGAGGTGTATCACGCTGAAGCAGCGAAGACTTCGTGGGAGCGCACACTCGCGCTCTTTCGCGCCAATTTGTAACAGTTAGTTACGCAAGTTCAGCAATTGCGTCGGCGATTGCAATGGCGCGCTGAGCGTTGGCCACATGCAGGTTTTCAATCATGCGACCGTCAAGTTGCACCACGCCCTTTCCGGCTGCGAGTGCTTCATCGAATGCGGCGATCACGCGACGTGCATGGTCCACTTCGGCTTCGCTGGGTGACCACACGTCGTTGGCGATTGCCACTTGGTCGGGGTGAATGAGGGTCTTGCCATCAAAGCCCATTTCCAAACCTTGAACGCTCTCTGCGCGGAAGCCGTCGGCGTTCTTGATGTCGTTGTACACGCCATCGAGAATGGGCTTGTCTGCTTCGCGAGCGGCGAGCAACGCCATGTGCAGGCTCGGCACCAATGGATGACGACCAGCAACTTGCACGGCACGCAATTCCTTAGCAAGGTCGTTGGTGCCCATCACCAAAACCGCAACGCGTGGGTGTGCAGCGATGGCGCGGCAATCCATGATGGCGGTGGGCGTTTCGATCATGGCCCAGATCATCATGTCCTTCGGAGCGCCGGCGGCATCGAGTGCTGCTGATACCTCGTTAACTTCGGCAACAGAGTTGATCTTTGGAATCACCACTGCGGATGCAGGTGTCTTTGCTGCAGCAGCGAC
>CAYSPE010000104.1:0-4369 GCA_964432845.1 uncultured Bifidobacterium sp.
TTCGCCAATCGGGGTCGCACCGGCAGAAAACAAGTCGTTCAGTGCGGTTCTGGTTCGTGACACTGGTCGCGAGGAATATCCCTCTGCGTACCTTTTACATCGAGTTTCGTGGCCAGATGAAGGCCAGTACATGGTGACTGAGGAGTTTGCACACGCACACCACATGGACGTGAAGCAGGCAGGTCGCCTCATCTCGTTGCCTAGGAATTTGACAGATGCACAATCAGCGAAGTTGGGAATTCTCGTGTCCCAGCAGATGATGGGCTCGATGTTCACCGCTGACTTGTTTGATGACAAGGGCGCAACAATTCAAGTGTCCAATTACGATCCCACACTTGATGCAGACAGATCGCCTGAATCGGTGATTCAGTTCAATCAAATGCGTCCGAACATGGACCCCCGCACCATGCAGACAATTGTGGCCATCGCAATCTTCCTGACGGTGGCATTTGTTGTCGCAGTCGGCCTCGCACTCATGGCTACTGAGGGCAAGGATGAACGCGATGTCCTGGTTTCCGTTGGCGCAGCTCCATCAGTGCAGGCTCGAATTACTGGTCTGCGCGCTGCTGCACTTTCGCTGTTCGGATTGCTGCTCGCATTCCCCGTCGGAGTGGTACCAACCGTTCTTGCTGCCCGGACTGCAGCAATGACAACGAACGTAGGATCTGTTTGGTCGCACGTGCCGTGGTCGCTCGGCGGGCTCTATTTGGCGCTTCCGGTGGCGATGCTCGTCCTTGCCATGCTCACCAGCGCATGTGCACAAGCCGTGAGACCGGTTCGTATTTCAAACTCTGCCTTCGATTAGTTGCCCTGATACCGTTCGCCGTTATGAAATACGGCATTTTTGGTGGAGCAGTCAACGACGGCACGGTGGACGATGTAGTCGCCGAGGCACGGTCGGCAGAGAAGGACGGGTTCGCCAGCTATTGGGCGCCCAACATCTTCGGACACGATGCACTTACCGCGTTGGCCATCGTTGGTCGCGAAGTGCCACGTATCGAATTGGGCACATCGGTGGTCCCCACATACCCACGTCACCCGCATGCCATTGCGCAGCAGTGCCACACCGTTGCCGCTGCATCGGGCAACCGTCTCACACTCGGAATTGGTCTCAGCCACAAGGTGGTCATCGAGAACATGCTGGGTATGTCGTACGACAAGCCAGTGCGTCACCTGAAGGAGTACCTGAACGTTCTCATGCCGTTGTCGCGCAACGAAGCCGCGAACTATGACGGTGAGACCTACAAGGTGCACGGCGGAATCGCCGCCAAGGGCTCGAATGGTTTCGGTGTCGTTGTTGCGGCGCTCGGTGAGCAAATGTTGCGCGTTACTGCGGCGCTTGCCGACGGCACGCTCACATGGTGCACCGGCCCCGCAACATTGTCGGGTCACACCATTCCCACCATCACTCGTGCCGCCGAAGAATTCGGTCGTCCCGCACCTCGCGTAATTGCAGCGTTGCCCGTGTGCGTCACCGACGACAAGGAAGCTGCTGCTGTTCGCGCCGCCAAGGTGTTCGCTGTGTACGGCACGTTGCCCAGCTACCGCGCCATGCTCGACAAAGAGGGTGCAGCAGGTCCGGCAGACATTGCCATCACTGGTTCGGTTGCTGAAGTGCAGGATCGCGTTGCTGCATTGGCTGCCATTGGCGTCACCGACTTTGCCGCAGTGGAGTTCGGTGCGACACCCGATGAGATCCACAACACCCGCGAAGCACTCAAGGGACTCCTGTAATCATGACTTCGCTGTTTGATTCAGTTTCGTTCGAGCATGGCCCGGACATGAAGAACCGCTTCATGTTGGCTCCGCTCACCAATCAACAGAGCCATGAAGACGGCACGCTGAGCGACGATGAATACAAGTGGCTCACCATGCGCGCCGAGGGTGGCTTCGGTCTCACCATGACCTGTGCATCGCATGTGCAAAAGGTTGGTCAGGGATTTGCCGGTCAGTTGGGTTGCTACGACGATGCACACATTCCTGGCCTCACACGTTTGGCAGACGGAATCAAGAAGCACGGCAGTGTGGCCATCGTGCAGTTGCACCATGCCGGTCGCCGTTCACCGAAAGATCTGATTGGCGAACAACCCGTGTCATCAGGCGTCGATGAAAAAATGGGCGCACGCGCCATGACCACTGGTGAAGTGGAAGAGATGGTGCAGGCATTCATCACCGCAGCAGTTCGCGTGGAGAAGGCAGGCTTCCAAGGTGTGGAGCTGCACGGCGCCCACGACTACGTGCTGTGTCAGTTCCTCAACGGCGAATTGAATCAACGCACCGACAAGTACGGCGGCAACCTTGCCAACCGTATGCGCGTGATTCTTGAGATCATCGACGGCATTCGCGAGAACACAGGTGATGACTTCAACGTGTCAATTCGTTTGTCTCCCGAGCGTTTTGGTTTGAAGACCAGCGAGATGGTGCAGGTGTATGCAGCACTGGCAGCGGGCGGCAAGCTCGACTTCATCGACATGTCGTTGTGGGATGTATTCAAGTTGGGTGCCGACGAAGACTTCGCCGATCAACGACTCATTGATATTTTCGCCAACATCGAGCGTGGCAAGACCAAGTTGGCAGTGGCCGGCAAGTTGTATGCCACGGCCGATGCGCAGCGTGCTGTCGATGCAGGTGCAGACTTCGTGGCCATTGGCCGCGCAGCCATTACTAACCATGATTTCCCATTGAAGTCACACGATCCCGCATTTGTGATGCGCTCATTGCCCGTGCCACGTGCAGACCTGCGCGCGGAAGGGCTCAGCGAGAGCTTCATCAACTACATGGGCAACTGGCCCGGCTTCGCAGAAGCCGAGTAAGCAACTCGCTCAGCGAATGTTGACGGGGGCGCCGGCCTTCACCATGTCGAAGAAGTCGTTGCCCTTGTCATCGACCACGATGAACGCGGGGAAGTCCTGTACTTCGATCTTCCATACGGCTTCCATGCCGAGTTCGGGGTACTCCAGCACTTCCACTTTGGTGATGCAATCTTGCGCGAGGCGAGCTGCTGGACCACCGATGGAGCCCAGGTAGAAACCGCCGTGTGCTTTGCATGCGTCGGTGACCTGGCGTGAGCGGTTGCCCTTGGCGAGCATGATGAGGCTTCCTCCTGCTGCCTGGAAGTCGGCGACGTAGCTGTCCATACGTCCGGCCGTGGTGGGACCGAACGAACCACTCGCCATGCCTTCTGGTGTCTTTGCGGGGCCTGCGTAATACACGCAATGGTTCTTGATGTATTCAGGAAGACCATCGCCAGCGTCGAGACGTTCCTTCAACTTTGCGTGTGCAATGTCGCGTGCCACCACCATGGGGCCAGTGAGCATGACGCGAGTCTTCACGGGGTACTTCGACAACGTGGCGCGAATCTTGTCCATTGGTTCGTTGAGGTCGATGTGCACCACTTCATCACTGAGTTCTTCGTGAGTGACTTCAGGAAGGAAACGTGCGGGGTCAGTTTCAAGGGCTTCGATGAAGATGCCATCTTTGGTGATTTTGCCGAGTGCTTGACGGTCTGCGCTGCACGACACCGAAATGGCAACGGGGCAACTAGCGCCGTGACGTGGCAAACGAATGACGCGCACGTCGTGGCAGAAGTACTTGCCACCAAACTGTGCACCAATACCGGTCTGCTGTGATAACTCAAGAACCTTCTTCTCCAGTTCGAGATCGCGGAAGCCGTTGCCCAAGTCGCTTCCCTGTGTGGGAATGCTGTCGTAGTAACGAGCGCTCGCAAGTTTGGCGGTTTCTACGGCGTGCTCTGCCGACGTTCCGCCAATCACCACTGCAAGGTGATAGGGAGGGCACGCGGAGGTGCCGAGCGATACGAGCTTGTCGAAGATCCATGGCAACAGGGTCTTCTCATTGAGCAATGCCTTCGTCTCCTGGAAGAGGTAGCTCTTGTTGGCGGAACCGCCGCCCTTGGCCATGAACAAGAACTTGTAGGCATCGCCTTCGATGGCATTGATCTTGATTTCGGCAGGAAGGTTGTTGCCCGTGTTCTTTTCGTCGTACATGTTGAGGGGCGCCATCTGGCTGTAACGAAGATTGCTGGTTTGGTACGTGTTGTACACACCGCGTGCAATTGCTTCTTCGTCGCCACCTTCGGTGAACACCATTTGGCCCTTCTTGGCCTTCACGATGGCGGTGCCCGTGTCTTGACACATGGGCAACACGCCACCAGCAGCGATGCCGGCGTTCTTCAACAAGTCGAGTGCCACGAATCGGTCATTTCCCGATGCTTCGGGGTCGTTGAGAATGTTGTTGAGCTGCTGCAAGTGACCGGGGCGCAACAAGTGTGCAATGTCGCGCATCGCGGTTTCCGTAAGAAGTGTGATTGCCTCGGGGCTCACCTTCAAGAATGTGCCGAGCGGTGTTT
>CAYSPE010000105.1:0-4342 GCA_964432845.1 uncultured Bifidobacterium sp.
CGCGCATTCCCTTGCTTCGATGAACCTGAATTCAAAGCAGTGTTCGCTATTGACCTCACCGTTCAACATGATTTGCTGGCCATTTCCAACTACAGCGAAATTCGGCGTGAAGAAGTACCCAACAACAAAGTGCGTGTGTGGTTTGCCGACACCATGCTCATGTCTACGTACCTCGTCGCCTTCATCGTCGGCCCGCTCGAGGCAACTGCTCCAGTCATGGTGGGCACAACGCCAGTTCGTGTTGTCCATGTACCGGGCAAAGCACACCTCACCGACTTTGGCATGCAGGCCGGAACATTCTGCTTGGACTGGTTTGAGAAGTACTACGGCATCTCGTATCCGTGCGACAAAGTTGACCTGATTGCTCTCCCCGATTTTGCCGCCGGCGCCATGGAAAACCCCGGTTGCATCACGTTCCGTGAAGTGCTTCTTCTTGTTGATCCTGCAACGTCAACACAAGTTGAACAAGAACTTGTCGCCGCAGTGGTGGCGCATGAATTGGCGCACATGTGGTTTGGCGACCTCGTCACCATGCGTTGGTGGAACGGCATTTGGCTCAACGAGGCATTCGCCACATTCATGGAAGTGGCGGCCACCAACGCCTTCAAACCCGAATGGGAAATGTGGACCTCATTCGGTCTTGATCGCACCGCCGCGTTCGACACCGACTCATTGCACTCCACACGAACTGTTGAGTTCCCTGTGAACTCCCCTGCCGATGCTGATGGCATGTTTGATGTACTCACGTACGAAAAGGGTGGCTCGCTTCTTCGCATGCTTGAACAATTCCTAGGTGAGGAACGCTTTCGTGCCGGCGTCAGCCACTACCTACAGAAGCATTCATATGGCAGCACCGAAACCAATGATTTATGGGATGCCATTGAAGAAGTAGTGGAATCAGATGGCGGCGACAAGGTGCCCGTTCGTCGCCTCATGGATTCGTGGATTTGGCAAGCCGGTTATCCGTTGGTGTCGGCGACCATTGAGGGAACTGACCTTGTATTGAAACAACGCCAATTCACTTTCGACAACAGGCCCGACACAACGTTGTGGGTGGTACCCGTTCACGTGCGCATCGACAGCACCACAACAAAGGTCTTGCTCGACGGCCCAGAACTTCGCATTCCGCTTTCCGACCCCAGCGCCACCATCGTGGTCAATGCCGGCGGGCCTGGCTTCTTCCGAGTGGAATACTCACAAGAACTGCTCACGCGCATCACTCACTCGCTGCCAGATCTCAACACACTTGAGCGATACAACTTGGTAGACGATGCATGGAACGCAGTGGTGGCCGGCGCCATCACCATCGCTCAATTCATTGAATTCGCCAAGCAATTAAGTGGAGAACGCGATCTGGCTGTGTGGCAATCATTGGCCATTGCGTTGCGAGGCATTTCACGGCTTCTTCCCGCCGATGCAGAGCCCGCGTTCGAACGATTCATCGTTGCACTTACATCGCCCGCTCTGTCTGACCTTGGCTGGGTTCCTTCACCAAACGAATCTGACCTCACCTCGAAGCTACGCGGGCTCTTGGTGCAACTGGTGGCCATTCAAGGCAACCATTCCTCCGCTGCAAAGAAGTGCCGCGACATTTTGTTCAATGACGCGTCACAAGATCCCGAACTTGTCGCTGCTGCCACCAACGTGGTGGCCGCCACCGGCGATGAACAAGATTATGAATGGTTCATGGAGCGCTTCATGAAGCCCACCACTCCGCAAGACCAAATTCGCATGTTGTATGCGCTGGCCGAATTTGATGACGCAAACCTCATCAAGCGCACCGCCGAATTCGCCTTTAGCGGTGAAGTAAAAACCCAAAATGCACCGTTCTTGTTGAATCGCTGCATCGCAAACCGCAAACATGGTGCACTTGCTTGGGACATCGTGCAACGCAATTGGGAAAAAGCCAACAAGGAATTCCCTGGCAACACCATTGTTCGTATGGCAAGTGCAGTATCCACTCTTAATGCGCCCGAGTTCGAAGCAACCGTTCAGAGCTTCTTTGCAGAACATCCCATCCCGCAAGCAGCAAAAACTCTCGAGCAAGTGTTGGAGCGCCAACGCGTCAACGTGGCCCTGCGCACACGCGAGGCCGATACCGCCGCACAGGCATTGCAATAACAATGCAATTGTTGCCCACCACTGCAACGCGTGACGCACGCATTCTTGTGTTCACACGTGCAGTGAGGGCCTTTGTCGATGGCATCGCCTTTGTAGTGTTGCCGGCATACCTCGAACACTTGGGCTTCAGCGGTGTTCAAATTGGCACCGTAGTAGCAGCTTCATTATTGGGCTCGGCAGTACTTACCCTGACCACCGGCTACGTTGCCCATCGCTTTGATCCCGCGCGATTGCTCACCATCGCTTCATGGATCATGATTACCACTGGCATTGCATTCGGATTGTCAAAGGCATTTCTTGCCCTAGTGGTCATCGGCATCATCACCACCATGAATCCGAGTGCGGGCGATGTGAGTCCATTTCTTCCACTCGAACAAGCGTTGCTGTCAGAAAATGTGGACAGCGCTCAGCGCACAGCGCTATTCGCCCGATATGCACTCACCGCAAGCCTCGTTGGTTCTATCGGAGCCCTGTGCGCTGGTGTGCCGGTGTACGTCGCCCGGCACTTTCATCACGCAGACCAAACGGGTCGCCAAGCCGCCTTTGTTATTTACGGCCTCGCCGGATTCATCTTGCTTGCCGCTTATTCGCAACTCTCACACACGGCCCGTCATCGCGCTTCTAAAGCAGACAGCGCACTCAGCAAAGAGTCCCGCAAGATTGTGTTCACACTGTCTGCCTTGTTCAGCCTCGATTCCATGGGCGGTGGCTTCGCAACGCAAGCCATCTTCGCCCTGTGGGTGTTCCACAAATTCGGACTCTCCATGGAAACTCTGGGCACGGTGTTCTTTGCCGCTGGCACTGTTGCTGCATTCTCATCATTGGCCGCCGTAAAAATCGCAGAACGTATTGGCTTGGTGCGCACCATGGTGTTCACGCACATTCCGGCCAGTCTGTTGCTTGTTCTCGTTGCCTTGTCGCCCAACGTGTGGCTAGCCATGAGTCTGTTCATTCTGCGTGGCCTCTTGAGCCAGATGGATGTGCCAGTACGCACTAGCTATGTAATGGCGGTGGTGGCACCGCATGAACGCACAGCGGCAGCAAGCATTACGAATGTTCCACGCAGCCTTGCGAGCGCGTTGCCGCCTATCGCGGCAGGCTGGATGCTCGATCAATCGAACTTTGCATGGCCGCTACTCATTTGCGCGACCTGCAAAATTACCTATGACTTGTTGCTGCTCTTCATGTTCCGCAATGTGCGGCCACCTGAAGAGCAAGACAATTAACGAGACGTTGGCTTCAACGCACCGCTTGCGACCATGTCGCGAAGTGCAGTCTTCAAGAACTTGCCAGCTGCGTTGCGTGGCAATTCTTCGCTCATAATCACAACGTGGTTCGGCACCTTGAACGAAGAGATTTTTCCGTCGAGGAACTTCCACAGATCTTCAGCGGTGAGAGTTTCGCCCTCTTTCACGCGGATGGCGACGGCTACTTCTTCGCCCAAACGCTCGTGCGGCACGCCGAATACGGCTGCTTCATGAACTGCGGGGTGCTCGTAAATGGAGCCTTCCACTTCTGAACAGAACACGTTTTCGCCACCACGAAGAATCATGTCTTTGATGCGGTCCTTGATGAACAAGAAACCTTCTTCGTCGATATAGCCGCCGTCACCCGTGTGCAACCAACCGTTTTCAATGGCTTCTGCTGTTGCATCGGGACGGTTCCAGTAACCACGAATGAGCATGGGGCCCGACATCATGATTTCGCCGTATTCGCCAACGCCCAATTCCTTCTTGGTTGCAGGATCCCACACGGCAACTCCCATGGGGCGAATTGCGCGACCGGTAGAGGTAGGACGCTCGAGGTAGAACTTGCCCAAGTTGCCAGGACCAAATGCGTTGGTTTCGGTCATGCCGTAACCCAACTGTGGTCCACCCTTCTTGATGCTCTTGGCAACTTTGTCAACGAGGGCTGCAGGTGCAGGTGCACCGCCGCCACCCACTGCCTTCAAAGAAGTGGTGTCGTACTTTTCAAAATCGGGATGGTTCACAAGGTCCCAACTCTGTGTGGGAACACCGACGAAGTTGGTGATGCGCTCTTCTTGAATAATGGGCAATGCCTTGCCGGCATCCCACTTGTACATGATGACCAACTTGAGGCCAGCCATGAAACAGCTGAGCATCACAGGCACACAACCGGTGACATGGAAAAGAGGCACGATGAGAATGAACGACGTGTCGTACTTTGGATCATCGGGGTCAACGGGCTCTGGGTCTGATGC
>CAYSPE010000106.1:0-4273 GCA_964432845.1 uncultured Bifidobacterium sp.
TTGTGTTCGTTGATCCGCAAAGAGGAATCAACGCACCGTTCTTCGTACGCATTTTCGCGGCGGCCGGTGAGGATTCTGTACCCGGCGCACATGCGGCAAGTACCGACACTCCCGTCAATACTGCAACTGCCAACGCGAATGAACGAACTGGTCTCATGACTCCCCCAAGGTAGTAACGGCAATGTGGCGAACCACGCAACAGTCAACATACACCGACTGCCCGCGGTCGCCACCACTTTTGTTAACACCGTCAACTTATAAGTCAGCCATTCTTCCACTTTCCGCGGCGGCCCTTCTTGGGCGTATCGAGCAAGGCCTGGGCCTCCTCCACCGTGATGGTGAAGATGAGCTCGTCGTCTTTGAGCGAGCGTGTTTCCCCAGCGCAGGAGATGTAGGCACCGAACTTTCCGAGGGTTGCAGTGATCTTTTCGCCATTCGCGGCAACGCCCACTTTGCGTGGCAAAGCCAGCATCCGCACTGCGTCTGCAACCGTAACTGTGGAAGGGTCCATGCTCTTCAAGAGCCCCGCGGTAATCGGCTTCTTTGAACCCTCTGGCAGGTGGGCCTTGTCACCCAGTTGGAAATAGGCACCCGCACCGGTGACCTTTATATATAGAGGTACATCGCCCATATGGCCAAGGAGCCTTGGGGTGCTTGCCGCCAACAGTGCAACGACTGCCTGAGGCGACAGATTGTCGAACTCGGTCTGGTCGGGCAACGACGTCTTCACATTGCCACATTCGATGTACGGACTGAATGACTTGCCGAACATTTTGCCAGCACGCACCACAATCTCGTCTCCTGTTTCAGGGTGGGCACCCAGCGATAACGCAAACATGTCTTCGCCCTTTACGTTTGCGATTGCATCTGCCACCAATGCTTGGAGCCCAGGGTTCGCACCTTCGCCAAAGTAAAACGCATGAAGAATCGGTGTGCGCAACGACTTGTCCTCAGCAATTCGGTCAAGTGTGTCTTCCAATTCATTGGTGAACTCGTAATCCATCAACTCGGTGAAGTTCTCCGTGAGCAATCGATGCACAGCAAAGGCGGTGACAGTGGGAATAAATGCTTTGTCACCGTTCTTGCTCCATACATACAGCGCACGAAGCTTCGCGATAATTGATGCATACGTAGACGGACGACCAATTCCGAGGTTCTCCAATTCGCGCACCAATGATGCCTCTGTGAACCGCGCTGGCGGTGTGGTGTTGTGCGAACGGGCCTCTGCAGTTTCCACCGGCACCACTTCACCGATTACCAATGCAGGAAATGGCAGCTCGTCCGCATCATCTTCTTTCACCGGTGCGTACACAGCACGGAAACCGGGTTGCGAATACGTAGTACCTGCAGCAGTAAATAACGCATCGTGATCGCCACCACGAGTCCGCATGGAAACAGTCACCGTGGTTCCTCTGGCTTCCACCATTTGCGATGCAATGGTGCGTTGCCAAATCATTCGATACATGGCTTGCTGGCGTTCTGTAAGACCAGCAGGTTTCTGATTATCCAAGAAAGTAGGTCGAATCGCCTCGTGAGCACCTTGCGCCTTTTTCTTACTGCTGGTGTAGCGATGAAATGGCGCCACCATGTCTTTGCCAAACAACGCCTCAATCGTGTTTCGAATAGCGGCACGACTAGCTGGATCATTCACCGGATTATCGGAACGTGGGTAAGTAATAAGGCCTTTTTCAAACAATGCCTGGCTCACTGCCTGGGCTTCCTTGATGCTCATACCCAATCGATTGATGGCGTCCTGATACAAGCTGCTCATGGTGAATGGTGGCTGCGGATTTCGCGTGGCTGCCTTCTCTGCAATGTCCACTACTACGAGCGATGCCTGCCCGTCACGCAATGACGCGGCAATTTCTTCCGCAGTCACCATGTCAAGCACATGAGCTTTGCCCACCAACTCGCCGGACGCGTTGAAATCTTTCCCCGTCGCAATCGCGACATCTGCCAAGGACTTCAACGTGGAGATGAAAGACGGAGTGGTGCTTGAAGTGGCGGTCACATCCGCATAAGCGGCCGATATGAATTTCATTCGTTCCATCTCGCGCTCCACCACCAAGCGCAGTGCGGGACTTTGCACACGACCTGCGGTTGTATTACCACGCACCTTGCGTCGTGAAACATCCGTTACCTCAAACCCGAACAGACGGTCGAGAATGCGACGAGTGCGGGCCGCCTCCACCAAATTCCAATCAATCTCACGTGGATTCGCGAGCGCCTCTTCAATTGCACTCTTCGTGACTGCATGAAACGCAACGCGCTTCACCGGCACGGTGGATGCAAGAAATTCCGCGAGATGCGCCGCAATGATCTCGCCTTCGCGATCATCGTCGGTGGCCAACACCACTTCGCTGCACTCCTTCATGTCCTTTTTCAAACCGGCAACAATCTCAGCGCCTTTTGCCGTGAGTTCGTACAACGGAGCAAAGTCGTTGGCGACATCCACACTTCCCTTGCGTGCCGGAATGTCTGCAATGTGACCCACCGATGCACGAACAATGAAGTTGTCACCGAGGTACTTCTCAATGGTTTTCACCTTGTTGGGCGACTCCACAATGAACAGGGTCTTGCCTGCTGCGGATGCCTTGGATGTTTTTGCTGTGGGTTTGGGTGTTGCTGTCATGGCTGGGTTTCATACACCCACCACCCAATTTTCTGGATGAGGCGATAGCTATCTGAGCCTTATAAGAAAAGGAAAGAAAGAAAAACTTGACACCTCTGGCGGGCGCGCGCATGTCACGCGCGCGCGAGAAGTTGCACTTTGAAACGGTGAAATCACCCGATGCGAACGTTGCGGAATGTGAGATTGATGCGTGGTTCGGTCACAGTTACTTGACGTGGTACTTCGTGTTCCCAATTCTTCTGAGATAAGCCGCTCATCACCACGAGTGACCCATTTTCAAGAGTGCGTTCCACCACTTCTTTGGTTTCGCGATGACGCAACTTGAAACGTCGGCCAGCTCCGAGCGACAGTGATGCGATGACTGGTTCACTTCCCAACTCGGGTTCGTTATCGCTATGCCAACCGTTTTTGTCTTGGCCATTGCGATACAAGTTCACCAACACTGAATTAAACGAATGCTTGGCATGTGTCTCACAGATCTCTCTCAACTCCTGCAGCAGTGGAGTCCACGGGTTGAGTTGCATGGTGATGCCGGAATAGGAATAGTGGGCGTTGGGGTCTCCATGCCACGAAACGCGGCGAGGTTCGTCGTATGTTTTGCCGAACACGGTGATTTTCTGTGAGAGCCACGGAGTCTCATCGACAAGCTGTTGGAAGATGCGCTCTGAGTCAAGATCGCCCAAAGCCCATGGGGTGTAGGTGGCACTGTGGTCGTACGGAAGGATTTCCTCGGGGTCATTGCCAAAAAGGGACACGCCCCATTCTCCACCAAATGTTGGGACACCCTCCATGTACTTTGGAGGAATGGAAATTGCCTTGGTTGCCGTTATTGCTGTTTTGGTCATTGTTGTTCTCGTTCAGGCCCGCAAACCTGCGGCCACCCCTGTGGCTTCCCCAGTAGAAGCACCGCCCGCCATTGATATTGCTGCTCAAGTCAGCGCAGCCAATCAACAAGCCCTGACAGAAGCACTCAAGTCGCTCGCAGCACAAGCAAACGCAGAGCGCGACCAAATACTTAGTCAGGCGCGTGCCGACCGTGACGAGGTCATGAAGTTGGCTACCGAAATCATCACTAAGGCCAGCGGAGAAGAACTAGGGAAGCGTGCCGAAGTCATCGACGCCACCATGCAGGGCGTCAAAACCGACGTCACCACTCGCCTCAATGAATTAGGTGAAGAGCTGGCACGTTTGCGCGATTCCAGCAGCAAGCAATATGGCCACATGGATCAAGCCATTACGGGTCTGGCTAAGCGCACAGAAAACCTCAACGAGGTGCTCTCAAGCTCGCAAAAACGAGGCCAATGGGGAGAGCGCCTGGCAGAAGACATCCTTCGCTCCGCCGGTTTTGTTGAAGGTCAGAACTACTCCAAGCAGGCCACCATCGACGGCGGCGGTCGCCCCGACTACCGATTTGAAATGCCACCTGACCGCGTTCTCTTCATGGATGTGAAATTCCCTCTCGACCAATACATGGCATATCTCAACCAAACCGACGAGGCATTACGCGCGCAGTCAAAAGCAAACTTCCTCAACGCCCTCAATGGCCACGTCAATGCATTGGCCAAGCGTGAATACATGGATAAATCAAAGGAAAACACCATTGATTACGTCCTCATGTTCGTTCCGAACGAGAGCATCAGC
>CAYSPE010000107.1:0-4047 GCA_964432845.1 uncultured Bifidobacterium sp.
GACGCTGAAAGCAGAGCTGCAAGCGCCAATTACCTGCAAAGTAAGCAGAAATAAAGAATCTGACATTTGTCCTGTTATCCCGTCATGAAATGGGAGGTTTGTGCGCTGTAAGGGGTATCAAGACAGTTTTTGAAGGAGTTGTCGCATGAAAAGTTCATCTCGGTTGGGAGTGGGAATCACCACCGCCATCGCCCTCATCGGTCTCAATGTTCCTGCCGTGTCGGCCGCTACCGACGCGGGAACTGCGCGCGTTCCGAAAACTGTAAAGGTCGGTAAGCGATCACTCAATACAGATGCGGTCATTGCGAAGAGTTTGCGCACATCAACCAAGCGTTTGCGTTCTGCCATCAACGGTGGAGTCTCTGTCAGTCAGTTAGCCGCAGACAATGGGTCATCAGCAACGGCAGTGCTCACGGCAATTCTGGAAAAGGCTACTTCACTACTGAATGCTCAGGTTGCTGCGGGCAATCTCAGTAAGGCCAAGGCAGACCGAATTTTGACAACTCTCACTACACAGATCACCAACATGTTGAATCGCGCACTTAATTCACCAAGCCATGGTGAGCGCGGTTCTTTGGACATGTTCAAGGAAGAGAAGATCGCTGCGCTTCTCGGTATCACTAAGTCACAACTTGAAGATGAACTGGACAGCGGTCTTTCATTGCTCCAAGTGGCTACCGGCCACGGGGTCACTCAAGACACATTGGTGGCATTCCTCACTTCCGAGGCAAGTGCCGCCATTGACGCAGCTCTAGCCGCCGGCAAGATCACGTCTGATGTGGCTGCACAAATGAAGACTGCGATGCCAGCCAAGATTGACGCATTTATTAATCGCATTGAGCCACATACGAAGAACGAGAAGCCACGACGTGAGAATGCTGGCCCCGGTGAACTTATTCGAAAGTCCGATGTAGCCGCCGCTATCGGAATTTCTGAAGACCAGTTGGACAGAGAATTGCAAGGTGTTTCGGTGGCCGATGTGGCTGCTGCGCATGGCATATCAATTACAACTCTCATCGTCGCTTTAACCAACGTTGCTACTGCTCGAATTGATGCCGGAATTACCGAAGGAAAAATCACTTCAGACCAGGGTGCCGCGTTGAAACTGGCACTTCCATCGCAAATTAATGCCATCATCACTCAAGTACGCGGTGAACGACACGATGAGCCAGCATCAGGTGGTGCCACATCGATTCTCGACTTGAAAGAAACATTCTTCAAGGCTGCTGCAATAGCTCTCTCTGTCTCGCCTGACACTCTGGAACGCCAGATGAAATCAGGACTTAGTGTCGCCCAGATTGCGTTGGCTCATAGTGCGACTCAGCAAGCTGTGCTCAATGCGATGACCGCAGCGGGTACGGCAAAGGTGGCCCAAGCATTGGCTGATCACAAGATCACTCAACTGCAGGCAGACAATTACAACTCCTCGATGGCTTCGATGGCGATGGGATTTGCTACAACTGTGTTCCATGGCTGACACAGCAACCAAAGTTTTTGTTCACGGAAATCCTGAAACGGCCGACATTTGGAATTTGTTATTTGATGAGTTGCATGCCAAGGGCATCAACAACATCATTGCGTTAACACCACCTGGTTTTGGTTCCGTTCCTCCAGCAGATTGGGGTGCAACAGCTCTTGAGTATCGCGATTGGCTCATTGCCGAACTGGAAAACATAGGAGGCACCATCGACCTTGTCGGCCACGATTGGGGTGCCGGCCATGTTTATGCGCTTCTTGCTGTACGTCCCGACCTTGTTCGGTCGTGGGCAGCTGATTGTGCGGGGCTCATCCATCCCGATTACGTGTGGCACGACGCAGCCCAAGGGTGGCAAACACCTGACGTTGGTGAACAAATGGTGGCCGCCATGGTGGACATGGACGCTGATTCGTTCGCCCAAGTATTCGGGTCGCTCGGAATGGGAGATGTCATTGCGCGAGCCGTAAAGCCACATGTGAATGAACACATGGCGAAGTGCATTCTTGCGCTGTATCGCGATGCCACCCAGCCCTACATGTCTCGATTGGGTGAGCGGGTGTTCCTTGCTCAACCACGCAATGGACTGGTCATCATGGCTGAAAACGACACGTTTGCTGGTTCAGTCGATGTCATGGAAGAAGTGGCAGGCATTTTGAATGCAGACACTGCATTTATTGGTGGAGTGGGGCATTGGTGGATGTGTGAAAAGCCAGCGGCCGGAGCGCAGATGTTGCTCGATCACTGGTCTTCGCTCTAGTTTCGTTTCATGGCAGGCGAAAAGGGAACCAAGTTAGGTGGACCACGTTCCGTGGCTTCATGGAACAACGGTCCTGCGTTTCAACACATCACAGTCATCAAAGCGAACCCAGCTATCGGTGCCACCATTTCAGGAATCGACCTCTCTCAGCCATTGTCACCTGAAGTGTTCAACGAAGTGCATCGTGCACTAATGGAAAATGTGGTCATCTTCTTTCGTGATCAGCACATGACGGTGGAACAACACATTGCATTTGGGCGATTGTTCGGAGACCTCGATGTGCATCCCGCAGCGGCCAATGCAACAGGACACGAAGAAATTCTTGTGATTGCAGCAGATGAAAATTCGGCGCGTGCCAATGGTGAGGCGTGGCATTCAGATGTGTCTTGTGAGGCGGCGCCGCCGATGGGAAGCATTTTGTACATCACACAGTGTCCTCCCGCAGGTGGAGACACCATGTTCTCCTCTATGTACGCCGCGTATGACGCCTTGAGCGACAAAATGAAGGAATACCTTGAAGGACTTGTCGCCGTGCATGACGGAGAGCATGTGTACCGCGGGCTTTACAGCAATGTGGCAGACAAGCCTGCATACCCGCGTTCAAAACACCCAGTCGTACGTACTCATCCTGTCACCGGTAAGAAGTGCCTCTTCGTGAATCGTGCATTCACTACCCATATCGTGGGATTACCTCGCGATGAGAGTGATGCCATTTTGAATTTCCTGTACAACCATATGGAACATCCCAATTTCCAGGTGCGTTTTCAGTGGGAAGAAAATTCTGTGGCGTTCTGGGACAATCGTTGCGCACAACACCGCGCCGTGTGGGACTACTGGCCACATCGTCGTTACGGACACCGCGTCACCGTGAAAGGCGACGTACCTCGTTAGTTGCCGTAGGTCTGCACGATTGGCTCTAGTTCGCTAGGCGTTGCACCGTGCATGATGACGCCATCACAGCCCAAGTCCAATTGGTGCCGAATCGCTGATACGCACTGTTGCGGTGTGCCGCTTGCTGACGGCGCTAACCATTCATCGGGAATAAGCGGCGCTACTCGCTCCAAGTCTGCAGTTGTTCCTTTTGCATCGAGAGCGCCAGGAAAGGTGCGCACAAACTCGTTTTCTCTAAAACGCTTCAAAACTGCAGGGTCCCAGTTGTTGGTTCGTACCATCAGATCGCCGTACGCCTGTAGATATGTGGCGAGTCGTCCCACCGATTTCTTGAGGCGCAGCTCTGGCGAGATGTGGTCGCCGATTGTGGCGAAACATGACCACACTTTCACCGACGTCGGATCGCGTCCCGCTTCTTCTGCCGATTTCTTCACAAGTTTCACCGCGCGTTCAGTTGTTTCGTCGGTAAAGAATGTGTGGAGAATCACATTGTCGTAGGCGCGTCCGGCCATGCGCAAGGTGTGAGGGCCGAACGCTGTGATGCTGAGCGGGATGTTCAAGCGAAAGTCTGGATCGAGTCGTAACACCGGATATTTACCCGTGACGTCTTGATAGTTCAACACGGTTTCGCCGTTCCACAATCTGCGCATGACATGGGCAAAATTTTCCAGCGAGGCAGTAGTGGCAAGCGGCATGCCGTAAGCCTTGAACATGGCGTCTATGCCGCGGCCGACGCCCAGACTGAATCGACCCTCAGAAAGAAAGTGCAATGTGCTGGCCCACGATGCACTAATTAATGGATGGCGCGTGGTGTGGTTCGTGGCACCAGTAATGATGTTGATGTTTGACGTGGCTGCAACTGCGGCTCCGGTTAATGCGCCCGCTTCTTTAATGTTGAAGCGCTCAGAAATAAAGGCTGCGC
>CAYSPE010000108.1:0-3934 GCA_964432845.1 uncultured Bifidobacterium sp.
GAACTAGCCTCGCACCATGAATTTGTTCGGCGAAGTAGTAGTCACCATGTTGGTCATTATGGATCCGCCGGGGAATACGCCCATCTTTCTGTCGGTTACCAAGAATTTGTCCGACAAAGAGCGACATCGTGCTGCTTATTTAGCTGTTGCTACTGCATTTGCAGTGATCTCACTGTTCGCCATTGGTGGACAAAGCATTCTCAATTACCTGAACGTGTCGGTGCCTGCGTTGCAAGGTGCCGGGGGCTTGCTGCTGCTGCTAGTGGCCTTGCAGTTGTTGTACGGCAAGGGACATGAAGAAACGTTTGAGGCTGCATCGCCCGAACAACGCACGTCCATTGCAATGGTTCCACTCGGAACGCCATTGTTGGCAGGTCCAGGCACCATTGTTGCCACCATCGTGTTCTTCAAGCGCGCCGATGGCATCGCCGAATGGCTCAGCGTATTGGCGGGTATTGGTGTCACTCTCTCCATCACATTGTTTGCATTGCGTTTCAGCGGATTAGTGGTGAAGGTCATTCGCCCCGCCGGTGTGGTGTTGTTGGCGCGTGTTGCCGGCATGTTGTTGGCAGCAATCGCTGTGCAGATGATTGCAAACTCGGTCACTGCATTTGTTCATGCTGGATAATTAGTGCTGAATATTTGCGTAGCGAGCGTGGCCGATCTTGACCACTTGTTGCGAATTCAGACCGTTGCGTATGGTGCATTTTTCAATGAGCCCGCTGAAGCATTACTCGCGAAGTTGATGCTGGCCGACAATTCATCATTTATTGCTGAATGGGATGGGGAAGTGTGTGGCTACGGCATTGCGTTTCCGTGGAAAAGTGGAGAACCTGTTGCGTTGCACTCCATTGATCTTGCCGCTCCAACATTGATAGATGTGATGTACATCCATGATGTTGCAGTGGATCCACAACACCATAAGAAGGGGATTGCACAAGCAATGATTGATGCAATGGTGAACCGCGCCACGGAGTTAGGTCTCATGCGATTCGAACTTGTTGCAGTGCAAGATTCATTTGAATTCTGGAAACGCAATGGTTTCGTGGAACATGGCGTCGCCGGCACCGAATACGGCACCGGTGCCCTGAAGATGCGGCGTTAGTTGCTCCAGCGGCCTTGGCCGAAGCGGTAGCCAACGCTGCGCACGGTTTGAATGAGGTTGGCGTGTTCTTCGCCCAGCTTGGCGCGCAAACGTCGAATGTGAACGTCTACGGTGCGAGCGCCACCGTAATACTCGTAACCCCAAACACGTGAGAGAAGCATCTCGCGGGTGAATACCTTGCCTGGATTTTGTGCAAGGAACTTCAAGAGTTCGTATTCCATGAACGTGAGGTCGAGCGCGTTGCCGTTGAACGATGCTTGGTATGTCTCTAGATTCAGTACAAGACCGCTTGTTTCCACAAGATCTGGTCGTGAACCGCCATCTGTGGCAGAGAAGAGGTGACGAAGTCGTGCCTCTAATTCACGTGGGTGAAACGGCGTCAGACAGAAATCATCAAACAAGTCGTCGCGTAGTTCGAGATCTGCAAGTTGTGCACCTGAAATCATGACCATCACTGAGTTCACTGCGTTGTCGCGCTTGCGCATGGTGCGAACAAAAGCCCACGCGGCTTCAGGGTCTTCGTCGCACGCAACGATTGCACCCATCCAGCCCGCCTGGGGTTCAACCTTGCTTGCTTCATCAGCGCCGGAGACAGCCTTCCATCGGTAGCCACCCAAATCGAGGGTGCGCGCCAAATCAGGAGATGGTGTTCCTGGGAAGACAACGATGGTGTCGGACGTGGTCATGCGAATTACAGCGACTTGAGGTAACGGTTGAGTTCGTACGGGGTGACTTGGGTTTTGTACTCACGCCATTCATGACGCTTGTTGCGCAAGAACCATTCGAATATGTGTTCGCCCAGTGCTTCGCGCACAAGGTCTGAATTCTCCATGACTTTGAGTGCGTCGTTGAGAGACTGTGGCAATTGTGTGATGCCCAATTTTTCAAGTGCAGCATCATCCATCTCAAACAAGTTGGCGTCAGCTTCTGGAGCAAGTTCGTAGCCTTCACGAATTCCCTTAAGACCTGCAGCCAAAATGACAGAGAATGCCAGGTATGGGTTACAAGCGGGGTCGGGCGAACGGTATTCAATGCGGGTGGCATTGGGGTTTCCACGCTTTGGAATGGGAACACGAATAAGGCCGCTGCGATTGTTGCGTGCCCAACTGACGTGGACAGGCGCTTCAAAGCCAGGTACAAGACGCTTGTATGAGTTCACGTGTTGATTGGTAACAGCGGTGATTTCAGCAGCATGACGCAACAAGCCAGCCATGAAAGATTTTGCCACCGGGGACAAATTATTCACGTCGTTTTCGTCGTAGAACGCGTTCTTGTCGCCCTTTGACAACGAGAGGTGCAAGTGCATTCCGGAACCCTGCACGCCTTCAAGCGGCTTGGGCATGAATGTTGCGTGCACATTTTTCATGGCAGCAATTTCCTTCACAATCATGCGGAAGGTCATGATGCTGTCGGCCATGGTGAGTGCGTCGGTGTGTCGCAAATCAATTTCTTGTTGAGATGGTGCATCTTCGTGGAACGAATATTCAACGGGGATTCCCATGGCTTCGAGAGTGCGAATGGTTTCGCCGCGTAAAGACGATGCAACGTCAGTAGTAGTGAGATCGAAGAAGCCGCCTTCGTCAAGTGGTACGGGTGCTTGGCCACGCACTGGCGGCTCGAAGTAGAAGTACTCCATGTCGGGAGCAATAAGAAATTCGTATCCAGCTGCGCGTGCTGCGTCGAGGTTGCGTTTGAGAACTTGGCGAGGGTCGCCTTCAAAAGTGCTGCCATCGAGATTGCGTACATCACAAATCACGCGAGCTTCGGTGTTCTTTGCATCAACCCACGGGAGAAATTCAAAAGTGTTGGGGTCGGGAATAGCGAGAACGTCTGCTTCTTGTACGCGTGAATATCCATCGATGGAGGATCCGTCGAATGTCATGCCGTCATTGAGTGCATTCTCAAGCTCGGCCGGAGTGATAGCAAAACTCTTGAGCGTGCCGAGCACGTCGGTGAACCAAAGGCGCACGAGGCGCACTCCGCGTTCTTCCACCGTGCGGAGAACGTATTCGCGATGTTGGTCGAGCATTTCACTCATGGCTTAAGTCTGCCTTCGTGTTGGGAATTGGGCTACTGAAATAGACGATTTACGGCCGTAGATACAGAACGGGGGGCCCGAAGGCCCCCCGTTCGAGTTATTTCGCTGTGAGCGATCAGCCGCAAACAGTCTCGAGGATGAGGCGTGTAACCGTGTAGGGGTCAACGTTTGCGTTTGGACGACGGTCCTCTGCGTAACCCTTCTGGTCACGAGCAACTTGCCAAGGGATACGTACAGATGCGCCGCGGTTTGACACGCCGTATGAGTACTGGTTCCAAGGAGCTGTTTCGTGCTTGCCGGTGAGGCGGCTCTGAATGTCATCGCCGTAGTTCTCAACGTGTTCCATGACGCGTGTTCCGAGCTTTTCACAAGCTGCGATGATTGCGTCGTAGCTCTCGCGCATTGCCTTGGTGGAGAAGTTGGTGTGTGCGCCAGCACCGTTCCAGTCACCCTTCATTGGCTTTGCATCGAAGGAGATGACCACGTCGTAGTCCTCGGCGATGCGGTGGAGCAACCAACGTGCAACGTGCATGTGGTCGGAAACTTCAAGTGCGTTTCCTGGTCCGATCTGGAATTCCCACTGGCCAGGCATCACTTCTGCGTTGGTACCTGAGATGAGAAGACCTGCATCGATGCAAGCCTGTGTGTGCTCTTCGATGATTTCACGACCGACAACGCGACCTGCGCCGACGCCGCAGTAGTAAGGGCCCTGAGGCTTAGGGAAACCGCCGACGGGGAAACCGTATGGGCTGCCATCGAGGCGAAGCATGGTGTATTCCTGCTCGATGCCG
>CAYSPE010000109.1:0-3923 GCA_964432845.1 uncultured Bifidobacterium sp.
TTGGTCAATTACTTTGCGTGCATACGGCTGCAACATGTTCACCAAATCGGGAGCGGCCAACGTTGCTGCATCGCGTACTTCTTTTTGCGAGTGTCCGCGCATGGCGGCCACTGCCTGACGACCAAGCACCATGCTTGGCAAATTCTCACCAAACGTTTCAAAAATTTGATACAGCAATGTCTCACCGGGAATTGTTCTGTTGACCACTCCTGTTTCGCGCAAAACACGACTCACCACGTGCGCTGATGCACCCGACAAAATGGTGCGATCAAGATCGAAAAATGCAGCGGTGGTCATAACGGCGAGGCTACGCCAGTTGTCAAGAGTTGAATTCCGACATCTTCGTATGTCCCGCTCAAGTGGAAGCCGTTCCCGAGAATGGGAAAAGCCCCGCGGGGGTGCGGGGCTTCTCAACCGAATCCCGATACTTGGGGGAAGTATCTGTGGGATCTTTCGGCCGGTTCGATGGGGGTCATCACCGGCGCGAACTATGTAAGTGAAATTATGCACGTGAATGCGTGAACACTCAAGTTGAACACGGCGATAGTTGCTATCGTTTTTAGCGATAGGTGTCACCCCAACACCTCAAGGAGCAAAGCCGTGGAAATAAAGCAACTGCAAAGCCTGGTGGCCATTTCTGAGCACGGCTCCTTCTCTGCCGCATCAAAGGCGCTCGACACCGTTCAATCCAACGTGTCGGCCCATATCGCACGCCTCGAGAAAGAACTGGGTTCGGTGCTGGTTGAACGGTCCACCGGTCTGCTCACTGACGAAGGCGAGTTAGTGCTTGCCCGTGCCCGTCGCATTTTGCATGAAGTGGAAGACATTGATTCAGACATCCATTCACTTGGCGCTAGCCCCACCGGCGAATGTCGCCTCGGCACCATTGGCACCACTGCTCGCTGGTTGATGCCGTCTCTGCTGGGGTCATTAGCGCGCAACCATCCAGGAGTGCACACCACCATCATTGAAGGCAGCACCAGTTCGCTTCTTCCTCGCGTGCGATCAGGCGAGATTGATGCGGCCATTGTTCACTTACCAATTGTTGACACAGACCTCGACGTCACAGAACTATTCGCCGAACAACTATTTGTCATTGCACCCACGCAACACGTACTGGCTCAATACACAAGCATTTCTATTGAAGAATTGGCCGATCATCCATTACTGCTCGCGCCTCGTGGAACTGCGTCTCGGCGCATCATCGATAAAGCGGCTGCGTCAAAAGGACGCACCCTGCAGTCACAGGCAGAGATTGACGGCGTTCGACTCATGGCGTCGCTCGTATACGAAGGCTTCGGAGCTGCCATCGTGCCTGCCAGTGCCATTCCCGGATGGCTCAAGGGTGATTTTGTGCGCATCACCGTGCCCGACCTTCCCCAACGCGTGGTGGGCTGGGTGCAACGTGCTCGACCTCGACCCAACCGCGCAACCCTCGCGGTGCGCGATAGAGGAATTGCTGTGATTGAACGCCATGCGCCAAATCAGCCGGGAATCACCGTAAAAACAACAACGAATGCTTCAAAAGGAACTCGCACATCGTCTGTTGTCTAATCTCTAGAGAGTGAGTTCTGACGCAGCCCTTTCCCGCACTGCGCACACTCGCAATGTCATTCTCGACCTGCAACACAATGTGCCGGGCGCTGCGACGGCAGCCATCGTGCGGCTCAACAACGACCGTGACGTTGTGTGGCTCGATGTGGACGGTTCTTTCCACAAGGGCGCACTTTCTGCCGCCGCTTCCCACGTGATCGCGACTGCCGCCACCGTGGCCCGCACCAAGGGTTTGCCGCTGATTACACAAATGGAATCGTCGGGTGCCGACATTGTGGAAGGCATTGCTGCACTTCACGGATGGGGAACTGCGGCAAAAGCGTTGGCCGAATGTTCCGGCGTGGTCCCCACCATCAGCATTGTCACTGGTCCAGCGGTATCGGGACCGGCGCTCCTTATCGGTCTTTCCGATTTCGTGGTGATGACTGAAGATGCCTATGCATTTGTGAGCGGCCCGACCATGGTTGCAGAATTCACGGGCATTGCAGTAAGCACAGATGAATTGGGGGGAGCCACCACACATGCTCGCCACAGTGGTGCGGCATCAGTTGTTGTACCTGACCTCGAGGCAGCAACGTCCTGGGTTGAAGAACTGCTGGAATATTTGCCATCGAATGTTGACGAGTTGGCACCCATGATGCCCACCGACGACGCCGATACTCGCTCAACGCCCGAAGCCGGCGACCTCATCCCTGAAATCTCCACCGGAAGTTACGACGTACGCGACGTAATTACTTCGATTGTCGATGATGGCATGTACATGGAAATGAAGCCGCGGTGGGCCGGGAATGTTGTCACTGCATTTGCGCATATGGGCGGCTATCCCGTGGGCATTGTGGCCAACCAACCCATTGCGCTCGCAGGCACTCTTGACATTCCTGCCTCGCAAAAAGCTGCCCGATTCGTGGCGTTCTGTGACGCCTTCAATCTTCCCGTCATCACATTGGTCGACACACCAGGCTTCTACCCCGGCAAAGACCTTGAGTGGCGCGGCATGATTCGCCATGGCGCTCAGTTGGTATTTGCCTACGCACGGGCCACAGTTCCCCGCATTTGCGTGATTTTGCGCAAGTCTTACGGCGGTGCGTACATCGTGATGGACTCGAAAAAGATGGGCAACGACTTGTGCCTTGCTTGGCCGTGGGCCGAATTAGCAGTAATGGGTGCTGGCCAAGCTGCAGCCATTTTGCAACGAAATGCCACGCCGGAAGAGCGCGCGGTTTTTGAAGCTGACTACTCCGAGCGCCTTCTCAACCCCTACATTGCGGCCGAGCGTGGCTTTATTGACGCAGTCATTGACCCTGCCGATACTCGGAGCGAAATTTGTGCGGCTTTGCACATGCTTCGAGACAAGCGAGAGCGTTTGGTCTCCCGCAAACACGACAACACTCCGCTGTAATACGCATTTCACACGTCGTGAGTCGGTGACGCCTACGGCGTTCGTCTAGCCTTACCTCGGGGGACAAAAGCCTCCATTTCCTATTCCCTGTCAGTAATAAGGAGATCCCAAATGGCTGACACCATCACAATCACCGATGATCGAACCGGAAAGACGGTCACGGTGCCCATCGAGGGCGGAGTCTTTTCCTCCGCAGCATTGCGTGAACTAGACCCCAGTTTGTTCATGTACGACCCTGCATATCTCTCCACCGCGTCTTGCGCCTCAGCAATCACCTATCTCGACGGTGACAACGGCGTTCTTCGTTACCGCGGTTACCCCATCGAACAACTCGCAGAAAACTCTTCGTACCTTGAAGTGGCCTACTTATTGTTGAACGGCGAACTTCCCACATCCGAGCAGAAGGCCGAGTGGGAATACAACGTCACTCGCCACACCATGATTCACGAGAACATGCGTAAGCGTTTCGTTGATGGCTTTCACTACGACGCTCACCCAATGGGTATGTTCATTTCTGCAACTGCAGCGCTCGGAACTTTCTACGAAGAATCAAAAGACATCTTCGACAAGGCAACATTCGACCGCCAGGTGCTTCGACTCGTTGCGAAGGTTCCCACTATCGCAGCAATGTGTTACCGCTTTAGTCAGGGTCTCCCCTTCGTGATGCCCAACAACTCGTTGTCATATGGCGAAAACTTCTTGAACATGATGTTCAAGATTGGCGACGACTACAAGGTGAACCCGGTTCTTGCTCGCGCCATGGATATCTTGTTCATCCTGCACGCAGACCACGAGCAAAACTGTGGTACCACCGCTATGCGCGTGGTGAGCTCAGCAAACTCCGACCCGTACACCGCTACTGCTGCAGCCGCATCTGCTTTGTATGGTCCACTTCACGGTGGAGCAAACGAAGCAGTCGTGCGCATGTTGGCCTAAATTGGTGATGTAAAGAATGTTCCTGCGTTCATTG
>CAYSPE010000110.1:0-3884 GCA_964432845.1 uncultured Bifidobacterium sp.
ATCACCGTTGACATGGAACGCCTCACCGTGGAAGTGCCGGCAAAAGGTTTCAAGGAATCTTTCCCCATGGATGCTCCGACACAGCACCGCTTCTTGAATGGCCTTGACGACATCGGCATCACCATGACACACGCCAGCGAAATTGACGCGTACGAATCGCGCCGCCCTTCCTGGCTAAAGGCTTAAGTACGCATCAATAACTTCTCGCGCTAGACCCACTTGACTCCGGCGAACAAAAGGCCGTTGATGAGAGCGAAGAAGCCGGCCATCTGAAAGATCAATTTTTGATGACTCTTTGATATTTGAATTTGCACATCTTTAAGCCCTATCTCAAAGTCTTTTCGTACCAATTGAAATTCGTGCTGCATGTCCTTGCGTAGTAGTTCAAGGTCACTCTTGACGACGTAATCGTCTCCGGACAAATTAGGTAAATCGTCCATAAGAATCATCTTCCTCATTTCGTGTCCTTTTTCTGCCCTAAATGTGTGCGGGGGAAGAAGGATGAGGAAAGTACTATGTGAGTCGGTCAGCGAGACCAGTTGCGCGTCGAATATCAGTTTTCACCGCATGCAGAATGGAGTCCAGCGAGCCCACCACGGTGAGTTTCTTCTTGGGTCGAGTAATGCCGGTATACAGCAATTCACGAGTGACTATCCGCGAATCGGCATCGGGAATCACCACGATGGCATGGTCGTATTCGGATCCCTGGCTCTTGTGAATGGTGAGTGCGTGCACTGTTTCTACATATGGCAATCGCGCAAGCGAAACATTGCGTGGGTCGGCGGCACTACCGAAAAACCCACGCACACCATCGGGTGAATGACACACAATGCCGACATCGCCGTTGGACAATTGTGTCGATTGATCGTTGCGAGTCACCATAACGGGACGCCCCACGTACCAACGCTGCGCTGTCCCGGCTCCTAGTGCATTTTCCACTGTGGAATTCCAATGGTCGATTCCAAGTCGCCCCTTGCGAGTTGCCGAGAGAACTTGCAGCTGTGACTTCATAGCGAGTGCTTTGACAGCGTCTCCTTGAACAGCTGCTTGTTGCACGGCTTGGGCATGAGCGATGACTTCTTTACCCAGTTCGTCAAGCCGATCAAGATGCTTCGACGAGTCAATCCATTCAAAATCACTGCTCGGGGATTGCAGAATTGATTTCACAGCGGCTTCATCCCCTTTTCGCACTGCATCTGCCAGTTGTGCGATAGACGATGTTGCAGGGAATCGGTGCTGCTCCGAGAGAAGAGTGACACGTGTATGCAGAGGTGACGACGGATTGTTTGCACCACGTGCAATATCGGCAAGTACAGAGCCTGCTTCCACGCTTGCCAACTGGTCGGGGTCGCCCACCAACCACAATTCCCCACCTTCTGGCAATGCATTGACTAGGCGCTGCATCATGGCCAAGGGCATCATGGACGCTTCGTCAACAATGACCAAGGTGTATTCCATCTTCGCTTCACCTTGATAGGCGTATTTAGGCTGACGATGCGGTGCGTACTTCAGCAATTTGTGCGCAGTCTCCGATGGAGCATGACTCAATGCATTCAACAATTGTTCACTAGCGCCCGACGTACGCAAACGCTCATCGAGCACCTCGCGCATGCGTTGTGCTGCCTTGCCCGTGGGCGCGCACAAGGCAAGTACAGGAATTTTGTTGTCCGGTAGTTCGGAGAGGGTTTGCGCAACCCAGGTGGTTTTACCGGTACCGGGTCCGCCCAACACGATGCGGATGCGTTCAGCATTGGCTCGCAAGAACTGCGCGATGGATTGTTCTTCTACGAATACGCGCGTGATGTACACCTTGCCGTCATCGAAAACAAAGGGTGGCTGCGGAATGTGTGTGGCTGCGTCGGGTGAGCCAAAAATTTCACTGTGCTCGTGTACTGCATTTAAGAGATCACCGTGATCGGGCCAATCTTCCGTGAAATCAGAAGTTTTCCATGAGTCGGCCTCATCTAAGACCAGACAAGCGTGCCCATCTCGAAAAGCTCGAACAGTGAGTGCCATCACAAGTGCTACGTGTTCGTTGACAAGCGAGACACTTGCCAACTGCATGACCTGGTGCGCGGCTTCAACATCGGCAGGGGTGACAACGTGAGCGTTGATGTACTGCTTCATGGCCGTACCCCCGCAAACAGATCAGAGACACGTGCCCAGAAACCATTGGGGGCTTCCCACGTGAATACTCCGTGACGGTTGCCGTGTTGGTCGACTGGAGTTTCTGTGCCCACCATGCCACGAACAAACATGTATGCAAATCCTCGCACTACAGCGTCGGCGTTGACATCGGGCGATCGCCACCGCAAGAAGCGATAGACGGCCGCTCCGTAAATTATGGCTTGCAATGGATAATGGTGATGCACCATTTCATCGAACATCCGCTGAGTTGAATATCCGTTGATGAGTTCTGTATCTCCGTCGCGATCAAGACGATTGCTCTTGTAGTCGCTGATGACCAAGGAATACTGGCCATTCGCTTCGCTCACGCGAAGAAGCGCGTCGATGGAACCATTGATAAGGCCAGCCAACGGAATGTTGAAGGATGCGTCGCGAAGTAATGCGGCATATTCATGCAGCGCATCGTGCTCGCCCAGCATCTCTTGCATCACCATTCCGATGTCTTGCACCGTGACGCCCTCGGCGAGATGAGCCAACGACATTTCAAACGACATTTCAGCTGCACGGTTGTGATTGCCCAGTTCGGCCAACGTGTGTTCCCCCAAGAATCCGCCCAAGGGAGTAGTGAGCGACAGAACTACGCCATTAATGATGTTCTTCCCGTGTTCCTCGAACAATTTGCCCGACACCTTTCGCTTCACCACTGCGGCGACATGCGCTGGAAGGTCATGATGTGCGGGATCAACTTTTTCGTACACTTCGTGCAAGATGGTGCCGATGTGCGTTCCACCTGGGATTCGCGCAAACGGCATGTGCGACACGCCCAATTTTGCTCCGTTACTTGCGTATCCCACCTTGCGTTCGAAGATACGACTGCCTTCTTCCTCGCCAGGACGTGCGTCTAGGTGCTGCACTCCCCCCTCGCCGTGCTGCTCGCTCGTGATGCCAGTGAATGAAGTACGACGATACGTTTGTTCCACCTTTTGCGTGGACGCCGCAACCTCGTAGTTGGCTTTCTTCGACTCCTTTTTCTTCGGTTCGTACTTATCGACTTTGGCCTCGATGTCGGCACTACGAACGACGACTACGTCACTCATGCCATGTTCCAGAACGTGTGGGTTCAATCGGTCATCGATAATGGACTTGCTGGCATCCCCCGCATGGATGATGCACACATGGTGTTCGGCACGCGTTGCTGCCACGTAAAACAGTCGTGCGTATTCATCGAATGCTTCTACGTCACGACGCACATCGCCAATGGGTGATGCTTCGTCAATGATCCATCCCAGATCAATTACTCGCCCCACAAATTGTGTTCCGTCGGCGCGAACGACGCCGTCGTCAGCAGTAATTCGAAAGACGGGTAGATCCTTGGCCTTGAAAGGAATCTCCTTCTTCCACATGTCGGCCACAACAACGATGGGAAACTCCAGTCCTTTTGAAACGTGGATGGTCATGATCTGCACTGCATCAAGATCACTTTCAACGCGACGAGCAACGGTTTCAGAAGTGGCATCGACATCGACAAGGTGCGCAAAGGCATCAAGTGCCTCATCAGGTGTACACCCTGTACCGCCAGTTTCAGCATTGAGCAGGTCGATCATGTGTGTGAAGTCGGTGAGACGACGCTCTCCGCTTAACCCACGGGATAGCGCGGAGACGCGAGAGGAGTCGGAGAGAATTTCTCCGGCCAATACGGCTATGCCTGATCGTCGCAAGACCATGGCCCACTCAGCAATAGTCTCTTGTATCCACGA
>CAYSPE010000111.1:0-3878 GCA_964432845.1 uncultured Bifidobacterium sp.
GGCACCTGTTCGATAAGTGTGGTTTGCACACCATCGAGCATTGTCATTTTGCTCATGGAACAGCCGTGGCAGCCGCCACCCATTGTGAGATAGGCGACACCATCGGGGTCGTGACCAACATAAGTAACAAAGCCACCGTGAGCCGCCAACGAAGGATTGACATCGGTAGAAATCACTGCCTCGATAGCTGCTGACAATTCATCGTCGTTGACCAAACCTTCAATAGACACTGCCGGTGGCTTATTGGGGTTACGAATGATGAGACCTTGGCGCTCTGAGTAATCGAGAGTGGCTCCGTTGATGTATTCAAAACTGTTTAGCGGAATGATGATTTTGAGACCATCAATAGTGCGCACTTCATCGCTGAACGCAGCCTGCGTGACAATTTCGAAAGAAAGGTCGTACTTGAACTCTTCGCCTGGGCTGGCCAACACTTCAAGACGAAGTCCGAGGCGCTCTTTCTCTGGCTCCTCATCGCGGAGCATCTTGAGTTGTTCTAATGCCTCAGGAGTGATCTCGATGATGGTGTCGGCATTTTGCGGGGCAAGTGGGCTCACGCCACGAAGGCTAGCGACTATTGCCCCACTCGCAATGAGGATCCGCCGCCATCTACCTGAATGCGCTGTCCTGTGACATAAGAGGCCAGCGGAGAGCAGAAATACATGACCGCATTGGCAATATCAATGGGCTGACATACGCGGCCAAACGGGGCATCTGAATCCATCGACCGCAGGTCCTCCATTCCCTTGCGACCTGTAATGGCACGAGCCAATCGAACACCCATGTCGGTCTCCACCAACCCAGGAGCCACAATGTTGACGCGAATGTTGTGTGGTCGTTCTTCTTTGGCCAATGTAAGCGCCAGTGCTTCCATAGCCGCCTTGCCCATGTTGTACGGAGCTCCGTTGGCGCTCATGCCAGATGTAGCTACAGACGAAATGAACACAATGTCTGCTCGGTCTTTTCCTCGCATGTGAGGAACAAGCGCACGACACAACTGATGCGGCCCCAACGCATGAACAGCCACTAGGTTCCACAACTCTTCGGCCTCGGTGTTCTCCACACTTCGTCCCTTTGATGCCACACCGCCGTTGAGCACAGCAATGTCAATAGTGCCGTGCGTCTTCATGACGTCATCCACCAACGCAAAGTTCTCTTCTGGAACGTCGTTGGATCCTTGGTGAATTGTTGCGGTGCCACCGGCATCCAAGATTGCTCGTTGCGTTTCTTCGGCCGACTCACGGTCACGTTTGTAATTAATGGCAACAGTTGCACCTTCGGCTGCCAACAATTCAGAAATTGCGCGTCCTATTCCTCGGCCACCACCTGTGACCAACGCGATTTTTCCATCTAATACGCCCATGACATCCCCCATCTGGCTTCAGCAAAATCTTGCTTTCCTACCAACATATGACAACCTAGAGGAATGCATGAAGGCAGTCGTAAGGCGATCATCGCCGCATTCGGAGCAAATCTCGGAATAGCCATTTCAAAGTTCGTCGGATTTCTTCTCACCGGTTCTGCTGGCCTCGCCGCTGAATCCGTGCACTCATTGGCTGACACGGCCAATCAGGGGCTCCTCTTTTTTGGCGGTAACCGCGCTTCCAGGGCCCGCGACGCCGACCACCCGTTTGGTCATGAACGTGAACGATTCTTCTGGGCATTCATCGTGGCGCTTGTGCTCTTCAGCATGGGTGGTCTGTTCGCAATATATGAAGGCATCTCGAAAATTCGACATCCTCATGAAACAGAGAGCATGGGTATTGCCCTTGGAATTCTTGCCGTAGCAATCGTGCTCGAGGGTTTCTCATTGCGTACCGCGGTGAAAGAAACAGCGCACATCAAGCCCGCCGATATGTCCTATTGGCAATTCATTCGCACAGCCAAGAACCCAGAGTTGCCAGCTGTGTTGCTTGAAGATGTTGCAGCTGAATCAGGGCTGCTCATTGCGTTTTTTGGCGTACTCATGTCTCACTTCACACACGAGCCTCGATGGGACGCAGCTGGCTCCATTGCCATCGGTGTCCTTCTTGTGATTGTTGCATTCATTCTCGGTGTTGAAATGAAGGCCCTGTTAATGGGCGAATCAGCAAGCCCCGAGAACCAGAAAAAACTAGTCACCGCCCTTCGCGATCACCCATACGTTCAAACGGTCATCTACATGCACACCGAACACGTTGGTCCCGATGCAATCTTGGTGGCAGCCAAAGCCATCTTTAGCCCCGACCTCTCTGCCGCAGATGTGAGCCGCAGCATCGATGAAGCCGAAGTGGCCATGCGCGACGCCGTACCGGCCGCCCGCTTCATCTTCATCGAACCTGACATCGCCCGCGGATAGCGGTACTCTAAAGGCACAACTCAACACCAAGGGGAGCTCGCACGTACGGCGGGCTGAGAGGGTGGCCGCGGCCACCGACCCGTCAACCTGATCTGGGTAATGCCAGCGGAGGGAACGGAAATGGCAGAAACGCCAGCACTTATCTTCATCGGCGGTGACGCACCCCATCCACGCATCATCGATGTGCTCCCCCGCGACGCATTCGTTATCGCCGCCGATTCTGGCTGGGAACATGCAATTTCGTCTGGGTTTACACCTCATGTGCTTATCGGCGACATGGACAGCATTAGCTTCGAACATTTGCAGCAAGCTCGCAACATGAATGTTCACATCATTGAACATCACCCCGATAAAGATTTCACCGACGCTGAACTCGCATTAGAACTTGCAGCCGAACACCACCATCACAAAGTTCTCCTCATTTCAGGCGGCGGCGATCGATTCGACCACCTGCTGGCTCTTGTACATTCACTCGCACCGCATGCCGGCCATACATCGCTCACTGCATACGTGGGGGCATCACGTCTTCACATCATTCAACCAAAACACGGATTAACGTTCGGCGCCACTCCCGGTCAAACAATTTCATTAGTGCCGCTAGGTGGCACGGCAAAAGGCGTCACCACCACCGGATTTAAGTGGAACCTCACCAATGACACATTGCGCGCATTTGCATCGCGTGGTGTCAGCAACGTTGCCACCCACGACATGGTGAGCATCACCGTGCGCAAAGGTCATCTCGCCGTCATCATCCCCCTGTCATTAGAAGGAAGTACACAATGAAATCACTACGAATTCTTCTCGCTGTGGCCGCCACGGGCTCTCTCGCTTCATGTGGCACAAGTACTGCAACACCCACCACCGATGCCAACCCCACCACAGTGAAACTTCTTGCCTATGACGCCTTCACACCAGCAAAAGAGATCTTCAAGGATTTCACTGCCCAAACCGGTGCCACCGTAAAGATCATCACCTCGGGTGACACCGGTGCAATGGTGAGCAAAGCAATTCTCACCGCGGGTAAGCCAGAGGGTGATGTGATGTGGGGCATCGACAACACGTTCTTGTCACGTGCTCGGAACGCAAAACTCCTCAACACATACGAACCTGTAGACGAAGGCGATGTGTGCGTCAACTTCGACAAGAACTGGTTCATGAAAAAGAACATCGCCGTTCCCACCACGCTTGAACAACTCGCTGAACCCACATACAAGAATCTCCTCGCAGTGCAAGACCCTGTCGCATCATCCCCTGGCCTTGCTTTCTTGCTTGGAACCATCGCTCACTTCGGCACCAACAATTGGCAGCAATATTGGAAAGATCTCAAAGCCAACGGTGTACACATTTCACCCGACTGGACCACGGCATACGAGACAGACTTTTCAAAATCAGGTGGCAAATATCCACTTGTGGTGTCGTACGGCTCTAGCCCACCAGCAGAGGCCTTCTATTCAGAAGATTGGACTGTTGCTCCACCAACCGGAGTTATTGAATCCACATGTTTCCACCAAACGGAATACGTCGGCATTATGCGTGGCAC
>CAYSPE010000112.1:0-3853 GCA_964432845.1 uncultured Bifidobacterium sp.
GGAACTTCGACAACAGTGATTGATTGAGAAGCAGCGGCCGATGCATAGACATCGGTGCCCGACTGGCTCGCCGAAATGAGGCACGTACCAACGGTGTTGAAAGTGACAACGCCTGCTGCGATCGAGCACACGGATGATGAACTGTTGGCAATGGTGATGGTTGGTGCCAACGACGCATCGCTATCAACCGACACGGTGTACGTAGTGCCGACAATTGTGGACGATGCCGGCGTTGAACGGAAACTGAGCAACTGTGCGATCTTGTTCACCGAGATGGTCTGTGACGATGTGCTCGACAAGTAGTTACTGTCGCCTGCGCGCGTTACTTCAACAACACACGAGATGCCGCCACGACTTGCTGTGAGACTTGTTCCGCTCAACACACAGGAACCAGAAGCGAGCGACCAAGAAAGCGAACCGCTCGACTGGCCACCTGATGCAGTCAACGACAATGTAGAACCCGTTGTGAATGAGTTACCACTGGTCACATTGAGACCGTTTTGGCTTGACTTGGCAACAGTCACCGTTGTGTTGGCAGAGGAATGTTCGTTGTAGTTGGTATCGGTTGCCTTGGTGGCCTTCACCACACATGCAGATCCAGCGTTGCCTGGTGTCAAGTTGTTTCCTGACACCGAACATGTTCCGGAAACCACTGCATACGACACGGCTCCGCTACCCGAACCGCCTGAGGTGGTGAGGGTAAGAGTTTGACCGTAGGTAGCCGTGGTGGACGTCACCGTGATGTTTGCTTGGTTGGCCTTTGCTGTGGAGATGGGTGTGGAAGTCGACGACACCACCACAAAGTTCGTGTCAGCCGCTTTTGTGGCTACTACTGAACAGGATGAACCCGCATCACCCAAGGTGAGCAATGATCCCAACACGAAACAAGAACCGGACGAAACGGTGTAGCTCACGACACCCGTGCCAGAACCACCCGAGGTGGTAAGCGAAAGCACTGAACCGTACGTGCCAGAGGTAGACGTAATAGAGAGAGCAGCTTGTGTTGCCTGCGCAATCGAAATAGTTGTATTCGCCGAGTCGATCGCAAGGTAGTTGGTGGATTGTGCGCGTGTTGCTTTCACCACACATGATGAACCAGCATCACCAGGCGACAACGTTGACCCCACGATGGAACACGTACCCGAGACCACTGAGTACGAGAGCGCTCCCCCGCCAGTGCCGCCGGTTGCAGTAAGCGTTAACGGCTGACCATATGTTGCAGCTGTCGAAGTAAGTGTGAGTGCGGCTTGCGTAGTGCGAGCAATTGTGATGGTGGTGTTTGCGGACACCAACTCGTTGTAGTTCGTGTCAGTAACTTTGGTTGCCTTCACGACGCATGACGAACCAGCGTCACCGGGAGTCAGCACACCCGTATTAATGGTGCACGTACCCGACACCACAGAGAATGTGACAGCACCAGAACCAGACCCACCAGACGACGTCAACGTGAGTGGCTGGCCGTAGGTAGCCAATGTGGATGACACGTTGAGGGTCGCTTGCGCTGCTTTCGCGGTGGTGACCGATGTAGCTGCCGACGAAATCGAGTTGTAGTTGTTGTCTTGATCTTTGGTGGCAACCACAGAACACGAAGATCCAGCATCACCCAAAGTGAGCAATGAACCCAATACGAAACAGGAACCAGAAGAGACGGCGTACGATACGGAGCCTGTTCCGGAACCACCGGAAGTTGTCAGCGACAACACAGAACCGTAGGTACCCGAAGTAGATGTGAGGGTGAGGGTTGCCTGATTTGCTCTAGCAATTGTCACTGTGGTGTCAGCGGAGTTCGCGGCCACGTAGTTGGTGGACTGCGCCTTATTGGCCCTCACTACACACGAAGATCCCGCAAGACCAGGCGTCAATACGCCCGCATTAATAGTGCACGTACCCGACACCACAGAGAACGTGACAGCACCAGAACCAGACCCACCAGACGACGTCAACGTCAACGGCTGGCCATAAGTAGCCGACGTAGAAGAAACACTGAGAGTCGCCTGAGTCCCCTGAGCCACAGTGATGGAGGTGTTTGCCGAGGATGCCTCGAGATAGTTGGTTTCGGTTGCTTTTGTTGCTTTCACAACACAACCAGTGCCAACATCACCAGCAGTCAATACGCCCGCATTAATAGTGCACGTACCCGACACCACAGAGAACGTGACAGCACCAGAACCAGACCCACCAGACGACGTCAACGTCAACGGCTGGCCATAAGTAGCCGACGTAGAAGAAACACTGAGAGTCGCCTGAGTTGTTTTGGCAGTTGACACTGCCGTGGCGAGCGATGAGACCGAGTTGTAGTTGTCATCGGCATCTTTGGTGGCAACCACGGAACATGATGAACCTGCGTCACCCAACGTAAGAATTGACCCGAGAACGAAACATGTTCCACTTGAGACCGAGAACGAGACAGCACCAGTTCCGCTACCGCCAGAAGTTGCTAGCGAGAGACCCACTCCGTATGTGCCAGATGTTGTGGTGAGCGTTAATGCGCTCTGTGCAACACGTGCAATGGTGAGTGAGGCGTTGTTCTTGGTGAGTGAATAACGGTTCGCGTTGCTACCACCGTATGAAACGGACGGAATAATGGAATATGTACCGCCAGCTGTTGGCTTCGTTGCTGATGGACCATACGAAGTACCAAGCGAGGTGGTGCCAGAGTACGAATACGTCACCGTGATGGTGTCGCCACCAATCAATCCCGATTGCGTGTACGAATCAGTCCATGATCCGCCGTAGCTAATTGATTTGGCGCCAGCAGAAACGGTGAGAGCCGATGCGGCCAGCGTGATCACGTTGGAACTCAATTGAGAAACAGGGCCAGTGTTAGTAGCAGTGTCAACTACTCCGTTGGCAGCCAATACCACCTGCAGTGTTCCCTCTTGACATTGAGTGACTACAACGTTGATGGATGTTCCTGATGCGGCGCTTGGTGTGAATACACAACCCAACGCAGTTCCAGCATTTGAGAAATCAGATGCAGCGATCCCCGACACAGATTCACCAAATGTCATGCCGAACGTGAGCGACATTGCCGCGGCAGGAGAAGAGGGTTGCGACGAGAACGATGCAGTAGGTGCATCAACATCGATGGTGACCGTGGGTGCATCGGTGTTGCCGTATGGACCGTTTTGTCCAGAAGAACCGCCCAACACTGAGTTCGATGCTTGCGTCAATATGACGGTACCCGACGTGGCAGATGCACCGCTCATGGTGATGGTGTACGGGCCAGAGCCACTGCCCGTCACTGAAGAGATTGACCAACCGGTGCTTGTTCCTCCGATTGAGAAATCGCTCGCAGTAAGACCAGTGACCGACTCTTGATACGACACTGAATATGTGAACGATCGAGCGTTGGAAGGGCTCGTCACCGACGGCGTGAATGTGGGTGTTGGCACATTCAAATATGTGATGGTTGCAATGCCGTTTCCGGTGCGACCAGTCATGTTGCCGCCCGCTGGGTTCGGCATGCTGGCGTTACCAGCGATCAGCGAGGTGTTGGTCATCCAATATGAAGACGTTGGCGTGTAGCCGCCAGGCTTCGTGGAAGTGGAAGTGAGCGCGTATCCCGAACCACCTGCGCCTAATGGCCACGAGGTAACACCGCCGTACCAACCACCGCCGCCACCACCGTTGGCCCATCCGTCGGATCCGCGCGCACCACCATTCCAACCTCCGGCTGAATATGTGTTTCCCTGGTTGTTCGAATTCGCATAACCAAACGATCCGACTGCAACTCCGGAGGCGCTGTAGTTCGATGCGCCACCGTTTGAATCTGTCGAACCTGTGTACGTGTAAGAGGAATAGGTGTACGACGGAGATGTTGCACCACCACCATCGTTGCCGTAATAACCCG
>CAYSPE010000113.1:0-3848 GCA_964432845.1 uncultured Bifidobacterium sp.
TGATGCGAATCATCCACCCGTAGCCAGCGCTCACCTCATGCTTGCGTGTGGTGAACCACAAAAAGAACAGACCTCCGGTGGCCCACTGGAGAAGAACTGTTGCTGCGTCGAGTTTGATCACTGTGCTGTCACTGTTTCGGTGTCACGTCCGGACCTCAGCAAGGTACCAGGACGCGCATCGAGAGCGACGTTATTTCGCACTGCGGGGACGCCATTGACAATGACATGTTCCACACCAATTGATTCGCCGTACACGCGACCGGCACCCCCAGGGAGGTCGAATCGCATTTCTGCGGGTCCTGGGCCCACCGTGTCGGCGTTGAACACCGTGATATCGGCAGCCCAACCCTCTGCAATACGTCCACGATTCTTGAGTCCGTACAAACGTGCGGGACGATCGGTGAGGTGATACACGGCCTCTTCCAAAGGCATGAGTTCATGCTCGCGAACGGCGCGAGCGAGCATGGTGGTGCTGAATGCGTAACTGTCAATCATGTCAAGGTGCGCACCGGCATCACTTGCGCCCACCACGGCGCGGTGGTCGCGCCACACCTGCACACGCCTTTCCCATGTTTCACGATCCTGACCTTTGTCTTGATTCGCGATAACGGTGTTCAACTTGTCATCGATCACGATGTCACACAACAAGTCCCACGGATTGGTGTTGAGTTCGGCGGCTATATCGCCAATGATCCGGCCCTCGTATGGCTTCCACTTTTCTGTGAAAGTTTGCAGAAGCTGATATCCGCCCCAGTTGCCGATGGACTTGGTGGGGCCCTCTGTTGACTGCGCAAGATCGTTCATCGTCTTGCGACCCTCTGCACTTTGCAACATGTCGAGTTTCTCGTTATCAGGCAACGCCATCAACGTGTCCCAGCCGTTCAAGATGTCGAGAATGAATCCGCTCTTGAAGTTGAGACGCAAACGGAACGTATCGGGCAATGTGAGAGCAAGAACTTGCCCGCCTCGTTTGGCTGCAATATCGAATCCAGCTAACTGGTGCTGTACCAATTCCCAGTTTTGGGCATACACCTGTAGCAAGTTCCAATTGAGTGGACGATCGGCCGCAGCACTCATGTCTCCCATTAGCTCAAACGTTTCATCGCTGAATTGCCCCACTGCCGGAATGAATTCAAGCGTGGTGCCTTCGTGATTCTTTACTTCGGCACACAATGCCAACAGTTCTTCACGTGATGCGTGACGCGATGGCACGGGGATTCCGGTGTGGTCGTTGTGACTAGTGGACCATGTGGATGAAAATCCCATGGCACCTGCTTCTAGTCCTGCGCGCAACAAAGCAACCATTTGATCGATTTCTTCAGGAGTTGCCTCACGCTTTGTTGCATCATCGTGCATCACAACACGACGCAGTGCTGAATGACCTACCAAGAAGGCGGCATTCGGCAGCAACGTGCCATCGAGTGCATTGAGATATTCGGCTGTGGTGCTCCAATTCCAGGGCACACCTTGTTGCAGTGACTCCAGTGGCATTCCTTCCACGCGCGCCAACATGCGCATGAGATAGTCACCGTCTTGCGGTGTGAGTGGTGCAATGGTGAATCCGCAGTTGCCGCCAATCACGGTGGTAACTCCGTGCATGGGTGACGGGCTGAGCGTGTTGTCCCAGAACGCCTGTGCGTCGTAGTGCGTATGTAGGTCGATGAAACCTGGGGACACGGTGAGTCCGGTTGCGTCAATCGTTTCGTTCGCTGACTCGGTGAGTTCGCCCACCTGCACAATGCGACCATCTTTGATGCCTACATCTGCTCTCCGTGGTTTGGCCCCCGTTCCGTCAACAACGGTTCCACCAATAATCGCAATATCGAGTGCCATGGGTTCCTCCCCCGGTTGGTCCCTACGTACCAACCCTATGACACTGCGGCCGTGGCCTTAACGGTCGAGCACCACCAACGCATGATTTGCGTGGTTCACGGGTTGCGGGCCGTTTTCGGTGGCCACGACAATGTCTTCCAAACGCATTCCCCACTTTCCGGGCACATAAATGCCTGGTTCCACGCTGTATGCATATCCGGCAGCAATGAGAGTGGTGTTACCAAGAACCATGTATGGGTCTTCATGCTCTTCCATACCAATGCCATGACCGGTGCGATGAACGAAGAACTCGCCGTACCCAGCAGCATCAATAATGGCGCGCGTAACGGTGTCTACATTTTCGCAGGTGGAACCGAGCACGCCAGCTGTGACGCCAGCTGCTTGCGCTTCCATCAGCACTGCATACGCAGCAGCGATGTCTGCTGCTGGTTCACCAATATGAACACAGCGAGTGATGTCACTGCAGTAGCCGTTCATGGTGCCACCAAAATCACACAGCACAATTTCTCCGTGACGGATGACGCGATCACCGGCGTGGTGGTGTGGGCTCGCCGCATTTTCACCTGCGGCCACAATTGCAAAGTTCACCTTTTGATGACCTTCGGCAATGAGGCGCGCCGAAATATCAGCAGATACTTCTGCCTCCGTACGACCGACCAATGGAATCTCTCCGCCATGTAATTGGGCTGCAACACGATCAGCCGCAGCGCCAGCTGCAATGAGTGCGTCTATCTCTGCCGCATCCTTGCGTGAACGCAATGCCTCCATCACCTGCACCGAACGCACGAAACGGCAATCAGGACGATGCAGAAGAAGATCAACCAAGAAACGAGACCACATCTGGTCACCCACAGCAATGGTGCGCGCGCCACCCAACAACCTGTGTGCAATGGCCACGGGATCTTCTGTCTCTCCCCACGGAATCAACGAAAAGACACTGGGCATTTCATGCACACGCGGTGCCTCAAGTTTCGGAATAATGAGCGATGCGTCTCCATCACGTGGCACCACCAACAATGTGAGTCGCTCAAGCGGCATGGCCAAGTACCCCGTGAGATACGGAAGATCATGACCAACGCTCAAAATGAGTGCGTCAACGCCAGTTCGCATCATCTCGGCTCGTGCGCGCTGCAGTCGGTCGAGGTAAACGGCTTCAGAGGCAATGGCGTTCATCGAGTTCCAATTGTGACAGGCACTGCTCGTGCTTCTGATTCTTTTGCGTGATAACTAGAGCGAGTAAGCGGGCTTGATTCAACATGACCAATACCGAACGACTCGCCCATTTCTTTGTACATCTCGAAGATATGGGGCTCCACCCAACGAGCAACAGGAAGGTGATGCGTGGTGGGACGCAAGTACTGACCAATGGTGACAATGTCAACGCCGACTGCCGCAAGGTCGCGCAATACGCCCAATACTTCGTCGTCCGTTTCACCCATTCCAACGATCAGACCCGACTTCACAGTGAGACCAGCAGCCTTGGCGCGCGCAAGCACGCTCAAGCTGCGCGCATACCCAGCAGATGGCCGCACAGCGCGCTGCAAACGCGGCACGGTTTCGGTGTTGTGGTTCAACACATCGGGTCGCGCATCAAGAATGAGATCAAGTGAATCGCTTCCACGTGCATCCGAAATCAGCGTCTCCACTTTGATGGTGGGATCCACGTTTCGAATTGCTCTTACGCAATCGGCAATATGACCCATGCCGTCGTCGTCCAAATCATCACGCGCCACCATCGTGAGCACAGCGAATTGCAATCCCATGCGTTTCACCGCATCAGCCACATGCGCGGGTTCATTCTCATCAGGAAGCAATGGCTTTTGCGTATCAACCAAGCAGAAACCGCATGCCCGAGTGCATCGTTCGCCCAACACCATGAATGTGGCTGTGCCATCGCTCCAGCACTCAGAAAGATTGGGGCACCCGGCCTCTTCACAAACAGTCACCAACGAAAGGTCCCGCAAAGTTTTCTTCAGCGCAAGTACTTCTTCGCCATGCTTTACATGCGGACGAAT
>CAYSPE010000114.1:0-2179 GCA_964432845.1 uncultured Bifidobacterium sp.
ACAAATGGTTGGCTATTGGAATTTTGATTCATCGGGGTCGATTGCGACTCCAGCAGTGGGTGGTCAGGTTCTCACCGTGAACACCGGCGCCACTTACACGTCGGCCGGCAAGTTTGGTGGCGGGCTGTCATTAAATGGATCCTCCGGAGCTTTGACTGCATCGGGTACGCCAACATGGATTCCCGGTGGCAACTCTCCGTATTCGGTGTCGGTGTGGTTCAACACAAGCGCATACAACATGGGTGGTCTTGTTGGTTGGGGTGGATATGGCGCTGGTAACGACACCAACGCCCTGCGACTCAATGAAGGCAACCCCACCTTGTACAACTACTGGTGGGGGAATGACCTCGCGTGCACAGTTTCATGTAATTGGGCCATCAACGAATGGCACCATGTAGCAACCACGTATGACGGCACCTCTCGCAAGATGTACCTCGATGGAATCTTGCGGGCCAGTGACACTCCGGGTACCAATGCAGCCACAAAATCGAACTTTGCTATTGGTCTCACGGCTCCAAGTCTTGGCGAATATTTTCAGGGAACGCTCGACGACGTAGCTATTTATAGTGGAGCACTCACGGCAAGCCAGGTAGCAGATTTGGCAAGCGCAACCATGAATCAAGCAACTTTGAGCATTGTGCAGACAACTGGCACTGCTGGAACCGCATTGAATCTCAGTACATCTGGTGGATCAGGTACTGGTGCCGTGTCATTCGCAATTGAGTCAACGGGTACAGCACATTGCACCATTGCAAATACCTCGGTTACTGCAACATCGGCTGGCACATGCATGGTATACGCAGTGAAGGGAGCAAGTGGTTTTTATAACCAGGCAACCTCTGTAATGGCAACGCTTACTTTTGCTGCGGCTCCCACCACCACTTCGGTCACAACAACCACAAGCACCACTACATCTACTCTGCCGACACAATTAGCCACTACCACAACTGTTGCAAAATCTTCCACAACTTCGACGTCGCCAAAATCCTCAATCTCTGTGACATCGTCCAGTGCGCCGCCAACTGGCACGACCACCACTGTTCCTCAGATTGTTTCGCCCAATGTCGTTGACCCGTCTAAACCCATCACTGGCCCTAACGGCGAAGTGATTGAGCTGGCAAAGGGGGAATCTCTCGCGCTCATTGGTGGTCAAGCCGTAGAAGTGAAATCAGAAGTGGTCTCCCGTGATGTTTCGTTAGACCTTGGCCCAGTTGAAGTAAATATTGGTGCAAAGGGCGCTTTCGGTTTGCCTGCGTGGCCAGGTGCTGACGGAAGCCTCGATGTGGTGGCCGGGCGAAAGATTTTGCTTGCAGGTACCGGATTAATGCCGGGAACCCGACTCACCATTTATATGAACTCCACTCCGAAAAAAATTGGAGAAGTAGAAGTTGATGACGACGGTGAATTCAGTGGCTCCGTCACTGTGCCCTCTGACGAAGATGATGGCGACCACACGGTGCAAGTGAATGGTCAACTTCCGAATGGAAGCACCGTTTCGTCAAATATGGGTGTCGCGGTGCATGACGAAAACTCCGAAGAGCACAAAATTGACGATGAAGTAAAAGGCGCCTACGACAAGTGTGATGGCGAAGACGATGTGCATGAATGTCGTAACGAAGTGTCAAAGGCTATGGCCGATGAAGCTGAGCGATTTGAAAAGAGTGGAACACCAGAACAAAAAGAACGAGCAAAGAAACTTCGTTCAAAAATTCAAAAGATGCACGACGAAGAAGACAACGAACAGGAAACAAAGCACAGATCTCGAGTGCTCGAATCTGAGTTGTCGTCAACATCTACCCGAGACAAAGTCAGTGTGTGCGTAGCCACAACTAGTGAAACGAAGCCGTATAAGAACGTCACGTACTCACGCGGCAGCATTCTCAAAGCTTTCAACATCGCAGATTCACAAAAGTCGCAATCTGGTGGATCCGGCTCGTCGAGTACTACGTCGGTCCCGAAGTCGTCAACGAGCACTAGCACTACAAAGACCACAACATCAACGTCATCACCGCGAAACACCACCACAACAACGACGCCGCGCGCCACGACTTCTACGACGTCACCGCGCACCACTACGAGTACGACGGTTGCACGGTCTGGAGGGGGAGTTTCAAAAAGTTCATTGTCTTCCGATTCGGGAAAGAACAATGAATCAGAAGACGACAAGGAAGAAGACGAC
>CAYSPE010000114.1:2279-3717 GCA_964432845.1 uncultured Bifidobacterium sp.
GTCTTCCGATTCGGGAAAGAACAATGAATCAGAAGACGACAAGGAAGAAGACGACGACAACGAAGAGGATGATTATTCGAAGAATGGAACTATTGGTGTGCGTCCAGCAGCGAGCTGGGGAGACATCATTCCGCCGTTCAAGGATTTCCCGGGACTCAATTGGCCAGCCGGAAAGTCTGTTTATGCCGACTTGTGCGGCACATATGTTGCTCCTGCGGCAGTGACCACCACATCGAGCACTATTCGTTCTACTACCACTACGTCTAGTACCGCAGTAACAACCAGCACTGTGCGTATCACCACTACAACGCTTGCTCCCACTTCGTCTTTGGCTACCAGCACCACAACGCGTGTCACCACAATAACTGTCACGGTGGCGCCCACCACCACTGCGCGACCCGCGACCACGACCACGACCATTACAACGACAACCACTACAACGACAACGTCGACTACGTCCTCAACGACGTCGACGAGTTCCACCACATTGGCACCTACTAGTACTGCTCGATCAGCCTCAACGTCAACGAGCACTACTGTCACAATGACGACTGCGCCCTTGGCTACAAGTTCCACGAGTGTTGCAGCTTCGGCATCCACTGCATTGCCTGAGACATCAACGACTTCAACAGTTGTTCCAGCAACTACAACATCAATAACCGTGCCGGCAGTGACAACAGTGGATGAAGTATTGGACCTGGTAGATCAATACATTGAAAATTCAAGTGTGGCTCGCCAACAAACAGTGGAAGGAATTGCCTCCGACCTCGCTCCACAAGTAACCGTAGATACATCCACAACTTCCACAGCACCTATTCCGACGATTCCTCGTACTGTGCGTGCTCGGGTCACGATCCAAAGTCTGAAAACTGATTATGCAATCTTTCAGAAATACGTAAAGAATCTTGATAGAGCCCAAATGACGCCTGTCATTGCAGATGCTGTGCAGGTGGTGGAGAAACAAACTGCACAATTGCATCGGGCCAATATGAAAATGCTCGGCGATGCCGGTAGCTCACTACCTTTGTGTTTGTATGCCGTGATTTTTTTGTTGATGTTGGGTCTTGGCTTTGTCATCGCTTGGCGACGCCGTTGGGTGTGGATCGAAGAAGATCAGTGCACTGCTTGTGGTGAGTGCTATTCAGAATCACCTGTTTGGTTCGGCGCGCATTCTGATGGTCGGGCGTTCTTGCGCTCTGACAACGATCAGGAACTACGAGTTCCACGTCGCCGACTTCCACTCCCACGCGCTCAACGCAAGGAGATGCTGGCCATAGCGAAGGCCTGCGAGCCTGCCGCTATTAGGGTCACAATTCGCCGTAATCGCCAGTAGATGGGGGAGTCTCGGGCGCAGAGTCCCTGTATCCTGAAGGCTCCTGCATATGCGGGCGTTTAGCTCAGTTGGCTAGAGCATCTCCCTTACAAGGAGAGGGTCGGG
>CAYSPE010000115.1:0-3478 GCA_964432845.1 uncultured Bifidobacterium sp.
GGGATTAGCGGGGCGCATTATCGTTCCCACATCAGAAGAATTGGCTGCAGTGAAGTACAACGCTGATGGCCTGGTTCCTGCCATCGCTCAGTGTGTAGACACAGGCGACATCCTCATGATGGCTTGGATGAACGCCGAGTCGTTGTCCATGACCTTTGCAGAAGGGCGAATGGTCTACTACAGCCGCAGTCGCTCTGAGTTGTGGCGCAAAGGCGATACCAGTGGTGATCGTCAATTCGTACGTGAGGCCTATTATGACTGCGACGGGGACACGCTTCTCTTCAAAGTTGCTCAAGAAGGCAAGGGTGCGTGTCACACCGGTGAACGGTCATGCTTCTATCGGGCCTTTGGCGAGAAGTAAGACATGACAACGGCCATCACGCCCACTCGCGAGGAATTCATTGCATTGGCGCAGCAGCACACCGTGGTACCGGTGTGGACACAGATATTGGCCGACTTAGAAACGCCGGTTGCTGCTTTCATCAAATTGGTGGGCGACGGAAACGGATTCCTTCTTGAGTCTGTAGAACATGGTGAGCGTTGGAGTCGCTACTCGTTTGTCGGAAGAAATCCGCGAGGCACTCTCACCATGCGTAATGGCGTCATCACCACTACGGGTGAAGTGCCGTCGAGTGTTCCGCTTGATAGAGGCATGCTCGCGGCAATGGAGGAGTTGCTTCGCATTTATCGTGCACCACTATTTCCAGATTTACCGCCACTGCAAGGCGGGCTCATGGGGCATCTCGGATATGACGTGGTGCGCGAAGTAGAGCATCTGCCCAACGTTCCACATGATGACCGCGACTTGCCTGATGCCACCATCAGCATCATTGGTTCTCTTGCTGCATTCGATCACTGGCGTCAACGTGTGTACGTGCTCGAGAGTGTTCCCGTTGCCGAACTTTCGACCGATGAAATTGCTCGTGCGTACGACGAAGCTGTCGAGAGAGTGCATGCAGCAGTGGCCGACCTTGCGCGACCATTGGCCTACACGGCCGTGGAACCACCAGTGCAGGGCGAAACACTTCCTCCCGTGCGTTCCTCTATGCCGAACGGGGGGTTCCAGAACGCAGTTGAGGTAGCTAAGGAATACATTCGTGCAGGTGACATTTTCCAAGTGGTGCTTTCGCAACGATTCGATCTGGATCTCACCGCCGACCCATTTGATGTGTACCGAGTTCTTCGTCAGGTCAATCCAAGTCCGTACATGTATTTCGTGCGTCAACCCGATCTCACCATCGTGGGTGGATCTCCCGAACCGATGGTGAAACTGGTGAACGGCCGAGTGATATCTCGACCCATCGCAGGCACCCGCAAACGCGGCGAAACCGATGAACATGATCGCCGGATGGAGGCCGAGCTTCGCGAAAACCCCAAGGAAATTGCCGAGCACGTGATGCTGATCGACCTTGCGCGTAACGATGTTGGTCGAGTTGCCAAATATGGCACCGTCACCATGGATGAGTTGATGACTCTTGAGCGATATAGCCACGTCATGCATCTCACATCGCAAGTATCGGGCGATCTTCGAGAGGGCTTGGGTCCTATCGATGTACTGCGAGCCACTTTTCCTGCCGGAACACTGAGCGGCGCACCAAAGGTTCGGGCCATGGAAATCATCGACGAGTTAGAACCTGTGAAGCGTGGACCATATGCGGGTGTTGTGGGGTACGTTGACTTTTCTGGCAATCTCGACACTGCCATTGCTATCCGCACCATGTTCGTCGGACCACGTTTTGCCAGCCTTCAAGCAGGCGCGGGTGTCGTGGCCGATAGCGATCCTGCCGATGAAGATCTTGAATGTCAAAACAAAGCGAAGGGCCTGTTGGCAACTATTCCCGCTGCTGAGCGAATGACGCAGCGTCGTCTCAAAGAAGGCACAAGCGCATGAGCGTGGTGTGGGCCGACGCCGAACGCGATGTGGTGTCGGTGATTGGTGGAGATGCTGGCACATTTCTTCATTCTCAACTTGCACAAGACATTGCAAGCATGACCGTAGGGGAGTCGAGGCACAGCTTGTTGCTCGAACCAACGGGTCACCTAACCTCACTGCTTCGAGTAGTGCGTCACGACCACAACGTGTACACACTTGATACTGACGCTGGGCATGGTGCAGCAATCATCGATCGATTGAAGCGATTTATCCTTCGCTCCGACGTGAAGATGGAAATGAGCGATTGGCGAGTTCGATCTTTTCGTGGACCAGATGCAGTTGACCAAGTAGGGCTAGGTAAGGGCAGGGCCATTCACGGTTGGGGCGGACCAGACGCCGTGGATCTTGTCGGAGAATTCAGCACCTTGCCGAATGTCGGCGAACAAACCGAACTCGGACACATCGATATGTTGCGCGTGGAATCAAGGTGGCCACGCGTTGGTATTGACATCTTGGTTGGCGATATTCCGGCTACCACTGGGGTGACTTCGACAGCAGTCAGCTTTACGAAAGGGTGCTATCCCGGACAAGAATTGGTGGAGCGTATGGATGCGCGAGGGGCAAGCGCTCCAGTCGTGCTTCGAGTGATTCCACGCGATGGTGTGGGTGTTGGCATGCGTATTGATGCCGATGGAAAATTCATAGGCACCGTTACTTCAGTGGGTCGTACTGTTGCGTTTGCTCGGCTCGACCGAACTTCATCGTTGGGCGAACCACTCTGCTGAAGCGCCGTCGATATCTCGTAACGCCTCAAGGTGGGGCATTGACTGAATGATGCGAGGCATTTCATTGGTTCCCAATTGCGATCGTTCTGCCGCATGGAGCCACTGAACTGCATCTTCAAGTTTTCCTAGCTGCACATTGATCTGCGCGCATGCAAATGCATTGGTGAAGGCCGGGCACATTGTGTACGCCTCACGACCGAAATCAAGGGCCCTGCGAAACTCGCCAGCAGATACCAAGGCATCTATAACTGCACCATCAATGCGCGGATCACCGGTGGCCTGAAGCTCTGCGTTTTCCACGAGCGCTTTCATTTGTCGTGGTTGAGAAATTTGTTGCCATTGCATCATGAGCATGAACACAACAAGTGGCATGAGCCCGATGCCGTCGATGATGAACAACAAGGCGAGGCACCCAATGGTGGCGCCAAAACTGAGATACAGAACTGCATGTCGTCCCTTTCCTGGGAAGTAGTGCTCAGCAACCGTGGCCACCAATGCTCCGCCATCGAGAGGGAGCAGGGGCACGAGATTCAACAATCCCAGTGCGAATCCGGCCCACCACACCGCCGCTGATGCATACGACTGTGAAATGTCGCTGCGCAGAAAAGGATTGACACCCATGGCAAGGAGAACAACAAGTGAACTGCCAATCTGAAAAGCGGGTCCTGCAATGGTGATGAGCGCCCGTGCTCTCCACGTGAGTTCTTTTTCAGATGAATATGACGCGTAGGCAACCATGAAGTCGAGCGAAATTGCTGCATTGCATCCGGCACGACGAGCAGCGAGGGCGTGACCTAATTCATGGATCAATGTGAAGGCG
>CAYSPE010000116.1:0-3419 GCA_964432845.1 uncultured Bifidobacterium sp.
TTCCACGGACTATTCGGCGAGGTGCCGGCGCCTATGCCGAGATGCAAACGATTGCCTGAGATCTGCTGCACCGATGACACAATGTTGGCCAATAGCCCAGGTTCGCGATTCATCACATTCGTCACCAATGTGCCCAACCGAATGCGCGAAGTAACAGCGGACCATGCGGTCAGACTGGTGAAGCATTCCAACATGGAGTCGGTGCCAAAACTGGAACCCGAAAAATGGTCGAGATTCCACAAGGTGGAGTATCCGGCTTCTTCTGCAGCATGAGCTGCTTCTGCCAACACGGGCCATGGTGCAGAGCCCTGATTGAGCTGCAGGTCGATAATCACGGTTTTACGGTACCTGCACCCATTGCGGTTGGAACATGGGGCTCAGCTTTCGAATCTCATCAGGTATCCACCGCAGTGATGTGTCTGATTCCCATCGACTCAACGTGCCCTGTACCCAGTTCGCATGCATCAATTGGTCATACATCTCTGGCAATTCACTATGCACCACAAACTGCGAGGGCATAGGAGCGATTAACGGCTCTCCGTCTCCCTCATGATCCACGGATGTCACATGAGAAATGGAAGAGACCAATTCCACTTCATCGAACCGAGGCGAGTGACCGACCTGCATCATGGCGGCCCAGGCAACACTGCCCGAAATATCAGCAGTGGTCACACCGGACTCATGAGTCCCTGAGAGAATTTTGAATGCCGAGTCAATAGCCGTCTTTGCAATCGCCTCGCCGATTTCGGCATATGCGCTTTGCTCACATTCGGTATCCACAAACTCAGGCGTAGCCAACGATGAGTACCCCACCACCGAACCATGCGGAGCGGTGATGATTGATTCAAACAACGATTGACATCCCAGCAAGCGCACGTTGTCGTCTGCACCCTGAAATTCATTCATGGCGTAGCCATGAAGCGCCACGCGTTGGCGATGCGGTACGGCATCCCAGTACATGCCCAACAATCTGCCTTCCACAGTTGCTGCACCGCTGGACTCTTCCGCCACTACTTCTGCAACGTCGGCGATGGTGGATCCGGTCCAGCCCAGGTCGACCAAGAGATGATGACCACGGTTCAACAGGCCAACTGAACGAAGGTATGCAACACATCGCGAACGCAATTCTCTGCATTCTGCGACAATGCGAGACCCGTTCGCCATCAATAAAGCACGCGCATCATCGGCAGTAAGCAATCCAGAGGTCGCAGACTCAAGTTCGCAACCAACACGACGCCCCAAACGCTCGACGGTAAGCATCTCATCATCACCCACTAGGCGATGCGCAACATCTTCCGAAACATTTTCAATACGAGAACGCCAAATCACTGAACGAGAGAGGGCCGTGTACGACGCGGGAGGAAGCTCTGCACCCGATGTACGCAACTTTTCCCATACTTGGTGCGCCAAGAATCCGTCGCGAGCAATGAAATGCACGCTCTGCACTTCACGCGACTTCAACACGTTCATCACATCAACGATTTGTGATGCCACCAGCAATGCAATACTTCCGCCGCCCAATACCTCTGCCGTTGGCCACTCGTGGCGCGCATACGCGTCGCGATACCACGCCTCTATTCGTGACAGAGGCAAAACGGCCGGCGACGTATTCAACATATGACGATGCGTGCGTCGCATGGTGTTGTGCACGTATGTGGCAATTCCGTAACTCCGCGGCATCACGTCGTCTGAAATGTCATCATCACCCACATGCAAAACGCGCGAAGGATCAAGGCTCTTGCTAGCCAGCACCGCATGAAACAGTTCGCCGTTCTGCTTCATGCCACCATGTTCGCAACTCACCACAACATCATCCGCAGTCACCCATGCATAGCCAGCGGCATGCGCCATGTTCACAATGTGCGAAGCCGGCATGTAGTTGTCGCTCACAATCACAATGCGGACACCCCGTCTGCGCGCAGCCTCTGCCAGGTTGCCACCGAATGAAACGGGCTTCACGCAGGCAATTTCGGTTGCCATCTCACGTTCAATCAATGCAGTTCGTTCGGCGTACGAAACGCCCAAGACATCTCCTAGAGCTGCATATATCTCATCGATGGTGATATCCCGCGTTGGATTGTCCAATGTGGCCATTGCTCGGGCATCCTGCTCTGCGCGCACTCGCTTCACCGCAAACCCGCGCCACGAAGTTCCGCGTTCACGTACCAATTCCTGTTCCATCACTGCAAACACATGCGTGGGTTGCGCCACATCGCGCGTCACCAACGTGTCAAAGAAATCAATAGTGAGCGTGGTGGCCCCTGGGGCTCCGTCGAGAACCTGCTCGGCGGTGAGCATGTTGTTTACTTCCCAGCAATGCGTCGAACAAGACGCTTCACGGCGCGGACTCCGTGTCCCGGATGGCGCACTGAGCGTGCCACGCGTCGCCATGGTTTGCGCAAGGCAATGATTTCGGCCGTGCGATGGGCAATGAACTCGCCATCAATCGCAGCTCCACCACCATTTGCCACTCCGTGTCGGCGAAGTTCGTCGATATCAAGCACGGCCTGCGCAGAGATGGACAGTGCACCTTTGTTCACACCATTCACTGCTGGCTCTGCCAACCAACGATTCTGCAAACGCAATTTCACGTCGCGGTGCATGTCTTCGCCCACGGTGATGGAGTTACCCGCTGCCCTATCGGAATCAGCGGTACGCGTGTGATAATTCGCGAGGCGCTCATTCACGAACACGAACCCACCCGCGTTCACTGCACGAAGGTTGAACTCCCAATCGCCCAGCACGGGCAACGTTGAGTCGAACATTCCGACCTCGCCCAATACCCGCGTACGAAACAAGGCCGCGATGGGTGGGAACGTGTTGTTGCCAATCATTCCGCGATACGTGAGTCGGCCCTCGTCGAGATAGAAGTTCTCATACGCAACAGGCCACACCTTGCCACCGCGATAGGTCTCCACAATTTTGGTCACGCCAGTGACCACCGCGGCGCACGATGCATTCTTGCGAGCAACTTCTACCGCCCGCGCCAGAAACTCATCGCGCCACGAATCATCGTCATCATGAACCACGAAGAATTCAGAACTGCACCCAGCGAGCGCCTCATTGGAGGCCGCTTCCATTCCGACACGATCGGCCAAGTGAACAACGCGGATAGCTGCCCCAGGTTGGGCTTGACGTGCGATAGCCACTGCGCTGTCCACCGGTGCCGGATTGCCGCCGTTGTTCACAATCACCAATTCCCAGTCAGTAAAGGTTTGGTTCTGAACGCTGGCAATTGCCCTCGCCAACATCACCGGACGCTCAAATGTGCGCATAACAACGGTGACGGCGGGCATTGACCCAATCTAGTTCAGGTCAACAAAAACAAATGGTGGAGCTGAGGGGAATTGAACCCCTGACCTCTTGCATGCCATGCAAGCGCTCTGCCAACTGAGCTACAGCCCCGAAATGGGACTCTT
>CAYSPE010000117.1:0-3407 GCA_964432845.1 uncultured Bifidobacterium sp.
CGTGCACGCGACTTCTTACGAGGTGCGCGACGTTGACCATTGCGTGGTCCACCAGGACCACCACCAGGTGCGCCACCAGGACGAGGACCGCCTGCGCCGGCACCTGCACCAGGTGCGCCGCCGGGGCGAGCACCAGGTCCGCCAGGACGGGCGCCTGGGCCACCGGGGCGAGCACCACCAGGACCAGGACGGAAGCCTGGACCGCCAGGACGTGCACCAGGACCAGGGCGGAATCCGGGGCCACCAGTGCGTGCGCCACCAGGAGGCACGCGACCACCAGGTGGCGGCGGAATAGGACGGCCAGAGGGAGACATAGGGCCAGGCGGCGGCGGGATGGGGCGACCGCCTGGTGCTGCACCAGGACGTGGAGGCATGCCAGGAGGAAGCGGAGCACGTCCTGCAGGAGGCGCGGGGCGCACTGTTGGTTGCTGATTGATCGGCGCACGAGGTGCTGCTGCACCTGGCGTCGGACGACCCGAACTGATGAACTTGGCCGCTGGTTTATCTCCTGCGGGCTCGGTCGGAGCTGCAGCCTCTTCGCTACCGGCAACCGGTGCTGAAACTTCAGCCTGCGGCTTCAACGTTTCCGCACCAGTTCCGGCATCCGAGGCTGCTGGTTCGACTGGCGCAGGAGTCTCGACCACTGTTGGTACTTCTGCCACCGGCGTCGACACTTGCGCAACATCCTCGGCCGGCGTTTCAACTTTTGACTCTGCTGGAGTTTTTGGAGCGGCGGCTTTTTTGGCGGCGGCTTTCTTTGCAGGAGCCTTCTTCGCTGGTGCTTCGCCGTCTGCGCTTTCGGCATCGGCCTTCGGAGCAGCAGCCTTTTTCGCCGCAGTTTTCTTTGCAGCGGTCTTCTTTACTGGCTTTTCTTCTTCAGGCTGAACGTCGCGCTTCAGCCCGTCGCGCTCTGCCCTACGACGAACACGGTCGGCCTGCGCATCTTCCATTGAGGACGACACATTGCGCACGTCGATGCCCATCGACTTTGACAAGTCGAGGGCTTCCTTGTTCGTGAGGCCGAGCTCTTTGGCGAGCTCAGCAATTCGGATCTTCTTGGCTGGCAAGGGTTAGGCCTCCGTGCTCTCGGCTTCATCAGAGGAGCCGCCGGCCCACTCTTGTTCGCTCACTACTGAACCATCAGCAGCTTGAAACTGCAGTTCACCGGTTGCGTCGTTGGTGACCCACTCGCCCTCTGCGTATTCCGCATTGCGTGGTTGACGTGGTTCGAAAATTCCGTTTGCTTCGTTTGCAGCTTGAGTCTCGGACTTGATGTCGATACGAACACCAGTGAGGCGTGCTGCAAGACGTGCGTTTTGGCCTTCTTTACCGATTGCCAGTGACAATTGGAAGTCAGGAACGATGACGTCGGCTTGTGTGCCATCGTCAGACAAGCGCACTTCAGTGACCTTTGCAGGAGACAATGCGCGAGACACGAACTCTGCGAGATCTTCGGAGTACGAAACGATGTCGATCTTTTCGCCACGCAATTCGTTCACAACCATGCGTACGCGTCCGCCACGCGCACCAACGCATGCACCCACTGGGTCAACGTTGACATCGTTGGAGTACACGGCGATCTTTGTGCGGTGGCCTGGTTCACGAGCACATGACTTGATTTCTACGATGCCATCGGCGATTTCGGGAACTTCAAGTTCGAACAAACGCTTGATGAGACCGGGGTGTGTACGGCTCACCACAATCTGTGGACCCTTTGCGGTCTTGCGTACTTCGACGATGTATGCCTTGAGACGTCCACCCTGTTCGGGGCGCTCGTATGGCACTTGCTCTGCCTGTGGCAACAGTGCTTCCACCTTGCCCAAGTCGAGCAATGCGTAACGGCCGTCGGCCTGTTGAATGATGCCGGTAACAAGGTCGCCTTCGCGGTTGGCGTATTCCTCGAACTTGCGATCGCGTTCTACTTCGCGGATGCGCTGGCTCATGACCTGCTTGAAAGTTGCAGCAGCGATACGGCCAAGGTCGTTCTTTGATGGCGTATCGTCGCGCTCGTTCACCCAGTTGCCGTCGTCATCGACGTCGTATGCGGTGAACTTCATGTCGAGGTTCTCGGGATTGACTTCCACAATCACTTCGTCGGCAGCGCCGGGGCGCTTCTTGTAAGCATTGGCGAGTGCTTCCACCAACACCTGGAGCAGTGCGTCGACACTGATTCCGTGGTGTTCGGCAAGCATGCGTACTGCTTCGGACATATCTAAGTTGCTCATTGGGCGTTGACCTCCGGTTGAGTTTCTGATGCAGGTGATTTCTGAGCACGCTTTGCGTCGCGTGCTTCTTTCGAATTGGGCTTGGGTTGTGATTCCCACACGAAAACGGTTTTTGCTTTGTCGATGAGAGACAAAGGAACTTCCACTGTTTCGTTGGAATCTTCAAGGCGAACACTGGCTGTGGTGTCGGTGGCACCCACCAATACTCCGGCCAAACGACGGCGTCCATCGAGTTCGCTAACAAGACGAATGGTGACGCTCTTGCCCACTTCACGCTGGAAGTGGTGAGGCGTGCGCAACGTGCGCTCGAGACCGGGGCTCGTGACTTCGAGAGTGAAGCGACCAGGCACTGCGTTTTCGTTGTGGTCGAGTTCGCGGCCAAGAAGGCGCGTGATGAGCGAAATTTGGTCGATGTCGACACCTTTTTCCTGACCGGCAGGAGTATCAACCGTGACGCGCAAAATGCCGCCGTTGTAGTCGAGGTCGTAGAGTTCGAGGGAGAGGTCGGCCAAGATGGGCGCAACCATGGTGGTCACTGTGTTCACGACATTGCTCATATGACTCACCTCCTGCCAGAAAACTGGCCCTAACAGAACAAAAGGCACGGGGGTAAGCCCGTGCCCGAGTTCACCGAACTTCAAAGGACGGGGTTAATTGTAGCCCTGCAAACTAAGGTTTTGCTCTGATGCTGCGCCTCTCCCAACTCTTCGTACGAACCCTTCGCGACGACCCTTCCGACGCCGAAGTCCCGAGCCATCGCCTTTTGGTGCGCGCCGGCTACATCCGCCGTGCCGCCCCGGGCGGGTACACCTGGCTTCCCTTGGGCTGGCGGGTGCTGCGCAAGGTGGAGCAGATAGTTCGAGACGAGATGGACGCCATGGGCGCCCAAGAAGTCCATTTCCCTGCCCTGCTCCCCCGTGACGTCTATGAGCAGACCAATCGCTGGAACGAATACGGCGACAACCTGTTCCGACTTGTCGACCGAAAGGGCGCCGACTACTTGCTCGGCCCCACGCATGAAGAGATGTTCACACTGCTGGTGAAAGATCTGTACAGCAGTTACAAAGACCTCCCCGTATCGCTGTACCAAATTCAAACCAAGTATCGCGATGAAGCTCGACCTCGCGCAGGGTTGTTGCGCGGTCGCGAGTTTCTAATGAAAGACAGTTACTCGTTCGACAT
>CAYSPE010000118.1:0-3331 GCA_964432845.1 uncultured Bifidobacterium sp.
AGGTCCACCACCACATCAGGGTCAGCCACCTTCCACATCACGAGGCGCGTGCTCACCCCATTCACCACAGGCTCTGACAGAACGCCCGAGACCCATTGGCCGCCAGGGCGTACCCGAATATCGGTGATGTCCCGTGCTGAAAGGCACAGGTTCACGGGCAAAGCGGGCACAGAGAAAGGCTAGTGAGCCAACTACGGTAGAGACATGCCGACACAGCGCCCTGACCGCAACCTTGCCCTTGAACTTGTCCGCACCACCGAGGCCGCCGCAATGGCCGGCTCTCGCTGGGTGGGCCGCGGAGACAAGAACGGAGCCGATGGCGCAGCAGTTGATGCCATGCGCACCGTGCTCTCCACCGTTCCTATGAGCGGCATCGTCGTCATTGGCGAAGGCGAAAAAGACGACGCTCCCATGCTCTTCAACGGTGAAGAAGTAGGCGACGGCTCACAGCCACTCACCGACGTGGCTGTTGACCCCATCGACGGCACCTCGCTCACAGCATCCGGTCGTGGAAACGCAATTTCTGTGATTGCCGTTTCAGAACGCGGAACCATGTTCGACCCAGGTCCATGTTTCTACATGGAGAAAATTGCCGTTGGCCCCGAAGCAGTTGGTTCTGTAGACATCACTGCCTCCCCTACCCAGAACTTGAAGTGGGTGGCAAAGGCGAAGGGCGAAAGCATCCGCGACCTCACCGTGATGATTCTTGATCGCCCTCGTCACGACGATCTCATTGCCGAGGTCCGCGCTTCTGGTGCTCGAATCAAACTCATTTCCGACGGCGACATCTTTGCTGCCATTGCTACGTGTTGGCCAAAGGCCGGCGTTGACATCATGTTTGGCATTGGCGGAACACCCGAAGGCGTTGTGGCAGCAGCCGCGCTCAAGTGCATGGGTGGCGAAATTCAAGGTCGCCTGTGGCCACGCAACGATCAAGAGCGCAACGACGCCACCGCTGCTGGTTATGACCTGAACAAAGTTCTCACCACCAACGATCTTGTGCGCGGAGACAACTGTTTCTTTGCTGCAACCGGCGTAACCGATGGTGAACTACTTACTGGAGTTCGCTTCACCCCTGGCGTCGTACACACACAGAGCCTGGTGATGCGTTCTCGCAGTGGCACAGTGCGCCTTATCGATGCGCAGCATCGTCTTGACAAGATCTCGCAGTTCAGCGAAATCGACTACAACTAATTACTGCGGCCAACCTGGTGTGTTGGCATCTAACTGAACACCCAGGGTGTTGAGAAAGCCAGCAACCATTCGGTAGCTGCCTGCGAGCAGAACCAGTTCCACTATTTGGGCATCGCTCCAGTCGTTCTTCAACGCGTTCCACACGCTCTCCGACACACAATTGTCTGCACACAAATCATCGACCATTGCCACCAACGCTGCGTCCTTCTCGGACCAATCACCTGAATCAGCTGCCAATGCCGAAATCTCGGCGTCGGTAAGGCCGCACTCACGACCGATCAACGTGTGTTGGCCAAACTCGTACACAGAACCTGTGCGCCAACCCACGCGCAGAATCACTATTTCGCGTTCGCGTGGTGGCAACAACCCCTTGTTCAAGAAGTAACCGCCGTACGTCATGAATCGCTTCAACAACTTGGGATGATGTGCCATCGTGCCAAAAATATTCAGCGGCGCACCACCTGAATTCTTGATACCACCAGAGAGAATGTCGTCGAGCTCCGGAGTTGTTTCGGTAACGGGTGCAAGTCGTGGAGCGCTGGGCCTATTGATGCTGTTCGATGCCATGCCGAAATGTACACCACAAAGAAAAAGTGCCGTGGCCCCGCAATAGGCGAAAACCACGGCACTCAATTCTCAGAGGAAAATTAGTTTCCTTCGTCTTTCTTTCGTTGTTCTTCGGCGATCTTCTCTTCGAAGACATCAACCTGACTGGTATCCATTCCCATGCGCTTCATCGCGCGAATCTTGGAGATGTTGCCCGAGAGGCTGGTGAACGCAAGATCTGCGCCGTCGGCCGACCTGGAAAAGGCTTGGATGTTTCCATTCTTCATACCCATTCCCTGGGCATCGCCGTATGCATCGAGTGCTGCCGAGAGGAACACAAAGGTCCAACCGTCTTTCTCACACTTCTTGATGAGCTTCTGAATCTTGGCAAGCGTGAATTCCGTGCTCTGGTTCTCCTCGCCATCGGTGATGGTGACGAACACAATGTCTTCCTCCGGAAGCGAATTCTGCTTGCGAACGTCCTGGCTCAACTGAGCACGAGCGATGAGCTTGCCCGTTGCATCAAGAAGTGGAGTACCACCACGAGGGACGAATGTTGCTGCGGTGAGTTCCGTCATTTCTGCAATGGGGATACCTGCTGCAATGACTTCCTGTGAGTCGTGAGAGTCGAATTGAACGAGAGTGACGCGCGCATCAGTGCCGTCCTTCTTTTGGTCACGAAGGAAGGCGTTGTAGCCGCCAATCACATCGCTTGCGATGGATTCCATAGACCCCGAACGGTCGAGGAGGATGTAGAGGTGGGTGTGTTTTGTTGCTGTTGTCATTGGTTCCTCCTAAGAACTAATTTGAGTGGACTTCACCATTATTACCCCGGGGTGTGTCACATAGTTCCCTGAATTCCAAAATTGGGTAGAAAATGCCATAATTGAGGGGTGACAACCCCCAAACGCACCGTTCAGCACCAGATGTTCGTCTACGTCGACCTGGTGTGCCTCACCATCCGGGATGGAGAACTGCATGTCCTCACCGTTGAGCGCCAAACGGCCGACAAGGGCAAGCTGGCCCTGCCTGGCGGGCTTCTCGAAGAGCAAGAGGGACTTGCCGAGGCCGCGGTTCGAGAACTTCGTGAAGAAACAGGCATCTCGGTGAGCCCAGGAGCCATTTATCAAATTGGCGCCTACGGCGATCCGCAGCGAGACACTCGATATGGTCGCGCTATCTCCATTGCACACCTGGCGCTTATTCCCCACCCCGAGAAACCACTTCCAGGGTCCGATGCCAAAGGCTCTTCATTTGTGCCGTATGCACGCACGCAACGACCTGGCGTGATGGAGTTTGACCACAAAGACATCATTCGAGATGCCCGAGAGCTCGCCCGGCGACTTATTGAAGACACGCCCGTGGCCACGCAGTTCTGCGACAAGCACTTCACCATGACCGACCTTCGCAACGTGTACGAGGCCATTCTCGGTTACGAAGTTGACCCCGCAAACTTTCGCAAAAAGATTGAAGCCGTTGATGGTTTCGTTGTTCCCATTCCAAGCTTGTCTTCAACGCACCCGGGTGCAGGGAGGCCAGCCAAGATGTACCGACGAGGTTCACTCCGCGAACTCAACCCGCCAGTGCGCTT
>CAYSPE010000119.1:0-3252 GCA_964432845.1 uncultured Bifidobacterium sp.
CATCGTTCCGTCCGTCGTCAACGACTACTAATTCGCGACGACCAATGAGATGTCGCCAAGGCGGGCGGCCGATGCGACAACGGGTGATTGTGCAGCAGGCACTGCAATGGTGATGCCTTCATTGTTCGAAGACGAAACAATCAATGCGCCTTCAGCGACAACAACGTCACCTGCAATGACATCTACGTGATCGCCAGCGACAACATTGGGCACGATGAGATCACTCGGCATAGCGATGCCACGCCAACCATGCGGAATTGCAACAGCAGAATCATCGAGCAACAGCATTGATGCAGAGAGGGGAGTGTGCGGTTGTAACGCAATGCGTGCACGCGCATTTTTTGGAAGTGATGAAATGGCGTCGTCGGCAATAGTTGCCTCGGGTACATCAACAACAGTGGTGTTGCGGTTGTTGAGTAATTCTCCAGGTGTCACCGCAGACGATGTAATGCGTACGTGTACGTGCGATGTCCACTGCGAGCGTGCCGATGTGGCTGAATGGGTGACCGCGGTGATGAAGCCAGCAATTACCACAGACACAATCACCACTGCTACCAGTTGCGCACGACGCTCCACTTCCAGCAATGAGATGGTGCGATGTATCAGCGTGTTCAGTTGTGAATTGGCGGCGCGAAGAAACGCACGAAACTTTTTCATGAGAACCCCTTGTGTTGGGGCCCATGTGTGCGTCAAATGATCTAGTCGGCCGAGGCGCTGCTGCTCGTTGAATCGCTCGACGAGCTTGATGACTCTGACGGCGACGATGTTGATCCACTGGCGATGGAACCGCTCTTGCCGCTGTCGGTTTTATAGAAGCCGCCACCTTTGAAGGTGATGCCCACGGGCAGGAACACCTTTTTCACGGGGCGCACTGTTCCGTCGGAGGGATGGGCGAGTTCGGTGAGGGAGTCTTCTGAGAAATCCTGCTGGACCTCGATGGTCTCGCCGGTTTCAACGAACTTGTACACGTATGTAGGCATGAGATTCTCCGGGGTTGGCACTCTGGTCCGTCGAGTGCCAAATGGTATCTGACTACGCTGGAAATCCATATGAGAGCTCGCACTGCCGTTATCCCTGCTGCGGGACTGGGCACCCGTTTCTACCCGGTCACCAAAGCGGTGCCGAAGGAGCTCTTACCTATATATGACGTGCCAGCACTGCAGTTGGTGATGGACGAGGCCATCGGTGCCGGGGCTGACCACATTGTGTTGGTTTCGAGCCGGGTGAAGACCCCGATTGAAAAGTTTGTAACCCCCGACCCCGCGGTGGTGGCAAAAGTGCGGGCCACAGGTCGTACCGAGTTGGCCGATCGCCTTGAGCGCATTGGCACCGATGTGAAGGTGACCATCACATACCAGGACAATCCTCACGGTCTTGGCCATGCGGTGGGGTGCGCGCGTGCAGTGGTGGGTGATGAGCCGTTCATGTTGCTGCTGCCCGACGAACTGCGCGGTGGTTCCGAGTTGTTGAGCGCGTTGGCCAACTCGTGCGAGAAGCGCGGAGTAAGTGCCATTGAATTGTTGCGAGTACCAATGGACAAGGTGAGTGCATACGGAGTGATTACTCACTTGCCTGGCGCACCAGCCGATGGACCATTCGACATTGTGGGCATTGTGGAGAAGCCTGCGATGGAAGATGCGCCGAGCGACCTCATTATTGCGGGGCGTTATGTGTGCACTCCCGACATCTTCGACAAAATCGACATCATCAAGCCAGCACCGAACGGTGAACTTCAATTGACGGACGCCTTGGAATTGCAATCAGCCGATTCGCCTATCACCGGCATTCTCAGCACGGTCACACGATGGGATACAGGTACCCCGATGGGTTGGTTGGAAGCAGTGGTTGATGCTGCGCTAGCGAATCCGGAATCTGCAGCGGCAGCACGTGCGTTGATGAGCGATCGGTTGTCGCGCTAGTTATTCGCTGACGCGGCGAAATGTGCCGTGTTCGTCTATGACCAAGCCATATTCGTCAACGCGAGCAGCGTTGCTGGCGCCGGTGAGCAACGAGGTATATTCCCATGCGTGTTCGTCGTGACGTGTGTAGCGCTGCGGTACGGAAACAACGCTGAGAGTTTCAATATCAATGGTGATCACGTGAAGATCGGCGGTGTGGCCCACGTGTAGTGGCAGTTTGTGCGTGATGATGGAATTGGTAAACGGCGTGTTTGCAAAGTCGATGTCGATGCAGCCGTCTAACTCGGTGCGATGTGCGCCATTCATTTCGCCCCAGCGACCGTGACCATCGGTGGCCAGCCATAGGTCGGGCTCTTCCATGTCGCGGAACAACAGCATTTGTTGAATGTTCCACTGCGCTGACAATCGCAACACCACAACTGCGTTGTCGGCTTCGAGGTTGAGCTCGGCCGTCCAACCTTCGTTTTCCCAACGCATGTTCACACTGCTGGCGGGCGAACCATCCCACATGGTCCACGCGGCCGTATGGCCCGACGCTGACGGTGCTTTGTAGTTGCCCATATGCCTTCGTTCTATCGGCGAAATTCAACAGATTGCGTGCCCGATGGTTTTCTACACTGCACACATGGAGGCGTGTCAAAAATTGTTATGAAACCCATGTCCGACGAAGAACGTCTTGCGTACTTGATCAGCATTGGAAAAGTCCGACCAGCGCTCAAGCCCGGTCCGATTGAGTTTGGGCCGCCATTTCAGCGCAGGCCGGGAACGAGGCCAGTGTTGGAATCCTTTCTCGAGGAACGTCACGCTGAGGACGAGGACTAGTGCCCGTCTATGTGGATTCGAGCGTGCTCGTATCGGCTCTTTTTGACGAGGAGCAATCCGAAGTAGCTCGCAATTCACTTCGTTGGCAAGAGACCTTCTATGTTTCGTGGCTTACCTTCGTTGAGGTTCGGCGCAGGATCGCTACTGATTCCAGAATCGAAGAAACTGACCACGTGAAGTCTGAATTTGATGAGCGACTTCTACAAATGCAGTTGACTGACATCGGTGTTCCAGAGTGGCGTTTGGCGGCAGAGATCGCTGAATCCACATTGCTGAAAAGTCTCGATGCTCTCCACCTGGCCGTGGCAAGCAATTTGGAACTGCAGAATCTCACTTTTCTCACGTTTGACAAGAAGCAAGCCGAGGTAGCTCGACAATTGGGCTTTGCGGTGGTGGGGGCGTAGGGCAACGCCGATACGGTTTCTCATGTGACGCCGTTAGAAGAAGTACGCGAATTGGTGTTGTCGTACTGTGCTCGTCGTGCGCCCATTGAAATGGCGCGGCGCGATGC
>CAYSPE010000120.1:0-3237 GCA_964432845.1 uncultured Bifidobacterium sp.
GTCGCCGCACAGAACGAGTTGACCAGTTTGTTGATCCCGCGCCGAATCCACTACCCATCTGGCTTTAGCGGAATGTGCAACGACACGAAGGCTGGTGCCTTGGCACCATCGGCATTGGTCAGTCTGGGTAAAAGCCATAGATTCCTTGCTCATTTCCTGTGCCTTACAGGTTGGCAAAGATTTGCCATCTGGACTGTCATGTCAGAGGGAGTGACTATTTCTCGCACATCTGATATTCAGTTATGACACCTTGCCACCTGCCCACCACGCGCCGCAAGTAGCCTGAACCCATGGCAAAAGGCACCGTGGAGCGGTCATTTGAGAACATCTTCGATGGCATCTTTTCGCGTGCTTTCAAGAGCGGGGTAAAGCCTCTGCAGTTGGGCCGCAAGTTGTTGCAGGTGGTCGATGCCGAGCGCGATGTAGATGCTCAGGGTCGCCGGGTGGTGCCCAACAGTTACTTGGTGCAATTAAGCCCAGCCGATCGTGAGGGTTTTGCCGATTTAGAGCCCGCGTTGGTGCAAGAGCTCACGGCTGCCTTGCGTGAATACATTGCGCAAGAGGGATACCACGTAGATGGCAAGGCTCGCGTGGCGTTGCGTACCAATCCTGATCTGCGTAAGGGCAAGTTCGACATTGCGGCTCGCAACATTGCGCCCGATGGGGCGGCAGCGGAATCTGCTCCTATTAATAGTGGTGAAGTTCCGGTGGTGCCGTCCTCTCCCCCGGTGTTGGGTTTGGTGCCGGGTGTTGGCGTAGAGGCCCCGCCCGCCGTGCTCACGCTGCCAAATGGCCAGCGCATCGAATTGCACGAGGGTCATTACGTGTTGGGTCGTCACCTTGATAACGACATTGTTATGAACGACACCAACGTCAGCCGTAAGCACGCCGAGTTTGTATGTGCTGCAGGCGAAGTGGTGGTGCGCGATCTTGGTTCCACCAACGGCACAAAGGTGAACGGCGTGCTGGTGCATGGCGAACAACTTCTGCAGCACGGCGACGTTATTAGTTTGGGAACCGCTCAACTCACGTTCGAGGCGTCGTAACCCGTACATGACAGATCAACTGCTCAATGCGTTGAAGCTCTTGCTGTTGGGGCTCATCTACTTGTTCTTTGGCCGTGTGTTGTGGGCCGTGTGGAGTGAGGTGCGAACACCAGTGGCAGTGGCGGGTGGTCAACGCGTGTCTCGAAAGAAGGCGTCACGAGGTGCAATTTCTTTTGTGGTCACTGAACCTAAAGAGCATCGTGGCAACACATATACGTTGAGCAATGTGCTGAATATTGGTCGAGTTGACGACAACGACATTGTGATCACCGACGATTCGTTCATTTCGTCGCACCATGCACGCATTGAAATTCGTCCTGAAGGTGTGTGGGTTGTTGATCTACAAAGCACCAATGGCAGTTTTGTGAACGGTCAGCGCATTTCTTCGGAGCGAAGTGTGCGAAAAGGCGACAGAATTCAAGTGGGCTCAACCGTGCTGGAGATGCGTTCATGAAACTGAAGTGGGGCGCGTACACCGATACCGGCATGGTGCGACAGCAGAACGAAGATTCGTTTGCAGCGGAAGAAAATCTGTTCGTTGTTGCCGACGGCATGGGCGGCCACAATGCGGGTGAAGTAGCCAGTGCATTGGCAGTGACCACTGTTATGGGCGGCGGACGCATGGGAATCAACACCATGGAAGAGTTCCGCGATCTTGTGCAACGTGCGAACACTGCTATTTACACGGCAAGTCTTGACGACAGCTCACAACGCGGAATGGGAACCACCATCACGGCCATGAGCATTGTGCAAGGTGTGGAACCTCGCGTGTTGGTGGCAAACGTCGGCGACTCGCGTACGTATCTGTTGCGTAATGGCGTGCTCAGCCGAATGAGTGTTGACCACAGTTACGTGCAAGAACTGGTGAACGAAGGAATCATCACTCCTGAAGAAGCACGCGTGCATCCGCGCCGCAACATCGTCACTCGCGCGTTGGGAATTGACCGCACGGTGGCAGTTGATGTGTTCTCGCACACCGTACGCACCGGTGACCGTGTGGTGCTATGTAGTGATGGTTTGGTAGACGAAGTTGCCGATGCTGAAATTCTAAAAGTGTTGGGTCAACACACAGATCCTCAGGAAACTGCAGAAGCCTTGGTCATGGTGGCCAATGCAAACGGCGGACGCGACAACACAACGGTGGTTGTGGTGGACATTCTCGACGACATCAGCGAGCCAGTTGAAGTGCCCGTGGTGGAAGACAACACCAAGCCCATGGAAGTGTTGGCCGATGTGCAAATTGCGCGCAAGCGCAAGCGCATGACCGCGGGCGTCATTTTGTTCTGGGCTGCCTTTGTTTCATTAGTGATGGGCGCCATTGCTGTGGTGGGTGTTTATGCACGCAGTGGCTATTACTTGGGATTCAACAAGAGCGAGCACGTGGTGGTGTACCGGGGACGAGTGGGTGGAGTGTTGTGGTTTGAGCCCACTGTTGACACAGAAACTTCCCTCACGGGTGACGAATTGCCCGACGATGTGTTGCGAGATGTTGCGCTCAACCGCACATTCACCTCATCATCGCAAGCGCGCCAATTCTTGAACCTGGTAAAGGTAGCCATCATTGACGCCAGCACCACGACCACCACTACTACTACCCCGAAGAAGTAATGGACATTTCCATTGCACGCATGCGTCGCGGTGTGGAACTGGGACTTGTTGCCCTAGCCGGACTCATTACTGCGTGTGCGTACATACTTGCGTCGTTAGGCGAACGCAGCACCATGCCGGCGCGAATGATTCCGTTCATGGTGTTTGTGCTCACATTGTTGGGTGTTGCTCACGTTGCGGTGAGGTTTGTTGCGCGCGGCGCAGACCCATTGCTGTTACCCACGGCAGCGCTGCTACATGGTCTTGGTTTTGTCATGATTGCGCGCCTCAGCGATCGTTGGGCGGGACTGCAAGCAACATGGAGTCTGGTGGGTGTTTTTGCGTTTGTCATCACATTGTTGGTGATTGAACGCGTTGGTGATCTACGCCGATATCAATTCACATGCTTGGCTTTTGGTGTGGGTTTGTTGTTGTTGCCCATGGTGCCAGGGGTGGGATTCACCAGTGGTGGTGCACGTATCTGGGTGAGTGTCGGACCTATCAACTTTCAGCCCGGTGAGTTCGCAAAAATCTTGTTGGCCATCTTCTTTGCCGCATATTTGGCAGAGCGCAAAGAGCTCATTGTTGAAGGCCATACAACGGT
>CAYSPE010000121.1:0-3176 GCA_964432845.1 uncultured Bifidobacterium sp.
GCAATTTGCGTGCCGATGTCGATGACGCGTTGTTGCTTGGCGAGGGTGTCCATGTATTCGGGGAATGAACGCCAGCCCCATGTGAGACCTTCGGTCATGGCGGAACCGGGAATGTCTTCCACGCCTTCCATGAGTTCGATGAGCCATTCGTGGCGTTCCTCGTGTGCGGGTGCAAAGCCCACGCCGCAATTGCCCATCACCACGGTGGTGGCGCCGTGCCAGCTGCTGGGTGTAAGCCAGGGATCCCATGTGGCTTGTGCGTCGTAGTGGGTGTGTATGTCAACCCAGCCGGGGGTGAGGAGAAGTCCGTCGGCATCGATGATGCGGTGTGCGTGAGCGGTGGAGGCTTTACCTGGTTTGTTGATTTCGGTGATGATGCCGTTTTCGAACGTGACGTCTGCATCTATGGCGGGTGTGCCGCTGCCATCGACGAGGTGGGCGTTGCGGATGACGGTCTTTTTATTGTCTGTGTTCGTGCCTGCGTTGCTCATGCGGTTCTTACCGTAGTTCGTTCGCTTTGGGCTGTGAGGCGTGGGCTGGGGAAAGCAAAGACCCCCAACGCTTTCGCGTTGAGGGTCTCCGTCGGCCTCGCCAGGTACAAATAAGTGTACGCACAAAAACAAACGAGGCACCAGTGGCGCCTCGTTTGACAATTTGATTTTCCTCACGTGCCAATAGTGAGTGAGCTATGTACGCATCGTGTTGTTTTGTGTGGAGCCTCAGACGGGAGTCGAACCCGCACCTTCGACCTGGCGAGGCCGACATGCGCCGTTACACCACTGAAGCATCTACGAAAAACAAGTGGAGATTTTGAAGAGACAAAAGGAAAGACTCTGACGAATTTCTTCATCAGAGTCTTTCCAGCTCTAGCCAGCCTGGTGCTTACAAGTGTACGTATAAACAACAGTGGAGGCACCTTTCGGTGCCTCCACTGACTACTTCGCAAGTCCTTGTTCCGTGGTCAACAAGTAAGCAATACACGAGCGTTGCGTTTTGTTTTTGAAGGAGCCCCGGACAGGAATCAAACCCGCACCTCTCGATCCACGACACCGAGCGTTCTTTCATTGAACTACCGGGGCATCTTCGTAAACGAATGTGGGCGTGTCAAAAATGAAAATGGAAAGGGTCTGGCAAATTTCTCCGCCAGACCCTTTGACACTCGGTGTCGTGTAATCACAAGTGTACGCAGATTTTCTTGGTGCGGAAATCGAGTTCGGAAAATCGAACGGGGAGAGGGGATGAGTTGTGAGATGCGTGAGATTTACCGAACAGGAGTGCGAAAAATCGCACACGCACACACACAAGCGCGGCAGTGATTTATGAATTGATCATCTTGATCACAGTGTGATGCAACAAACCGTTTGTTGAAACAGCACTGTTCGAGCGCCAATCAATTTTGCCGAAGCGATCCGAGTGCGTGCCACCGGCCGCTTGCACAATGGGCAAGATGGCGGCGTTGTCGTACGGCTCAAGGCCAATCGCATCGACGGCAATATCAAGAGAACCTTGTGCCACGAGCATGTGCGCCCAAAAGTCACCGAAACCGCGTTCGCGCTTTACCGTACGGCTCAACTTCTCCAGTGCTTTGGTGTGGCCAGTGGTGTGCCACGCGGAGTTGTCCACCATTGATAAGTGCGCATCTTGCAGATCATCAATGGAACTCACGTGAATGGGATGGCCATTGCAATACGCTCCGCCATCAACAAGACCCCACCAACGGGTGTGCAATGCGGGCGCCGAAACAACACCGAGTACCGGACCAAGATCGCGATGCACCAATGCAATCAACGTGGCCCACACGGGTACACCGCGCACAAAGTTGGAAGTGCCATCAATGGGGTCGATGACCCAGGTGTATTCGGCAATTTCAGAACCGCCACTGCCATGTTCTTCGCCGTACCACGCGTGGTGACCACGCTCAGCACGAATGATGTCCATGAGTGCGGTCTCAGTACCTTGGTCAACCTCGGTGACTTCAGTGTGATTGGCCTTGAGGTCAACGGTGAAATTGCGTGCAGCGAAGCGAGGCAACGAAATTGCATCTGCAGTGTCAGCTAACGAAAGTGCGAAGTCGAGTTCAGCAGCCAGATCGCTCATACACGCACACTACGCCAGAAGGCTGCGTACTGCGGTGGAGATTCCGTCCGCGTCAAGGCCGAACGACTTCAAAATTGCATCGGGCTTGTTGTGCGGAATGAAGCGAGTAGGTGTGCCCAGTGATTCCACGCGTACAGATGGCGACAGGGCATGAACAGCAGAGGCGATGGAAAAACCAATACCGCCTTCACGCATGCCATCTTCCACAGTGAGAACGGCGCTGAACGATGCGGCATCACGAATCATGTCGGCATCGAGTGGGGCGCAGGAACGAACATCCCACAACGTGGCCGAAACGCCCGAGGCTTGCAACGCAGTGACAGCGTCGGATGCGGCGCCCACCATTTTGCCCACGGCAAGAATGGCAACATTCGTACCTGTCTCCAATTTGCGTGCAGCAAGGCCGGAACCCACCTGCTCAGACGAACGCGCGTAACCCTTGGGGTAACGAATAACTACTGGGCCCTCATCGGCCAGAGAAACGGCATCGTGCAACATCTGCTGCAGTTCTTCCACGGACGATGGCGCCAGCACACGCATGCCAGGAACTTTCGACAGCAATGCCATGTCGTAAATGCCGTGGTGCGATGGACCATCATCGCCAGTGACGCCAGCGCGATCCAAACAAAAGATGACAGGAAGACGATGCAGTGCAACGTCGTAGACCACTTGATCCCATGCGCGTGAGAGGAATGTGGAATACAAAGCAACCACCGGACGTAATCCGCCCATGGCCATGCCAGCCGCGGCGGTGACTGCATGTTGTTCGGCGATGCCAACATCGAAAAAGCGCGACGGGAACTTCTCTTGGAACTCCAGCAATCCCGTGGGGCCGGGCATGGCGGCAGTGATGGCAACGATGCGCGAATCAACGGTGGCTTCGGCAATCAAAGCTTTGCTGAACGCGCCGGTGTATCCACCCAACGTTGCAGACTTCGGGCCAGTTGCGGGGTTGAACACTGGCGTGTCGTGCAGATGCTTCTCGTCGTCGTCTTCAGCAGGTGAGTAGCCGCGACCTTTTTGTGTGAGCACATGCACCACAATGGGGCCTTCGCCTTCACGCGCCAATGTTGCCTCCA
>CAYSPE010000122.1:0-3126 GCA_964432845.1 uncultured Bifidobacterium sp.
CATCACTGACATTGACAGCGCTATCGGTGTTCTTCGCTGCGCTTGCCACCACCATCGGAGCACTAACTGGGCGTCGCAGCATGGCTTTGGGGCTCTCCATGTCAACGGCAATCGCCCTCTTCATTCTGTATTCGTTGGCGCCACTCGTAGATTTCATAGAACCAACCACAAAGATCAACCCGATGCAGTGGACCATTGGCTCACAACCGCTTACAAATGGTTTCGATGCGGCCTACATGGGTTGGACATTCGCTATAGCTCTACTATTTGGAGCACTCACATTCGTGCTGTTCCAACGCCGCGATATTGCTAGTTGACATCATCTCCGCGCGACTCAGCGATTGCCTGATCACACAATTGCTGCACATGGGCAATATCAATGCCCAGTTTTTGACCTAGATGGACCATCCAAATAAGCGATTGAAGGTTCGCCTCAAAGTCGACCTGCGAGCGAATATCAGATCGTGCAGCCTGCCGATTTTGACTCACCATCACGAAGGTGGAAAGAAAGATTGCCTCCAAACTCACAATCATTGTGAGAAGGCCGAATGGAAATTTGTCGAAGGCGAATCCGGTTCCCATGAGACCAACATTGAGTGCGATCCATACAAAGAACCACACTCCGTGTAGATACACGAAGTTCAGCGAACCGGCAAAGCGCGTGACCTTGTCTGCAACTAGATCTTGAGCATCGAGAATTCGTTGAAAACGCCTGCGCTCGTTACCGACTTTCCAGTGGTTCAAACTGAATACATGACCATCAATTTGACCGTCTAATGCATCAATAACCGCGCATGCTTCACAGTCACTTGGATGATGAGAAAGGTTCGTCACGCTTGTAGTTCTAGTCCAGAGAACGTACCGTCGGCGCGCCATTGTTCTAGCAAGTGAGCAAATGCGTTGGGGCCTTTGCCATAACTGCCGTTTTGCGCAGCGCGTTCTGCAGGTTTTCCTTCGTTGTTGTAATAGCCCGGAGTACACGCCTCGAGGTATTTGAGATTCATGGTGGAGTTCGACTTGATTTCCTCAATCCAATCGCGCTCGGCCTGCTCACTCGTTTCCATGCGAGTAATGCCGTTGTCAATGTTGTGCTTCACCACGTGCGCTATGTGAATTGCTTGTTCATTCAACATGTGCGGGAAGTTCACGGAGAAACCTGATTGTTGATTGGAAACAATGAAACTGTTGGGGAATCCACGAGAGAAAAAGCCATGGTATGTGGCAACACCGTTGGCCCACTTCTCCGTGAGTGTGAGCCCGTTGCTGCCATACACCTGGTATCCGGAACGACGCGTGTAGTCGGTTCCCACCTCAAAACCTGTGGCGAAAATGAGGCAGTCGAGTTTGTACTCAACGCCATTGGCCACTACTCCATCGTGGGTGATGCGTTCTACACCACGGCCTTCAGTGTCCACCAAGGTCACATTGGGTCGATTGAACGTAGGGAGATAATCATCGTGGAAACAGGGTCGTTTGCAGAACTGGCGATACCAAGGCTTCAAAGCCTCGGCCGTTGCTTCGTCCTTCACAATGTCGTCCACTCGAGAGCGGATCTGGTTCATTTTTTCAAAGTCGGCGAGTTCGACAATGCCTGCAATTTGTTCGGGCGAAGTTCCGAGGCCGCCTTCTTTGCGCGCGCGCAACATGAGGTTGCCGACAATTTCGGTCCATCCGTCGTTGACCAAATCTTCTGTATCAAATTGACCTGATGTGAGATTGGTGAAGTTCTCGTTTCGGCGACGCTGCCACCCAGGCTGCAAAGACTTCACCCAATCGGGATCGGTGGGCTTGTCATCACGAACATCGATGGACGATGGGGTGCGCTGGAACACAAACAACTGTTTTGCTCCGGCACCCAAGTGCGGCACGCACTGCACAGCTGTTGCCCCGGTGCCAATGATGCCCACCACCTTGTCTTTCAGACCATCAAGGTTTCCCTTGCTGCTGCCTCCGGTGTATGCGTAATCCCATCGACTCGTATGAAATGAATGTCCAGCGAACGATTCAACACCGGGGATACCTGGCAACTTTGGTCTGTGCAATGGACCGTTTGCCATGGCCAAGAAACGCGCGGCGATTTCGTCATTGCGATTAGTGCGAATAATCCATCGGCGACGCTCTTCGTTCCAACGAACTTCAGTCACTTCGGTTTGCAGCAACGCACGTGGATACATGTTGAAGTGTTCTGCGATGCGATGACAGTGCGCCAAAATTTCCGGAGCGGGCGTGTACTTGGATGCAGGCATGAAACCTGTTTCTTCAAGCAACGGTAAGTAGATATATGACTCCACGTCACATGCAGCACCTGGATAACGATTCCAATACCAAGTACCGCCGAAGTCTCCGCCTTTTTCAATCATGCGGAAATCGTTGATGCCCTGTTCACGTAAGCGTGCAGCTATGAGCATTCCGCCAAAGCCGCCACCCACAATGCCCACTTCCACTTCTTCCACCACAGCATCACGCTGCATTGGTTGCACGTATGGGTCATCGAGATAGTGAGCAAATTCGCCTTCAATCTTTTGATACTGCTCATTTGCGTCAGCGCGCAAGCGCTTGTCACGCTCGGCTCGATAACGATTGCGTAGTTCGTCTGCGTCGAAATCAATGCTCATTTGTTTTAACCGGCAAGAGCTCGTGGCCAAATGCGCAAGAAGTTCTTTGAATTGAACTTGTCAATTGATTCTTGTGACATGCCATTCATCACCGATTCAAATCGAGCGATTGGGTCACGACCACCTTCGGTGTGTGGGTAGTCGCTTGAGAAGAGGTACAACTCATCGTTTGACTGCTCTACCAAGCGCGATACGTCTTCGAATACAAACGGCGTAAAGGCCATTTGCTCAGTGATTTGTTCAGATGGTGTGCGCGTGAAGCTCTTCAAGCGCTCATCCACGCGCGAGTACGCCTTATGAATTTGATCAAGTCGAACCAAAACTTCAGGTACCCAACCAGCACCCAATTCCACTGATGCCATCTTCAAGTTCGGGAACTCTTCCAACACACCATCAAGAATCATCATGGAGACAAACGTTTCAATCCCTTGGTGCAGCACCGCAGCGTCGCGCGCACGCACGTTTTCGCCGCCGCCCATCCAGTCCTTTACGGCTGCTCGACCGTTGTTGC
>CAYSPE010000123.1:0-3124 GCA_964432845.1 uncultured Bifidobacterium sp.
ATTCGTTACATCCGGAGAATCGAGGTTGATCCACGCACTGAAGTTTGGATACGACCGCACAATGTCATTTTTCTTCGTGACCCACATGTAATTTCCCCGAAGGTCGCTCGCCTTGTTGAAGATCCCGACGATCCGAAGAGATGCTTGTGGCACCGACAGGTCGAGATGCGACCCCTTCGTCAAGCCCCACACCTTTGCAAGTGGAGCAGAAACAACCACTTCATCGGAATTGATGGGACCCCGACCAATGACTTTCTGAAAGGTGTCCGCTGTCATCGGGGAAGTGAGATCGTCAGTGATGACCTGCACGTTTCTGGCTTCATCACCTGTCGGTTGTCCAGTGAATTTTTTCGACATTGGCGCAAATGCTGAGGTAACCAGCGTCCACTTTGCTTCTGGCCCGAACATTTCATTCAGCCAAACATCGGGCTTGAAAGCCTTGGATTCAGTGAGACCAGTAACCGGAATGGAAATATCGCTGGTGCCAAAGTTGAGGGTCATGCGTTCTGCATTCGTGAGGTCGGAGGTTCGACCCATGATTGCTCCCAACCCAATTGCAACATAGGGAACGGCTATGAGGAGCGTTACGAGAGCTGTTCGCCCTGGTCGTCGCCGTACTTCACGTCGCGCGAGCCGAGCAGAGAAAGCCAGCGACACTAGCGAGCTCCAGTAATTGGATGACTTGCCTGATCAACGATGCGGCCATCGCGAAGAAAAACCACTTTGTCCGCCCACGATGCGAATCGTGGTTCGTGGGTAACAAGAACTACTGCGGTGCCGAACTTGTCGGGCAATGCAGCCAAGAGTTCGATGATTTCATCACTGTTTGCTGTGTCGAGCGCGCCAGTCGGTTCATCGGCCAACAGCAGTGATCGCTGCGCCACCAATGAGCGAGCGATGGCAATTCGTTGTTGCTGCCCACCAGAAAACTCTGACGGAAACCGATCAATACTGTGGGACAAGCCCATGGCACGGAGAGCCTCTACTGCCAGGGGACGCGCGGATCGTGCGGACTGCCCATCGAGTTCCAATGGCAGCATCACGTTTTCCACTGCCGTCAATGACGGAATCAGATTGAGTCGCTGAAAGATGTAGCCCACATCTCGCCGACGAAGTGCGGCAAGTTGAGCAGCAGACATCGCCGAGAGGTCATGGCCGTTCACCAGTACACGTCCGGCACTAGGCACCTCGAGACCTCCCGCCAAGTGCAACATCGTGCTCTTGCCACAACCACTCGGCCCCATCACTGCGACGAATTCACCGGCTTCTATCTGCAGACTCACACCGGCGAGTGCCCATGTCTCCAACTCACCCGATCCATAACTCTTCACAACATCGATGAGTTCAAGGATTGGAGTTCTCATTTCTGTACCCGCTTTCGACTGATACGCGACTCACACAAGTCCAACCAGCGCAAATCAGCTTCAGCACGCATCACCAGCGCATCCGCAACCAACTGCAATGCGACGTCGGAATCCCCCGAGCGCATTTCTCTTCGCCGGCGCTGCAATATCTGGGTGAGAGCGGTGCGCTGGTTGGTGATGACACGTAGTGCAAGTTTGGGGCCGTGCTCCATTGCACTCAGCACTTTCAAGATCAACTCATCTCGCGGCGGAGCTTCGTCGACCGATGCTGCGCCCCACCATGCAGCCAACTCTTGCTGACCCGAATCGGTGATCGCGTATCTTTTCGCATCATCTTGCATCGTGACCTCCACGAGTCCATCGCGCTCGAGTCGATCAAGGGGGGTGTACACCTGACCCACGTTGAGGGTCCACACACCCCCTGTCATGGACTCAAACTCCGTTTTGACCTGATAACCCTGGCGTGCGCCGTCTGCGAGCACTGCCAGAAGTCCTTCTCGTACTGCCATAGTTACTCAGTATATACATACTGAGTAACTAGTCAAGCTGTCGGCAATTGTCAGGGCACCGTTGTTGTTGTCGTCTTGGGCTTCAGAGTTGTGGTTGTACCAATCTCCTGCGGTAGGGAAGTTGGCATGGGAGATCCTGGTTTTTGAACCGTCAACTGGACCTCGTATCCAATACACAAGTAGTCGGCGCTTGTTGGAGTCTGAGATACAACGATCTCATCCGGATCGACATTCGCACGGCGTCCAATATTTTCATCAAAGTAGTAATAACCAAGGTTCACCTTGTCGAGCGCGTATTTGGCATCTACGACTCGCATATTCATTACATCGGGAACTTTGACGATGGGACAGTTGTTGAAATTCGACCCCACCGTGGTTGTGGGGAATGGACCGTCGGATGAGTACATGAACCAGCCGTGAGTTCTCGGAGACCAGAACATCATGCACATGGCGCCGATACTGAGCGCCACGTGCGAGAGCAGCAACACGGGCTTCAACTTCTCAACGCTCATTCGTCCAACTCGAATCGACAGCACCGTCAACACGACAAAAAGAACAAAGCCAGCAAATGGCCTGTTGTTCCATTCGTAGAACGCTGGGCTACCCGTTGGTTCGTGCCACAAGAAGAAGCCAATGAGTTGCGTGGCAACCCAAGCGCGGAACACCCACCATGCTGGCGCCAATTCAGCAATTGTTTCTGTTGCCTTCTTCAAACTGATCAGAGTGCGACGCATTGAGTCGCTCACTTGATTGGCTTCAGATGGCTTGGCAAAACCAGCGGCAGACAATAGGTCGTTCGCGTACTTTTCAGCTGTTCCAATATCGGCGCCATCATCCAATGACGAGGCAATGTCGGCTTCAAGGCCATCGGTGAGGTCGGCGATTTCTTCAGATGAAAGGTGACGCAGTTCGGCACGCACCTTGTTGGCAAATTCAATTGCAATTTCCATGTTCGATAACATCAGTTGTTCTCCTTGGTGTTCACGATGGTGTTGATGACTGCGCAGAACGCGACCCACTGATCACGTTGTGCGGCGAGCGATTCCCTACCCACGGGCGTCATGCCGTAGTACTTGCGATGCGGGCCTTCTTCTGAAGGCATCACGTAACTGCTGAGCATTCCGGTAGCGAAGAGACGACGCAGTGTTCCGTACACCGATGCCTCGGCCACATCGGCAAGACCAGCGGTGCGCAGGCGGCGCACCCCCGGGAGGAACTAAGGCTTAGGCTGCCTTGGCGGCGGCCGGGGCA
>CAYSPE010000124.1:0-3112 GCA_964432845.1 uncultured Bifidobacterium sp.
TGTCGCCCCGAACTCATCGAGCGCACCTACGAGTGCCTGAAGGGCGCGAAGAACGTGATCGTGCACTTCTACAACTCAACGAATCCATTGCAGCGTGAAGTGGTGTTCGGCCTCGACAAAGAAGGCATCAAGCAGATTGCAGTAGATGCGGCGAAACTCTGCAAACAATTCGAGCCCATGTTGGCCGGCACAAATGTTCGCTATGAATACTCCCCCGAAAGCTTCAGCCTCACCGAGCCCGAGTTTGCCATTGAAATTTGCGAAGCCGTGATGGATGTGATGCAACCCACGTCAAGCAACCCGCTCATTTTGAACTTGCCTGCAACGGTGGAGTGCTACACGCCCAACGTGTACGGAGACGTGATTGAGTGGTTCATTCGCACCATCAAGAACCGTGACACCGTGTTGATTTCTTTGCACCCGCACAACGACCGTGGTACCGGTACTGCAGCTGCTGAGTTCGGCCTCATGGCCGGCGCAGACCGTGTGGAAGGAACGTTGTTCGGTAACGGCGAGCGCACGGGCAATCTCGATGTAATCAACGTTGCCATCAACATGATGATGAACGGCGTGGACCCCGAGCTCGACATCACCAATATTGATGCGTTACGTCGCACCGCCGAGTATTGCAACCGTCTCAGCGTTCCCGAGCGTCACCCCTACGTGGGTGACCTGGTGTACACCTCGTTCTCGGGTAGTCACCAAGATGCCATCAAGAAGGGCTTCGAAGCACTGGGCGACAAGTACGACACCTGGGGTGTCCCCTACCTGCCCATCGACCCCAAGCACGTGGGCCGCAACTACGAAGCAGTCATTCGCGTGAACAGCCAAAGCGGAAAGGGCGGCGTTGCCTACGTCATGAAGGCCGAACACGGGTTTGATCTTCCACGTCGGCTTCAAATCGAATTCTCACGCACCATTCAGAGCATCACCGAAGACACCGGCACCGAAGTGAGTTCCACTGTTATTTGGGATGCATTCAGTACTGAATACTTACCCGACGAACCGAAGGTGAAGCTCGATAGCCACGAACTTCGTAGTGACTCCACTTCGGGTCGCACGGTGATCACCGCACAACTCGCCATCAACGGCGAGCGCAAGACTATTAGCGGTGAAGGCAATGGACCTATTGATGCTTTCGTGCACGCCGTACGAGAAGGACTGGGTGCAAACATCGACGTGGTTGACTACGCCGAACACGCCATGGGCCAGGGCTCAGAAGCAGTGGCCGTTGCCTACGTGGAAACCACCGATGCCGCCGGCAACATTCGCTGGGGCGTGGGCACCGACCCCAACATCATCTCGGCCTCACTGCGCGCAGTTCTCTCCGCGTACGAACGCCACACGGCTTAAACCTGACGCCCATGTGGCGAGTAGTTTGGGAGCAGCAACCAGGAGGCTCCCATGAAGGTCATCGTTGATTACGACATCTGCGCATCAACCGGCGCGTGCACGCAGATCGCACCCGAGGTGTTCGAAGTGCGCAGCGATGGTTACCTCTACGTTCTCATCGAGGAGCCCGGCGAGGAACTGCGTGACAAGGTCACCCAGGCCGCCGACATGTGCCCCACCGCAGCCATCACCATCGAAGGCTGAACTTGAAGTTCTCTTCCCTCCTGCAGGCTCGCTGGCGCGAGTCGAACAGTTTGCTGTGCGTGGGCCTCGACCCCGACCCATTGCGGCTCACCAGCCACTACTCCCCCGACGCCGACGGCATTGAGTACTTCTGCATCGACATCGTTGATGCCACCGCTGAATATGCGTGCGCGTTCAAACCGCAGATTGCGTACTTCGCAGCTGCCGGCGCAGAGAAGCAACTAGAAAACGTGATTGCGCACATTCGTAGCAACTACCCAAAGATCCCGGTGATTCTCGATGCGAAGCGCGGCGACATTGGCGACACCGCAAAGATGTATGCCAAAGAAGCATTCGATCGCTACGGCGCACACGCTGTCACCGTGAACCCTTACATGGGTGGCGACACCATTGAGCCGTACCTGGTGCACAACAACGGTGCGGCAATCGTGTTGTGTCGCACATCGAACTCAGGCAGTGGCGAATTCCAGTCGCAGGAGATCGAAGGCAAACCCTTGTACAAGCACGTTGCTGAACGCGCTGCGAACCAGTGGTCAAAGATTGGCGATGTGTCGCTGGTGGTGGGTGCCACGTATCCAGAAGAACTCAGTGAAGTGCGCGCCATTGTGGGCGACATGCCGTTGCTGGTACCCGGTGTGGGCGCACAAGGTGGCGACCCCGACGTTGTGGTGAAGAACGGCAAGAGTTCCGATGGAACGGGCCTCATTGTGAACTCATCACGCGCAATTCTGTACGCGGATGCAAGCGACCCCATGGGCGCTGCAGCACGTGTTGCTCGCGAAACCCGCGATGCCCTGAATCGCTCGCGTTAGTTCTTGCGCTAGGCGCGCAAAGAGATGACGTCGATGATGCCGTCTTGAGCGCGCAACTCAGCGAGAACTTCGTCGGTGATCTCAGCGGTAGGCACGATCACCATGAGGGCGGTGCCAGGCGTGAGCGCACGGCCCACATCCATGTCGGCAATGTTCACGTTGTGCTTGCCGAGCAATGTGCCCACTAAACCAATGACGCCTGGGCGGTCATCGTTGCGCACCACGAGCATGTGCGATGCAGGGGGCACGTCGGTCATGTGATCGTCGACCATGACGATGCGAGCTTGACGGCGAGGCCCAACAAGAGTTGCCGCAATGCTGTGTGCACCCGCACGCAGAGTTACAAGGTTGACGTAGTCGCTGTTGGCGCCTTCGGCTTTCACTTTGCTTTCGCTAATGGTGATTCCTTGGGCGGCGGCAATTTGTGGAGCGTTCACGTAGGTGACGGCATCGCTGTGACGCTGAGAGAAGAATCCCTTCAACGCGCTCAGTGTGAGAATGCGAGTGTCATAGCCGGCAATTTCACCGGTAGCGATGACTTCAAGTTCTTTCACGTCTGTTGCGGCAGCAGATGAGAACAACTCGCCCAACTTCTCAGCAAGTGGCAGATATGGCTTCAATGTTTCGTTTGCGTCAGCAGCCGAAATGTTCACGGCGTACGGCACGAAATCGCCAGCGAGCGCGAGGATGATTTGGTCGGCAAT
>CAYSPE010000125.1:0-3068 GCA_964432845.1 uncultured Bifidobacterium sp.
AAGCGACGCAAACGGTTGTTGCGGTTGATCACGCGACGGTACAAGTCGTTGAGGTCGGATGTTGCGAAACGTCCGCCTTCCAACTGCACCATGGGGCGAAGGTCGGGAGGAATAACAGGAACAACGTCGAGGACCATTGCCTTCGGGCTGTTCATGCGGCGACCGGTCTCTTCGTCCTTCTTGTTGAACGCAGCAACAATCTTGAGGCGCTTGATGGCCTTCTGCTTGCGCTGTGCCGAAAGGGGCTTGCCCTTCAGACCATTCTCAATGGCGTCGCGAAGAGTTTCTTCTTCTGCGTCGAAGTCCATTGCATCGATAAGCATCTTGATTGCTTCAGCACCGGTACCGCCAGTGAAGTACTCGCCGTAGTTGTACTGAATTGTTTGCCACAACTGCTCATCTTCGATGATCTTGCGTGGGTGCAAACCAATGAACTCTTCGTACGCACGCTTGGTGAGGTCGAGTTCTTGGTCGTAACGCTCGCGCAAGGACAACTCTTCTTTGTCCATTGCCTTTTGACGTGCCTTGATATCGGAATCCTTGGCACCGTCTTTTTCCATTTGCTTGAGTTCGGTCTCGTGCGACTTGAGAAGGGCCTTGAGGTCCTTGTCACGACGATCCATGGTGATCTCTTGGTCAGCAAGGAAGTCTTCTTCGATTTCCTTCATCTTTTCGTGACGCTTGTCTTCGTCGACCGTTGCGATCAACCAAGCAGCGAAGTAGATGACCTTTTCAAGTTGCTTTGCCTTGAGTTCCTCTTTGGCTTCAAGACCACCAAGGAGATACGCCAACCATGAGCGAGTTCCGCGGAGGTACCAAATGTGCACAACAGGTGCAGCCAATTCAATGTGGCCCATGCGTTCACGGCGAACCTTGGAGCGAGTGACTTCAACACCACAACGCTCACAAATGATTCCCTTAAAGCGCACGCGCTTGTACTTGCCGCAGTAGCACTCCCAGTCGCGAGTAGGTCCGAAGATCTTTTCGCAGAAGAGACCGTCCTTCTCAGGACGCAGTGTGCGGTAGTTGATTGTTTCTGGCTTCTTGACCTCGCCCTTTGACCAAAGGCGAATCTGATCCGCGGTGGCAAGGCCGATGCGGAGCTGGTCGAACATGTTCACGTCGAGCATGGGAGTTTCTTTTCCTTCGATTCGATTGATCAGTTGATGCGGGCAGGACGGCGGTCACGGTCATCATCGTCAGAGCCACGCTCTGGACGGCTGATGTCGATACCAAGTTCTTCCGCAGTGCGGTAGATCTCGTCGTCGAATTCGTGCATTTCAATTTCGCGGCCATCGTTGTCGAGTACTTCGACATTGAGACACAGTGACTGCATTTCCTTCATGAGCACCTTGAATGATTCAGGGATGCCTGGCTCTGGAATGTTGTCGCCCTTCACGATTGCTTCGTAGACCTTGACGCGACCAAGCACGTCGTCGGACTTGATGGTGAGCAGTTCTTGCAAGCAGTAGGCGGCGCCGTATGCCTCGAGTGCCCACACTTCCATTTCACCGAAGCGCTGACCACCGAACTGTGCCTTACCACCAAGTGGCTGCTGTGTGATCATGCTGTATGGGCCGGTGGAACGAGCGTGAATCTTGTCGTCGACCAAGTGGTGCAACTTCAAGATGTACTTGTAACCGACAGTGATTTCCTTGTCGTAGTACTCACCTGTACGACCATTACGAAGCTTGGCCTTACCGGTCTTCATGATGAGACGCTTCTGACCATCGGCTGTATCTGCCTCTGGGTTGAGGTTTTCAAGAATTGCCTGAATGGTGGGGTGTTCACCGGCAGCTTCTGTTTCGTCCCAGTGTGCACCGTCGAAAATTGGCGTTGCGATGTAGGTAGCAGGCTCGGTTGCTGCACGAGTCTTTGACTCGGTGCCACGCAATGGGTTTTCGCCCACCTTCTTACCGTTGACATCCCAGCCCCAACGAGCTGCGTAACCAAGGTGAGATTCAAGAACCTGACCAACATTCATACGGCTTGGAACACCAAGTGGGTTCAAGATGATGTCGACAGGAGTTCCGTCTTCCATGTATGGCATGTCTTCAATAGGGAGAATCTTCGAGATAACACCCTTGTTGCCGTGACGACCGGCGAGTTTGTCACCCACCGAGATCTTGCGCTTCTGAGCAACAAAGACCTTCACCAACTTGTTGACACCAGGTGGAAGTTCGTCGCCATTCTCGCGAGAGAACACCTTGACGTCGATAACCTTGCCGCCTTCACCGTGTGGAACCTTGAGTGAGGTGTCACGCACTTCGCGTGCCTTTTCACCGAAGATCGCGCGAAGCAAACGCTCTTCTGGGGTGAGTTCTGTTTCACCCTTTGGAGTGACCTTGCCAACGAGCACGTCGCCAGGACCTACTTCTGCACCAACGCGAATGATGCCTTCTTCGTCGAGGTCGCGAACGATCTCGTCGGAGAGGTTTGGAATGTCGCGTGAGATTTCTTCTTCGCCCAACTTCGTGTCACGTGCATCAACTTCGTAGTTGTGAATGTGAATCGAGGTGAGCACGTCGTCGCGCACGATGCGCTCGGACAAGATGATTGCGTCTTCGAAGTTGTAACCCTCCCAAGGCATGAATGCCACGAGCAGGTTCTTACCAAGTGCCAATTCACCATCATCGGTAGAAGGACCATCGGCCAACAATTGACCCTTGGAAACTTTCTGACCTTCTGCAACGCGGATGACCTGGTTGATGCAGGTGTCCTGGTTGGAGCGGTGGAACTTCATGAGCTTGTGCTCAGTGCGCTTCGACTTGCTTGCGTACTTCACAGCGATCATGTCGCCCGATACTTCTACGACTTCGCCGTCGTCCTCAGCAAGGATGACATCGGCACCGTCGCGTGCGATGCGACGCTCGATACCGGTACCCACGAATGGAGCTTCGGCGCGCACCAATGGCACGGCCTGACGTTGCATGTTGGCACCCATGAGTGCGCGGTTTGCGTCGTCGTGCTCGAGGAAAGGAATGAGTGCGGTTGCCACCGAAACAATCTGCTTTGGCGACACGTCGATGAAGTCGACTTCTTCTGGTGTCACTGATGCAATGTCGGTG
>CAYSPE010000126.1:0-2943 GCA_964432845.1 uncultured Bifidobacterium sp.
AACTATGCGTTCCCCGGCGGCATGATGATTGGCACCGACAGCCACACCCCCAACGCAGGTGGTCTTGGCATGGTGGCAATTGGTGTTGGCGGCGCAGACGCCGTTGACGTGATGACCGGATTCCCCTTCAACGTTCGTTGGCCAAAAGTCATCGGCATCAAACTCACCGGTTCGCTCAGTGGTTGGAGCAGCCCGAAGGATGTGATTCTTGAAGTGGCTCGCCAACTCACGGTTGAAGGTGGCACCGGCGCCATTGCCGAATACTTCGGCCCAGGCGCCGACAGCATTTCTGCAACGGGCAAGGCAACCATCTGCAACATGGGTGCAGAAATTGGCGCCACTTGTTCAGTGTTTGGTTACGACGCCAACATGTCCACCTATCTCAAGGCAACAGGTCGTGCAGCAATCGCAGCAGCAGCTGACAAAGTGGCCGCTGATCTTCGTCCCGACGAAGGTGCTCAGTATGACCAGGTCATCGAGATCGACTTGTCGAAGTTGAAGCCCCTCATCAACGGACCCCACTCCCCTGACCGTGCACATTCAGTGGGCGCAGCCGGTGTGGGTGCAGCAGCACGTGAGAACGACTGGCCACTTGAAGTGTCTGCAGCACTCATTGGTTCATGCACGAACTCTTCGTATGAAGACATCACTCGCGCAGCATCCATTGCACGTCAGGCAGCTGCAAAGGGCTTGAAGGCAAAGACCGAATTGCTCATCTCGCCAGGTTCAGAACAGATTCGCGCCACCATTGAGCGCGACGGTTTGCTGGCAGACCTTGAAGCAATTGGTGCAACAGTTCTTGCGAACGCATGCGGGCCTTGCATTGGACAGTGGGAGCGCGCAGCAGACAAGACAGCAAAGCCCAACAGCATCGTGAACTCTTTCAACCGCAACTTCCCGAAGCGTGCCGATGGTTCAGCGAATACTCTCTCGTTCGTCACCAGCCCCGACACCGTGATGGCAATTGCGTTGTCTGGTCGCCTGGATTTTGATCCATCAGTGGACACCATCACCGCACCTGATGGCACGGAGGTGAAGCTTGATGCTCCTATTGGCGAGATTGTTCCTGCCAAGGGTTACGACCCAGGTCAAGACACATTCACCGCACCGCCAGCAGATGGCAGCGGAATCACTGTTGAAGTGAGCCCCACATCTGATCGTTTGCAATTGCTTGAACCATTCGCAGCATGGGATGGCAAGGATTACTTGGAACTTCCCGTCCTTATGAAGGCCAAGGGCAAGTGCACCACCGACCATATCTCTGCTGCCGGTAAGTGGCTCACGTACCGCGGACACTTGGAGAACATCTCGGGCAACTTGTTTATTGGTGCAGTCAACGCATACAACGATGCAGTGGGCGAAGGTCTCGATATCACCGATGGTCAACGTCGCATGTATCCCGACATTGCAAAGAACTACAGCAATGCCGGTATTCGCTGGTGCGCAATTGGTGACCAGAACTACGGCGAAGGTTCATCACGTGAACACGCAGCAATGGAGCCTCGCTTCCGCGGCGGTGTTGTAATTTTTGCTCGCTCATTTGCGCGCATTCATGAGACCAACTTGAAGAAGCAAGGACTAGTTCCACTCACATTTGCTGATCCTGATACGTACAACAAGATTGAAGAATCAGATCGCATCAGCGTGCTCAACTTGCCACCAGTACCTGACAAGCCAATGCAGTGCCGTATCACCAAGGCCGATGGATCCACCATCGACTTTGAGGCGAAGCACACATTCAGCCCTGAGCAAGTGGAGTGGTTCAAGGCTGGTTCAGCACTCAATATTGTGCGCGCAAAGGTTGCTGGTCAAAAATAACTAGATGCCACTGCTTGGCACATTAAATACCGATTACTAATCGAGACCCGGACGTCGATCATCTTCGGCGTTCGGGTCTCCTTTGTAATTAGAGGGATAACTACGTAGTAGTTCATCTTCGGTGGGCTCGCGATATTCGCGTCCTTCAGGCGGCAACAAGGCACTGATGGCGGACATGATTGCCCGCGTGTCTGCGTCAGGGTCTGTGTAACTCAATTGCACGGGTTCACCAACCACTACCAACACATCTGGCGGTGACGTGACGTTGGTGATGTTTGGCAGTTTTGCGTTGCGTGGCCACACTTTTTCTGTGCCCCAAATTCCAATAGGAATCACCGGTGCACGAGTCTCTGCGGCCAAACGCGCAGCGCCCCAGCGACCTTTCAAGACAGGGTCAAAGAATGCACGACCGCGAGGAATGGTTCCTTGCGGCATGATGGCAACAAGATCACCAGCAAGGATTGACTCTGTTGCCGCTACCAATGGCTGGTCGTTTCCCGTTCCGCGCTCAACGCGAATGCCACCTAATGCTGTGGCAAGTGGTCCGATAACGGGCGCATCGAAAACTTCTTTCTTGCCCAAGAAACGAACAGCACGACCCGTCTTTGCAACCGCCAACGAGATTGCTGCAATATCGAAATAGCTACGGTGATTTCCGCACAAGATTGCCGCACTGTCTTTCGGAATGTTTTCGGTTCCCGAAATCTTGAAACGCGCGTACGGAAAGACGCCTGGGTGCGCAAATTTCATCAGCGCTTGTTGCGCTTCTAAACCGATAACAGGAACTTTTGCCACACCGAGCGGTACATCTAAATGCATCACCGGCCATCGACGCGCCGCCGCCATGAGACGCAGGCGCCAATCAGGATTCACGCAATAGGGAAAACCAACAGCGTTGAGTAGCGGTTCATCGAACACGCTGTCGCTATATGCGTACGAGCCATTCAGCTCGACGCCATTGTTTTTCGACCATTCAGCTACTGCGTCTCGCTTTCCACGAGACCATACGTACGGGCCTACCAATTCACCGGTGTACACGCCGTCTGCATCCACTTCATATGTGGTGGCAATCACATCATCAAACCCCACCAGGTGCGCGAATGGTTCAATCAGATCGCGCGGTGT
>CAYSPE010000127.1:0-2932 GCA_964432845.1 uncultured Bifidobacterium sp.
ACTTCGTACATGAAGTGGCAGCACACATGCCACTGCAGATCATCTGCGACATGATGGGTATTCCTGAATCAGACGAAGAGATGATCTTCAACTGGACGAATACCATTCTTGGCGTTGGTGACCCTGAATTCGTGGGCACTCTGGAAGACCTCATTCGCGTGGGTGGCGAGATTTTCGCCTACGCATTGGCGCTTGGCGAAGACCGCTTGAAGAATCCTCGCAACGACATCGCGTCCATCATGATGCACGCCGAAGTAGACGGCGAACGCTTGAGCGCCCAGGAGTTTGGTTCGTTCTTCATTCTCGTGGTGGTGGCAGGAAACGAGACAACTCGTACCGCCATTGCGCACGGCATGCGTGAGTTGACTTTGCACCGCGACCAACGCGACATTTGGTTCAACAACTTTGAAGCACACACAAAGACTGCGGTGGAGGAAATTGTTCGCTATGCAACTCCTGTCATTCACTTCCGCCGTACCGCCACGCAAGACACTGAAATCGCCGGACAGAAAATTCTTGAAGGCGAAAAAGTAGTGATGTTCTATCAATCGGGCAACCGCGACGAACGCGTTTTTGAGAACCCATTTGATTTCAATGTGTTGCGTGATCCTTCACCTGCACAAGTGGGATTCGGAGCCGGTGGTCCTCACTTCTGTTTGGGCGCCAACCTTGCTCGACGCGAAATTGCGGTGATGTTTGATGAAATTCGCCGCCGTGTTCCACAGTTGGAAATCACGTCGGAACCTGCGTACTTGCAAAGCTCGTTCATCAACGGCATCAAGCGCATGAATTGCGCCTGGTGAGTTCGCAGCTCACGCTTTAGTCCTCCGTCCAGAACTTCGGTGCGTGCGCCGATTTTGCGATCTCTATTTCGTTCGTATCGAAATCCATTCGTGCCATATCTCTGAGCATGGGTGCGTACGGATGCGCATCGTTCAGAGAATTCCACGACCAACCATCCATCAAGGTGCGGTCCACGATTCTGAGTTCATGAAGCCGCTCCATAATCAATTTCACTTGGGACTTTGACCTGCCACTAATGCGCGCAATATCTGAGATTGATCGTGCGGCCTTTGATCTGGCCACCACCCACACCACGTCACCGTGCGCTCCCCTGAAAATGTGACGAAATGGATGCTCTGAGAAATCTTTCATGCAAACCATGTGGAGATACCGTTCGATTTTTCGGTCGGGGTAGGCGGGCTCTCGAAAAAATGGGTCAAATTTTCCGAACACCCGTGCACTACATCGCACCGCTTGAAAAATGACCCGGCGTCACCCGACTGAAAAATCGAACGGGCGGCCCGAGCGAGTGGTGCGCCTAGAGGCCGATGCGAATGTCAGCCACAACCGCAGCATGATCGCTGGGTTGCACACCACTCACGGCGTCCAAACCAGCCAACCAAATAGCAGAAGGATTACCGAGTGGTCGCGGACGTGGCCACGACACAAAGATGTAATCGAGGCGACGGTTGGGCCACGTTGAATCCTCGATGTATGGATTGTCGCGACGCCACGTGAAGCCACTTCCCTCACCCGCAATTTCCCACAAATCGGTAAACACCAATCCATCAATTGCTGGTTCACGACGCCCTGTGAGCATGCGGATCTCATCGCTATCGGGAACCGCATTGAAGTCGCCCGCCATGATGACCGGATTTTCCACTTCTGGGTCAACACGCAACTGGTCAACTATTCCGCTCAACGCTTCACATGCAGCAATTCGAGTTGGCGAGCCATCGAAGCGATGATCCAGGTGCGTACAAACCGTGTAATACCGACCACCAGGAGTATCCAACAACGCAACAAGTGCACGACGATATGAAGGAGCTCCAGTGACATCGGGCAGTCGATGCACTTCCCACGAAATAATCGGCCAACGCGACAAGATGGCGTTGCCCAAACTCACACCTTCGTCAAACCATGGGCCCTCAGTGCGCGCCACATACATATCAAGTTCGTCGGCCAACCATTGGGCCTGATCAAGTCCGCCTTCTTGTGCCCACACTTCTTGCAAGAAAACAATGTCAGCATTCTCCCGCTGCAGCGTCGCAAGAATCGCGTCTTGGCGCTCGCGCCAGGGCCCGAACTGCCACCACAAATTCCACGTGAGCACTCGTGCGTTCACAGCATCAGCCTTTCAAAAACTCAATCACTGCGGCAGAAATTGCAGTTGGTTGTTCGGGCAGCATTGCGTGACCCGCACCATTGATTTCCACCAATCGCGCGTGCGGTGCAGACTCAGCAATATAACGACGGCCGTTCTCCACTGGCGCAATCGCATCTTGCAGGGCCTGCACAACCAATACACGATCGACTGAAGCACTCCACCAATCTTCACGCGGAGTGGTTCGTACCGCATTGCTTTGGTACCTCATCACCTCTGTCATCCAGCCGTCACGCCACACCGACGCATCATTGCCGTTAGCGAAGAAACCTATCTGCACATTCTGCAGATGTTCGTCCGGAGAGAGAGCCTCGTTGAAACAATTTGCAAGCGCAGCCCAGATGTGTTCCTCTGGCTCCACGAGTCCACCCGCCGCGAGCAATGTGAGTGACAGAACGCGGCGATTGAAGTCGGCCGTGATGCACCGAGACAATCTGTTACCGAAGGCATGACCAATGAGATGGAAACGATCGACGCCACGCTCGTCCAATTGTTGAATCACATCTGCGGCCAACTCATGCAACGTTGGTTCACCAGAGAATGTTGGCCGCGGGTCAAAAGCAATGGTCTGGAAGCCGGCCCCACGCAATGCAGCACTCAATTCATCGAAATCGGACGCCGGACGGCCGAGAGATGGGATGAGAACCACGGTTTCCATTGGATTAACCCTAACGGTCACCGCAAAATCATGTCTGATTGCGAGAGAATAGGACCATGTTTGAAACCTCCACCTCCCCTATTGGTGGAGTCTTTGGTGGCGGTGGT
>CAYSPE010000128.1:0-2895 GCA_964432845.1 uncultured Bifidobacterium sp.
GTCCCACATGTAATCGGTGAGCACACCATTCTCAATGAGCACGTTGCGCTTCGAAGCATGGCCTTCATCGTCGATACCAATGGCGCCCCACTCGCGGCTCATGGTGCCATCGTCCACCAACGTGACCAATGGAGATGCAACAAGTTCACCCACGCGGCCGGCATACACGCTTGCGCCCTTTGCAACAAGGTCTGCTTCCAAACCATGACCACATGCTTCGTGGAACAAAACGCCGCCACTTCCGCATTTGATAACAACCGGCATGGCACCACTGGGAGCAGGACGTGCACGCAACTTGGTGACCGCTTGTTGTGCGGCACGTTGCGCAAGTTCTTCCACGCTCTCTTCGTCGAACAATTCAAAACCGATGGTGTGACCCAACGAGTCGTATCCGGTTTGCATGCCTGCATCGCCGTTGGCAACAGCCGACACGCGGAAGATGGTGCGCACCTGCTCATCACTGGCAAACACACCATCGGAGTTGGCAACAAGAATGCGTCGCGTTGCATCGGAGTATCCGGCCGACACTTGCACGATGCTGTTGTTCACACCGCGCGCTGCATCGTTTGCAATCATGAGCAGTTCCACTTTGCGCTTCTTTGCCACGCTGTTGGGCAACACCAACACGTTGTTCACTTTCTGGCGCGTGACACTCTTCAGCGAAACAGTGTTGGTACCGCCACCGCCACTGCTTGCCGCAGCAGCTGCAGCTTCGGCAGCCGCCATGAGTCCGGCCTCGGAAAGATCTGCGGTGTAGGCAAACCCCGTGGTGTCACCGTTGATGACACGAATACCTGCGCCACTGTCTCGACCACTCGAAACTTGCTCCACTTTCCCGTCATCAAGGCTTGCACCCATGGTGCGCTTGTCCTCGATGAAGATCTCGGAGAACCCCGCCCCCGTAGATTTTCCTTTTGCCAGCACGCGGGCCAACACTGAGGTATCGAATTCTTGGGACATATCCACGAGACTCACGCGAGTCAGCCTACTAACGGCATGCCGACCTAGTCTTGTGGGCACAATGATCGACCTTGACGACACCGGCGCCATTCGCAGGCGTGAGCACCGCACGCGCTGGTGGAAAGAAGTGGCCATCATGGGGTCGTTCTATTTCGTGTATTCGCTCACACGAAACCGCTTTGGATCCATCCACGTGAAGGGCGCCGACATTCCGGTGCATTCATTTCACAACGCACTCAAAATCATTCGTCTGGAACGAGCACTCGGGCTCTTCCACGAAGAATCCATTCAGCAGTGGTTCCTTCCCTATCGCGGGCTCATTCAGGCATTCAATACGTATTACGGCACCGCGCACTTCATTGTCACCATCGGCGTGTTCTGGGTGTTGTTCAGCCGACGTAAAGATGTGTTCGCCCTCTTTCGCAACGCACTCGCCATCTCCACTGGTTTGGCCATCATCGGTTTTGCGTTCTTTCCTCTCATGCCGCCGCGCTTGCTTGATGCACCATGCCCATCGGTGAGCGCCACTCACAACTACGGCGGCGCATGCATTCCCACCAAGTTGCGCAACTACAACGGCGCCACCAACTTCGGATTTGTCGACACCCTGAAGGAATACGGCGGACCATGGGATTTTGATAGCGGCGGAATCGCAAAAGCTTCGAATCAATACGCAGCCATGCCGTCATTGCATATCGGCTGGGCTTCGTGGTGCGCCTTTGCGGTGTGGCCGCTGGCACGCAAGAAATGGGTGCGAGCGGCGGTGCTGTTGTATCCCGCGCTCACGTTGTTATGCATTGTGGTTACGGCCAATCACTATTGGACCGATGGAGTCGGCGGGCTCATGGTGCTGGGTCTCGGTTTCGTGCTGGGCAATGCCTTGCACCGATGGAATCAACGCCGTCTCGATGCAAAATTCTCTGCGGCGTCCGCTGCACACCCCGCCGCCCACGCATAGGCGCTGTGGCGCTCGTCAATTCCGAGGGAAATGGGTGTGGGGGTATCCTGAGAACCCATGGCAATTCTCGACCGCATCAACTCGCCAGAGGACCTTCGGGCCCTCCCCGCGAGCGACCTTGATGCGTTGTCGGCCGAAATTCGCGACTTCATCGTCAACGCCGTTTCCGAAACGGGCGGCCACCTTGGTTCGAACTTGGGCGCTGTGGAACTCAGCATTGCCCTGCACCGCGTGTTCGAAAGCCCGAAAGACATGGTGCTGTGGGATACCGGCCACCAGGCGTACGTGCACAAAATTCTCACGGGCCGCAAAGCTGGCTTTGCAAAGTTGCGCCAAGCAGATGGACTGTCTGGCTACCCCAGCCGCGAAGAGAGCCGTCACGACTTCATTGAAAACAGCCACGCCTCCACTGTGTTGTCGTATGCACACGGTCTTGCCGTTGCACGCGATGCCGGCGCAAACGATCATCGCCACATCGTCGCCGTCATCGGCGATGGTTCCATGACCGGCGGCATGGCGTATGAAGCTCTCAACAACCTGGGCCATTCAAAAACAAATGTCATCATCGTGTTGAACGACAACGGTCGTTCCTACGCACCCACCATCTCGAATCTGTCTGCTTCGGTCAACATGACTCCGGCCGACAGCACCGCTGAATTGCGTCGCATTGATCGCATGACCAGCAAAATGTCGCGTGCCCTTACTCGCATTCGCTTGAACCCTGTGTACGTGCGTCGTCAACATCGCATGGAACAATTCCTGCGTGATCTTCCCGTGGTGGGTAAACAAGCCGAACAAGGAATGGAAGCATTCAAAGCCGCTGTTCGCGAGTTCTTGCAACCACCGTCGTTCTTTGAAGCATTGGGTGTTCGTTACGTTGGCCCATTTGATGGCCACAACATTGCCGAAATCACCGAGGCGTTGGAGGCAACATTGGCGCGTGAAGGCGAAGGCCCCATTGTGGTGCATGTGCTCAC
>CAYSPE010000129.1:0-1696 GCA_964432845.1 uncultured Bifidobacterium sp.
AACCAGGTGAACTTCATTCGTCCGAAGCGCACCATGAGCCAGATTGGCGGCTGACGTGGCTGACGACACCGGTGAATTGTCAAATCTCAATGTTCTCGTCGAGGTCAATGGACCCGTGGCCACGCTCACGTTGAATCGGCCCGATAAGCGCAATGCAGTGCGTATGAATATGTGGGCCTCTATTGATGCGCATGTGTCGGCGTTGGCTCAGAACACCGATATTCGTTTGCTCATCGTGCGAGGCGCCGGCGAACACTTCTGTGCTGGGGCTGATATTTCCGAACTCACCAATGGCCCCGGTGGCGAATACGCACGAGTGAACTGGAATGCCGAAGAGGCACTTGCCAATTTTCCTGCGCCCACCATTGCAGTGATTCGCGGCAATTGTGTGGGTGGTGGAGTGTCCATTGCGACTGCATGCGATATTCGCATTGCCTCCACTGAATCAATTTTTGGAATTACACCGTCCAAGTTGGGAATTGTGTATCCCACTAATGCGCTTGAGCGTGCTGTGCGCATCATGGGCGGTTCGGCAACGAAGCACCTCATGTTCACAGGCGAACTCATCAATGCAGATCGTGCGTTGCGCATTGGCCTCATTGACGAGTTGCACACGGTAAATGCTTTGGAGTCTCGCGTTGCCGAGCTCACCGCCACATTGTTAGAGCGCTCGTCGCTCACGCAAGTTGCGACAAAGGCAATGATTGATGAAGTGGTGCGTGACGGCAAGGTGAAACCAAAAACCACACTGCACTGGGAAACCGAAATGGACAAAAGTGGCGAAGTGCGCGAGGGTGTGGCGGCATTCTTGGCAAAGCGCGCGGTGCGTTGGCCATGGAAGCGTTCATAGAAATACTCGTAGGCTGATCACATGACAGAACCAGAGTTCACTCACCTCGACCAATCGGGCAATGCCCACATGGTCGACGTTGGCGACAAGGCTGTCACTCGTCGCCGCGCCGTTGCCCGCGGCACCGTTTCCATGAAGGTGGAAACCTCTCGCGCCATTTCCGCCGGTGAGTTGCCCAAGGGCGATGTGCTTGCGGTTGCGCGCATCGCTGGCATTCAGGCCGCCAAGCGCACCAGCGATCTCATCCCGCTGTGCCACCCTCTCATGCTCTCCAAGGTGTCGGTCACCCTCGAGGTGCGCGACGGGGCGGTCGATATTGAGGCCGTCGTGGAAACCACCGGCCAAACCGGGGTGGAGATGGAAGCACTCACCGCGTGCTCAGTTGCAGCACTCACGTTGTACGACATGTGCAAGAGCGCCGACAAGGAAATGGTGATTGGCAACGTTGCCTTGTGGGAGAAGTCGGGCGGGCGCTCGGGCGACTTCCTTCGTCAGGTCTGAGCCGCAGGCTCGCCGACGGCCATTTTCGATGGAAAATTGGCCAAACCGGGCCCTTGTCAAGCCCTGTGGCAGAAGTTTCATGACATCTCTTTCTCAATACCCACAAGGGTTTGCAGGGGTTGACCGGGCGATCGGGGGCTGTTTTGGGCACGACCTTCGGGATTCCTTACTAGGCTTTTCAAAGCGTTCAAGAACGCCACTAACCCTTGCAGCCAGTGAGGTCTATCGGTCACGGCCGACAGTTCTGTCCCCGATCAAGGTGATGTATTCGTAGATGAGCAAGCTTGTACTCCTCATTGTTGGAGCCATGTGGATGGCGGTGTTGTTGCCGCCGCTTTTGCGTTC
>CAYSPE010000129.1:1796-2852 GCA_964432845.1 uncultured Bifidobacterium sp.
TGTACGGATTGGTCGCAGCGAACGGCATCAGTTTGTTCCTCGGACTGACCACTGGTAGCACTGGCATGTTCTACGTGTTCACTGCTGCCTTCCTTGGTCTTGGCGCATACTGCTACGTACTCGTGCAGATTCGCAACCAGGAATACCTGCGCCGTTATTACGGACAGCGACACGCTGCATAAACGTCGTGCGTCGTCAGACGCACAATCTCACATTCGAGCGGAATGTGACGGATGGCAACACGCTCTCGTATGATTTGGTACTCCCATCACTGAAGAGGAATACCCATGCCACTGTCCTGGACCGAAGCGCAAGACAAAATTCTGAACCCCGGATCGGGAACACCTTTTGAATTAGAAAAGGCCGTTGTTCTTGGAAACGAGATGGAGGTGTTCAAGCACGCCCCCAAGAACTTGGCACTTGTTCTTCAGGGTGCACGCGCCCACGGCGACAAGACCTTCTTGTTGTACGAGGGTGAGCGCTACACGTTCGCTCGCGTGATGGACGAAGTTGATGGCTTGGCTCACTTGTTGGTGAACAAGTACGGCGTGAAAAAGGGTGACCGCGTTGCCGTCGCCATGCGTAACTTCCCTGAGTGGATCATTTCGTTTGCCGCCATCATTTCGGTTGGCGCCATCAACGTGTCGTTCAACGCATGGTGGACCGAAGATGAAATGGATTTCGCTCTCAAGGACTGTGGAGCAAAGGTTCTCATTGCCGACCAGCAGCGCATTGATACCGCACACCATTCATGTCGCACTCTTGGCGTGAAGATGCTCATCGTGCGTCCAGAAACCGAAGTGGGCCCCGACATCGACGAATGGTCGAAGGAAGTCAAGAGCGGTCTCGGACCATTGCTGGTCGACATCGACCCCGATGATGACTGCACCATTTTGTACACCTCGGGCACCACTGGTCGTCCGAAGGGTGCGGTGTCTACTCACCGCGCGTTGGTGAGTTCGCTCATGGCCTTCTCTGCGCGTAACGGCGTCCTTGCGCTTGCATCAGACCCAGAGCCCGTTGACCCCGATGATCCAAAGTACGACACGTCGTTCA
>CAYSPE010000130.1:0-2683 GCA_964432845.1 uncultured Bifidobacterium sp.
AGGCATGTTCACGTACGACGTCGTTTCTGAATCAGTCCGTAATCCTCACCAACTTGCTGCCGAGCTCACCAAGCGCTCAGCAAATGGCTGGGAAGTTGTGCAGATCACTTTCGATGGTGCGGCTTGGTTCCATGCCTTTATCCGCCACGCAGGCAATGTGCCCGTTGGTCCACATGCCATCGCTGAAGAACTGCAGCCAGCAGTCACCGTGGGCTCTGTACCCACCGCTAACAATCCGGTAGTTCCTACCTCGGCACCTGCATCAGCGGCCACTGGCGTTACACCCAATGTTCCTGCCGATTGGCACAAAGACCCATCGGGTCGCTTCGAACTGCGCTACTGGAACGGCACTGCGTGGACTGAACACGTTGCCACTGGTGGCAAGCAGTCGGTCGATCCCATTCGTTAAGCCACATATATGCAGGCCATCTCCATTGGCCACGCGGGCATTCTTATTCGCACGCGCGGTATCACCATCGTGTGCGATCCATGGTTCGTACCAGCCTTTTTCGGTTCGTGGTTTGTGTTTCCGCGAAACGATCAGTTGCCGCCCGACATCATGCACGATGTCTGCAATCCTGATTTTCTCTACATCTCTCACTTGCACGGTGATCACTTCGATGCGGCATTCCTTGCCGAACGCATGAACAAGAACACCACAGTTCTTCTTCCCGATTTTCCTACGCGCGAACTCGAGCGCGAATTCAACAAACTCGGATTCCGAAAGTTCGTGCGCACGGTGAATGCCACAGAACAAGAAATCGCTCCGAACGTGCGTATTGCCATTCATGCCGAAACATCCATCACCGACGGACCTGGCGGTGATTCCGCCATTGTGGTGAGCGATGGCGAATCACGTCTTGTCAATCAAAACGATTGCCGAACAAATGATCTAGGTGCACTTCTGCAACACGGGCCTGTAGATCTTCACTGGCTCCAATTCTCTGGCGCTATTTGGTATCCCATGGTGTACGAAATGGATGACGCCGAAAAGAAGAAATTGTGTCTCGACAAAGTTGATGCGCAATTTGCTCGGGCACAGCGATACGTAGAAAGTATTCACGCCACCACCGTTGTTCCATCTGCTGGTCCGCCGTGCTTCCTTGATGAAGACTTGTTTGCCCTCAATATGGTCACGGGTGACGAAGTCAGCATCTTCCCCGACCAAACCGAGTTTCAACGGCGCCTCGCAGCAGATGGCATCTTGAATGCGGCCACCACTATTCCGGGCACTTCATTTCTTGTCATCAACAATGCCGTCACTGTTGAACAGCCCATGAGCGGAGAAGAGATTTCGCGCATTTTCACCCATAAAGCCGACTACTTGCGTCAATATCAAGCCGATTGGGCTGAGTGGCTCACAGATCTCAAGAGCAACTGGAACGCGCCCGGCACCGATCTCATCAACACACTGAAGTTGTGGTGGGAACCTCTCATGGCCATGAGCCCCAGTGTCCGTCAAGGAATCGGTGGTAATTGCCTCATCAATGCCGGCGACCTGCCCATCTACGTCAATTTCTTTGATGGCATCGTTGAACAACATGCCGGGCAATCGTTTAGCTATCGCTTTGAAATTCCACGCACTTTGTTTGAGACAGTCGTTGCACAACGTGCCGTTGACTTCAGTAACTCGCTCTTCCTCTCTTGTCGTTTCACCGCATGGCGAGAAGGTGAATACAACGAGTACCTCTACAACTTCTTCAAGTCACTTTCGGTGGAGCGTATGAATCGCACCGAAAGCGAAGCAAAAATGAAGTTGCAGGGCGTGCCGAGCGACGAATCAGATATTGAAATTGGTGACTATGTAGTGCAGCGTCGCTGCCCGCACCGCAATGCAGACCTCAGCGTGTTTGGCGAAATCGACGGAGACGATCTCATTTGCACATTGCACGGTTGGCGATTTGATTTGGCAGATGGTCACTGCCGCAATGCCAACGAAAAGGCAATCCGTGTGCGCAAGCGCAGTTAACTAGTAACTACGCACTCCCTCAATTGCCATTGGCAATTCACACCAAATAGTGAGCGAGTACTTCACACCACTCTTCAACTGCTGACTTTCATGTGGGTGCGTTACAAGACTTGGCCACGCAATTAAGTCGCCCACTGGCACGTTGGCATTAGAGAAATTCTGTCGTGGAAACACCAACTCGGCGCCCTCATACTCGTCGTTCAACTTGATGCTCGCCGACACCTGCGCCACATCGTGATGCATGCGCAGAGTTTCTTGCTCGCCCATTGCATATCGAATGATGAAGGCATCACGCAGACCGTGATAATCCACCAGCGGCCACCACTGACGAATGGCCGGCCACATGCGAGCCCCAATGTCGTTTTCTACGGCCTCAAAGAGCCGAGGTGCGATTGCGGCCAACGAAATCTCATACCCAGGCACTGGGTCATCATCCTGCTGAGAGAACCCTCCGGCAGCTTGAGCAGCCTGAATCACCGTGGCGCAGAACTCTGGAGTCCAAAAGGGCATCTGCACCACATCGGGTGCCACCATCTCTGCCTCGCCATCACGTTGTGCGCCTTGGTAGCCCAGGATTGCTTCAAGATTTCCCATACGCCAATGGTGCCACCCAGGGGTGGCGTGGCACGGCATTCCAGTCGAACACGTCGCCGCTCTGCCCCAGGCTTTCCCACAACATGGCTCGCACCTGCTCTGGAGTCATTCCCTGTTGTT
>CAYSPE010000131.1:0-2652 GCA_964432845.1 uncultured Bifidobacterium sp.
AGCCGGGTCAATAATGCACGTCGATGACTTAGTGAATGGTGCATAAGTTTGCGTACCAGTTGAATCATTTGGTGCTGGCATCACAGTGACAGTTTGACCAAATGCACCAGTACCCGTCAGCGCATTGGTGCGAAGGAGGGCGTACAAACCATTCACCGTTGTGGTGGCGTTCGCGGTCACCGTTCGGTTCGTTGTAGTGGACGACACAGTGGCCGCATTGGCTGCACCCTGAGTACTTGGACCGAATTCGATGCGATAACTACTTCCTGCAACTAATCGATCAAATGTGTAATTGCCTTGTGCATCAGTTGTGGTAGTTGCGAGTACTACGCCAGAAGAGTTCACCAATCGCATCAGTGCATTGGCAACAGGTGCAGACCCGGACGCCATGGTTGCAGTGCCATTGATTGTTCCCAGACATGACGAATCTGATGGAGCAGAAACTGCAACCGATGTGGTTGCAGTTGCGAATGTTTCGGTCGGTCCGCTCTGCGGCTGAGCTTCGCCCGTTGTAGAAACCTGGATTGCCGCCGGGGCCGTCAATTGACCACTGATCTGTTGTGGTGATGCGGGACACCATGCGACAGCCTGCAAAGGTACACAGAGTTCTGGCGATCCGCCTGCGACCGATACTTCACCACCAATGAGATCGGTTGTTGTTTTGTTAGCCAGCGAAACCTTGAAGCGTGGACTGAGACCACTTGTTGCCACTGCAAGACTTGATAAGTCAACCGTGCGATTCGGACCAGAAATAGAAACCCGATTCCAGCCTGGTATGACTGATCCCGACGATGTGAGAACGGTAAGGGTTGCCGTGGAGTACGTGTTGGCTGCCGGCGTGGTGAGCTTGAAAGTACGCCACGACCGAATGGAGGCAGCACTTGTACACGCAAGGCGAGGAACTATTACTGGTGCCGAGAATTCTGCAACTGATGGCGGTGTGGTACAGGTGGACCCTCCGGTAACTGCATCAATAGTTGCGATGGTTCCGGAGTCTGTGTTGGTCCAAATGCAGTTGATGTTCTGTGCATCAAGAGTTGCGGTGTACGTGGAATGTGCCACCGGAAAGTTCGCACATGCAGCGCCGGCGCCCGAAGACAGACTGGTGTCGTAACAGTTCACCGCGCCACCCCCAGGCCATCTTCCATCCGCCCAAATAATCCGTGTGCCATTTGTAACGGGGCTCTTTTGTTGAATCTGTTGTGATTGATGTGTGGAGTAGTAGGTCATGAATGCAGTTCCTGCATGCGAACCTGTGAGTTCTGTATTGCTTGATCCATTTGCATTGAAGCAACCACGAGAAGTTTCGTAATTAGCAAAGCACACTGCGCCTGGGTCTCCATTTGACGCGGGTATGTCTATTGCAATGTTAGGTGCTGTTCCTGACAACGTTGCTGGTCCACCTGTCCAGCCAGAACATGCGGACATTCCGACAGGATCAAAGCAGACAGCTTTGCTATATGCGCTTCCCCAGATCAATCCTTGAGCTGTAATGAGACTGTATGACCCAAGAGCGGCACTACTAATTCCAGTGAAGGTGAACGGTTGATTGGCGCAAGGCGCCCCTGGTAATCCTCCGGCGCGCGATGCGTAGGGATCGAGGCATGCAAGTTTTCCTGTACCCGTATCCCACGAGAAAAGTTTGTTCTCAGCGAAAGCAAGACCAACGTTGCAGTCACGCGAACACAACGTGGTGCCAGTTTTTACGAACGCATTGCGGATTGTTCCCCCACACCACGTAGGTCCAGAGGCAAGGTTTGAGACATCAACGCAGACATACCCTGTTCCCGATGCAGCAGTGCCGTCATTCAGATTCGTTTCGATCCACACTCGATTATTCGTTACATCCACCCATGACATTGCTTGGTCGTTGGTGTGGTACCAAGGCTGTCCAGAGATGCCGTCAGGTCCAGTGGTGCCATTAGGGATTCGCAATTGAAATGGCCAACCCGGTCCGCAACTTGCGCCAGAACGTGTATGGCAGTGCAATCCCGGAGTAATGAATCCAGACCCCCAGTATCCATCATGATGGAAAACGTTATAAACGTTTCCTTGTTCATCGAATGAAACATCCCAACCATCGCCGCCACCGCCGGCACTGAAGGCACCAGAGGGTGGAACAGTTGCGGTACCTGAACCGGTAGCAATTTGTAAACCAGCTGCATCGCCACCCGACGCGATTGAACCGGTGGCGCGAACTGCACGAATAGCGGCCCATCCAGATGGGCTATTTGGTGCAGCGCCAAAAGTTGAACCGTCTGATGAGTAACTCAGAGTCCAGCCAGAGGGAGCAACAATGCCACTACTGCCAGTGACTTGTGCGCGTGCTGGATCAAAACTGGTTGTGATTGATTGTGCCACCGTGCCGGGCGCGGCTACGGGTACAGCAGATGAAACTGTGAAAGACCCTCCACCATTAGCCGAAGTTATACCAACGCTTGATACAGATGAAACCGAGCGACTGATCGCCGAGGCTGGCAACTGCCCAGTCATAATTCCAATCAAAGACGCGCTGATTGTAAGTGTCAAGACTCGTCGTGCTTGTCGTCTCAAGAACATCTCTCAACTTTAATGTTGAGTGTTTAATTCATTTGGTTACAGCGTTGTGTAACGCTCCAGTTTGTGCGTGTCGAAATTGATGCACTCATGCAT
>CAYSPE010000132.1:0-2585 GCA_964432845.1 uncultured Bifidobacterium sp.
GGAATCAGGTCTTGTGCAGCGTTTTCTACGAGACCAATTTCGATTGCATTCAATATGGTGCCGAGACCTAGCCGCAGACGTAATGGGATCCACAGAATGAGGACACAGAACGCAACGATGATGAGCACGGTTCCCAATCCGAGACCGGTGTGCTTGGAGATTCCTTGGTGAAAAACATCCCACGGCGGAACACCCAGGTCTGATCGCACGAAGAAAGCAATGCCGGTACCAAAACAGGCAAGCCCGGTTACACATCGCACCAAACGTTCGAAAAAGCGTTCTCGCATCGGGCGAGGAGTAGTGGTGGGGCTTGGAGTCATGGAATTACACCGTACTGAAAACATTGTTGGTCGTTGCGGACAATTAATTACTGTGCGCTACATCGGCGTGGCGGCACACGACGGAATCGTTCGAAACGCGGTTCTCAACTTGAAGTATCGCGAGGACAGAAGAGTTGCAAAGCAGTTGGCCTTGGTTGTGGTTGATGCGCTTCGTGAATTGAAATTGGATTCACAATTCAGCGTCGTCACTTGGGCACCGACATCATCGCACCGCATCAGAAAAAGGGGATTTGACCAGTCAGAACTGATTGCTCGTCATGTGGGTGCCTATTTGAAAGTGCCAGTTCGCCGTTTGTTGCGGCGCGTGAGTCACCAATCCCAGACGGGCCATTCCCGTCGTGCACGGCTGGCCTCAGTGGTGTTTAAAGGCCGCCTCACAAATGACCGTGTGCTGGTGGTGGATGATGTCATAACAACCGGAGCAACATTGAAATCAGCAGCCCACGAATTGGTGTTATGTGGCGCAACGAGTGTGATTTGCATTGCGCCATCTCGTACTATCTAGAAATATTAGGGGAAGTGCTTACTGGGGGGTGCGCTGGTGGATACGTTGAACGAAGCAAAGTCAATGTCCGCAGTGCAGCGTATTCTCGAGCGTGCCATTGAAGTCATAGATGAATCAGGCGAAGTGGCTATTCGTACGAATCCCATTGCAGCAGAATGTGGGGTCACTCCACCCATTTTGTATCGCGCATTCGGAAGTCGCGAGGGTTTAGTGATTGCGGCACAGGCCGAGCGATATCGCCGAGCGACAGCAGCCGCTGCAGACCGACTCATTGAATTAGTGAACAGTGCTACATCGCGCGATGACCTCATTGCGAAAGTCTCCACTTCGCTCGACTTCATTTATGCGGAACACCGAAGCACAAATCGATTAATCAGGGTTAGTGTGCTTGGCTCCGCCGTGTCGCGTCCCCAGTTACAGAAGGCAATTGCTGAAGTCGACGCGTACTATGTACAAGAGATTGTGCGCGCGTACGACATTGCAGTTCAAAAGGGTTGGGTCAGTGCGCATGTCAATTTGGCGGCAATTGCATTGTGGGCCCAAGGTCTCACCAACTCACGCATCAACGTTGAGTTCGCCCAAGATTCTGCATTCGGTGCCGAATGGAACAAATTGTCCAAGCGGGCAGTGCTCGACGCAATCTTCGATTAGAAAATTACAGCCCCGTCAATTCGCGTCCGCGGGAGATTGCTGAAAGCGAATCGCCGGTCACATGAATTCCGTGCATGCCCAGCGCATTTGCCGCGTTTACATTTGCTTCAAGGTCGTCGAGAAATGCTGTGCGTGACGGCGTGGCCCCAATGCGATCCATGGTGAGGTGATAGATGGCCGGATTTGGTTTGCGCATTCCCACCTCGTGACTATCCACAATGGTGTCGAACGTATTTTCAAAATCCATCAGCGGCCACCACCATTCACGAAACTCACGAACGTTGTTGGTGAGAATACCGATGGGGATTCCTGCTGATTTGAGATCGTGAATGAACGACACCATGTCATCGTTCAATTGAAAATTGAATGATGGGCCACTGCCTGCATTGGAGGTCTCTGGGGGGATCGTGGCCATAATTCCTTCAGCATCAAGCTTGGCTTTTGTAATGGCACGACATTCAGCCAAGGTGATTTCCCCTCGTTCCACCCGGTGCCATTGGTGGTCGGTGTCAAGGTGGTGGGGACCCATCACGATTTCGGCGATGACCTTGGGGTCGTAATCGGGATAGCGGCGAGTGAAGTCGCTAGGTCCGCCGTTGCGCATAATGACCCCGCCCAGGTCGAAAATCACTGCATCCACTGTTCTTGGGCTCATAAGAGATGATTCTTGTCTCGTTCTTGGCTATTCAACGAACTGGCTCATGCTGTACCCACAGGTAGGCTCGTCTATTGCATGAAAGTTCTCGATCGCGTCCTCCGCGCCGGTGATGGCAAGCGCGTCAAGGCCCTCCAGGGTCTTGTCCCCGACATCAACGCCCTGGGTCCCGAAATGGCCCTTCTGTCAGATGACGCTCTCCGGGCAAAGACGGGGGAGTTCCGCAGCCGAATTGAGCGCGGAGAAAGTCTTGACGAACTTCTCATCGAAGCTTTCGCGGTAGTGCGCGAGGCCTCGTCGCGAGTCATTGGTCAGCGCCATTTCGATGTGCAGCTCATGGGTGGCGCTGCGCTGCACTTCGGTTGGGTTGCCGAAATGAAAACCGGTGAAGGAAAGACCCTGGTGTCAACCCTGCCGGCATATCTCAACGGCC
>CAYSPE010000133.1:0-2480 GCA_964432845.1 uncultured Bifidobacterium sp.
ATGCTTGCACGTATGGAAATCAAGGCGTTGCTCACTGAGCTCATTCCTCGATTGAAGTCAGTGCATCTAGCCGGAGAACCTTCCCTCATGAAGACCACTTTTGTGGGTGGGCTGAAGCACCTTCCCATCACGTATGAGTTGGCTTAGCGGCGGTCTTGCAGGAATGGAAATTTCTGGCGGATAGCAGACACTTCCGAGGGATCAATGTCGGCAAACAAGATGGTTTGTTGATCTGATCCTTGTGCCATTATCTCTCCGAGTGGATTGATAATCATCGAATCTCCTGAGTATCGAAGACCACCGCCTTCGCCTACGCGATTGCACCCGATGACAAATGCTTGATTCTCAATCGCTCGTGCACGCAAGAGTGCCATCCAATGTTCTCGACGTGATGCTGGCCAGTTGGCAGGAACGATGTACAAATCGGTATCCAGAGCTTGAGTCCAATACTCATCGGCGAACCGTAGGTCGTAACACACAGAGAGAGATGTTCTGATTCCGGCCATGTTGATGGTGACTTTTTCAGCTCCGGGGCGGAAATGTTTGTGCTCACCGCCGTACGTAAAGGGGTGAATTTTGTTGTACCGGTGTTGTTTCCCGGCGGGCGATACAACAACAAGCGAATTGTACGGACGTGGGTCATCGGCTGATACCTCGGGGCAGCTGCCAGCAATCCACACACCATACGAACATGCCATACGTTCAAGGAACCGAGAAGAGGGGCCACCGATGGGTTCGCCGATATCTTCGCGGTCCACGACGAAACCGGTGGAGAACATTTCGCTCAAAACGACGCATTTCGCACCTACGGCTACTGCGTCTGCGATTAAGACTTCAAGTTCACGAAAATTCTCTTCTCGATTCGCCCACACCGTGTCGTGTTGCACAACAGCAAACTTCATGACCATTTCCTTAATTGTTCGGCCGCCGCTTCGATGGTTGCATCTTGTTTGCAGAACGCGAATCGAACAAGATGACGACCTTCGGATTGATTTTGGGGTGTGTACAGAACAGAGGCAGGTATAGCTACGAGCCCGCATTGTGAGGGAAGTTCTTTACAGAATTCCATTCCGTCTCCATTGGGTTGACGTTCGCGAATGTCGCACGTAATGAAATATGTGCCCTCAGGTGTAATTGGCCGAAGCCCGGCACTCGCTAGAGCAGGCATGAGCAAATCTCTCTTCGCCTGAAGATCGGCGGCAAGGTGAATGAAATATTCATCGGGGAGTCGAAGCCCAGTTGCAATCGCAGCTTGAAAGGGGGTGCCTCCGGCGAATGTGAAAAGTTGCTTGGCCATCAAAGTTGCATTGATGAGTTCTTCGCTCGCGCAAGCCCAGCCAATCTTCCATCCTGTGGTATTGAACGTCTTTCCACCAGAAGAGATGGTGATCGTTCTGTCTCGCATTCCGGGGAGTGACGCAATGGGTATATGGGGAGTTTGATCAAACGTGAGGTGTTCGTATACCTCGTCTGAGATCACAAATACGTTGTGTGTGATTGCTGCATCGGCAATGTTTTGGAGTTCAGACTTGTTGAACACGGTTCCTGTGGGATTGTGGGGCGAGTTGAGCAAGATGGCTCGCGTCCGTGAACTGAATGCGGATGCAAACTCTGAATCGTCGAATTCGTATCGACCCGAGGAATTTGGCCTCAGGGTGACTGGGACAAGCTTTGCACCGGCTAAGGCAATGCATCCTGCATAGGTGTCAAATAGCGGTTCGAACACGATCACTTCATCGCCGTCATTTAAGGTTCCGAGAAGCGCACTCGCAAGTGCTTCTGTAGCGCCAACAGTCGCCAAAATTTCAGTATCGGGATTGTACGTAAGTCCCCAGAACCGTTGTTGGTGTTCGGCAATGGCATTTCGAAAATCGGGGAGTCCTCGTCCTGGTGGGTATTGGTTGTGTCCCAACGCAATTTCGCTCCGAGCCTTCTCGAGTACTTCGACCGGCCCGTTGTAGTCGGGGAATCCTTGTCCCAGGTTGATGGCACCAGTCCTCAGTGCAAGCGCGGTCATTTCGCCAAAGATGGATACTCCAAATCCCTGTAACCGATGGGAGAGAGGGGTGGGTATGTTCACCTCAATAGCGTATGCGCTTGTGTTGTGGCGACGATGATTGGTTATGCAGTCCAGCCAGAGAAGGCGTCGATCATTGCCTTCACATCACCCAGTGGATACAAGATGGGGCACGTAGCCCCGTCACGCATGTATTCACGAACCTTGGCTCTTGCATCGTCTGGCGTGCCCGATGCTGTGAGCATCTGCACAATTTCATCAGGAACCAATTTTGATGCGGCTACAACCTGTTCGTGCGTTGCGGGCCATGTGAGAACCTCTCCCACCTTGTCAAGCAAAGACTGTGGAACTCCAGACGCCTTCATAATGTGGGGTTGTTGACCCAAGTACTGAGTGACCATGAGGCGAGCCATGTCGAGAGCGGTCTTGCGGTCTTCATGAACTGAACACACCACCAATTGAG
>CAYSPE010000134.1:0-2323 GCA_964432845.1 uncultured Bifidobacterium sp.
GAGTGGGCCATTGTTACCGATGAGCCCGTGCTCCAACGGGTACTGTGGAAACGGCTCACAGCAGAACATTGCTAGACCCGAGACTCTTGAGGACCAAATATGGCTGAATATCATCCTGACCAGTGCGATGTAAGTGTTGTTCTTCCCGTGTACAACGAAAAGGGACACCTTCGCACTGAAATTGATCGAATCCGTGAAGCTCTCGAGGCATCGAAGTACTCCTTCGAGATCATCGTTGTCGATGATGGTTCAAATGACGGTTCAGAGACTGAATTGCCCACGATTCCTGGTATCACTCTCATCCGGCATCGACACAACTCCGGCAGTGGTGCAGCCCGACGTACTGGGACCACCGCAGCACGTGGTCGCGTTGTGGTGTGGACCGATGTTGACATGACGTATCCGAACAATCTCATCCCTGAACTCGTCGACTCCATGGACGGATACGACCACGTAGTGGGTTGGCGACAAACCGAAGAGGGAACCCACAAACTTCTGCGCACACCAGCGAAATGGGTTATTCGCAAGTTGGCAAGTTATTTGTCGGAGACAGACATCAAAGATCTCAACTCAGGTCTTCGTGCGTTTCGACGCGATGTGGCTATGCAATACGTGCACGAACTTCCGAAGGGCTTTTCTTGCGTCACCACACTCACTATGTCGTTCCTGGGTAATGGATACTCGCTCGGATTTTTCCCTATTGAATATTTTCCTCGTGCGGGACGTTCCAAATTCCACTGGTTGAAAGACACTCGCCGATACATCCTGCAAGTTATTCGTATGACACTTTCGTACAACCCGCTCAAGGTGTTTCTTCCGGTGGGTCTAACGTTGCTCGCGCTCGGTTTGGTGAAGTTGGGTTTTGACTGGGCAGGGCGAGATTTCAAACTGGCTGCTAACACACTGCTAGTGTTCTTCGCTTCATTGCAGGTCATCACGGTCGGGCTCTTAGCGGACCTTGTTGTGCGTGCAACAAAATCGCCCACAGCGGTTCCTCCCGCTTGATTAAACCAATGTCCCAACGTCCGTTCCGCGTATCTCTGATTGGCGCAGCATTGTCCGCCAATAAGGGGGCGGCTGCAATGGTGGAGACAGTTGTTTCTCGGTTGCCCGAGACCGTGGGGGAGTGTGAGTTCACGCTTCTCACCACCTACCCCTCTCAAGACCTTGCCCATGTACGACCCGAAATGTCGATGACCGTTGTCGGGTTGGAACCGCTTCGTTTGGCGCTGCTTGAGTTTCCGGTTGCAGTGCTGGCCGCACTCGCTCGTCTCATTCGTTTACCCCTTGGTTGGGTACGCACGCGAGGTTGTCGCACAATGCTGGACTCTGATGTCGTTGTCGATGTGGCCGGAATCAGTTTTGCTGATGGCAGGGGCATCCCCATCACGGTGTACAACGCCATCATGACCGGAGTACCACTGTTGCTCGGCGTGCCGACTGTGAAGGCAGCTCAAGCGCTGGGATCATTCGCATCACAACCAAATCGAATGTTGGCCCGCTTGGTACTTCCACGACTAGCGGCTATTTGCGCACGCGGTGCTCGCACGCGTGAACATCTCGATTCATTAGGTCTCACAAACGTCACCGATGTTGCGGACCTTGCTTTTTCTCTCGATGAGTCGGCGACCTTGCCCGATTCTGTTCACCGTCTGCTGCCATCTGGTCAAGAGTTCATCGTTGTGATGCCCAGTGCCGTGGTGCGAGGTTTGTTCGAGGCATCTGGTGCCAACTACATCTCGTCGATGGCGCGTCTAATTGCGGATATTCGTCAGGAAACATCGCTTCCCGTTGTGGTGGTGCCTCATTCGTATCGGGTGGGTCAGGGTGAAGGCCGTATGAATGACGGTCCTGTGTGCAGAGAGGTCGTTTCTTCATGTGGCGACGACGGATTCGTCATCGGCATAGACGAAGATCTCACCGCTGGAGAATTGCGTCGTATTGTGTCAATGAGTTCAGTGCTCGTAACTTCGCGGTTCCATGCGATGATCTCTGGCCTTGCTACGTGCACACCCACGGTGGTGGTGGGGTGGAGTCACAAATACCGAGAAGTTCTTGATGATTTTGGCTTGTCAGATTTCGGTATGGATTCGGCTGAATTGCGCGAGCCTCGGGGGATAGTGCAAAAGGTGAGTTATGCATTGGCGCACTCCCAAGAAATTCGTGAACAAATACAGAAGGCACTGCCCGCCGTGAAAGAGAAGTCTGCGCGGAATTTTTCCGTCATTGCACACGTGGTGACGAAGTGAATGTAGCCAACGACCTCTCAGGTGTCATCAATTCCGGAATGTGCATCGGCTGCGGTGCATGTGAGATGGTCGAT
>CAYSPE010000135.1:0-2287 GCA_964432845.1 uncultured Bifidobacterium sp.
TGAGTGTTTGGCACAACTCCAACACCCACTCCGGTGACGTGGTGGGGCCAACCTTGCAACCGATGGGGTTGCCCACGCCGCGCAGGAATTCAATGTGAGCACCGTCGAGTTGACGCGTCCGCTCACCGATCCACAACATGTGCGCCGAGCAGTCGTACCACTGTCCGGTGAGTGAGTCTTGACGGGTGAGGGCTTCTTCGTAACCAAGAATGAGTGCTTCGTGGCTGGTGTACACGTCCACCTCGTGAAGGGCGGGGTAGTTCTCGGTGTCAATGCCACATGCGCGCATGAAGCCAAGTGCTCGTTCAATCTCATTGGAGAGTTCCACATAGCGCTTGCCCTCGGGGCTGCTAGTGACGAACTCCTGAGTCCATGCATTCACACGATTGAGGTCGGCAAAGCCACCTTTGGTGAATGCGCGCAACAAGTTCAATGTGCTGGCTGACTGATGGTATGCCTGAATCAATCGATCGGGGTTTGGCACACGTGCTTCTGCGGTGAATGCTGCATCATTCACAATGTGGCCGCGGAACGATGGCAATTCAACATCGCCCACTTTTTCAAAATTTGCCGAACGAGGCTTGGCGAATTGTCCGGCCATGCGGCCGATTTTCACCACGGGCACTCCCATGGAATAGGTAAGCACCACGGCCATCTGCAGAATGACGCGCAACTTCTCGCGAATATTGTTGGCGCTGAATTCTTCAAAACTTTCGGCGCAGTCACCGGCTTGCAACAAGAACGCATTGCCAGCAGCTACTTGTCCGAGGGATGCCTGCAATGAACGTGCCTCACCGGCAAACACCAACGGTGGATACGTGGCGATTTGTTGCAATGCGGCATCGAGTGCAGCAGTGCTTGGCCATTCAGGTTGTTGTTGGGCAGGGAGTGCCTGCCATGAAGTGGGTGACCAGCTCTTCGCCATAGGGGTACCAGCCTTGCGCCTAATAGGGGTAAATAGCAACGCCTATTTCCCATTACGGGAAATAGGCGTTACGGAAAACGGGTAAGTAGGTGAGTTAGACGGCGAGAATGCGCTCTGCGTCGTCGCGGAGGCCTTCCACCGCACGGCTCACCAAGCGGCGAGCAGCTTCGGCGGTGACGCCCAAGTCTTCGCCCACTTCACGGAAGCTCTTGCGCTCTCCGTCGAGAAGTCCGAAACGGGCTTCCACGGCGTAGCGAGCACGCTCATCGAGAGTGCCAAGAAGCTCATCGAGCAATTCAGTGTCAACCATTGCCATGACGGCATCTTCAGGGGTGCCCTGGCCGTTGTCCATGAGGTCGCCCAAGGTGGCATCGCCATCGTCGCCCACGGTCTTGTCGAGAGAGACAGGGGTGGTGAGGCGATGCAGTTCTGCGTTGCCCACGTCGAGGGTTTCGCCATCGCCCGATGCCTGACGCAATGCTGCGCGAAGGCTGGCAGAGCGGTCACCAGGGATACGAATGAGGCTGGCCTTCTGGTCGAGCGCACGGCCAATGGCCTGGCGGATCCAGAAAGTGGCGTAGGTGGAGAACTTGAAACCGCGGCGCCAGTCGAACTTGTCGACGGCGTGCTCGAGACCCAAGTTGCCTTCTTGAATGAGGTCAAGAAGGTCCATGCCCTGTGGCAATGGGTAACGGCGGGCAATAGAGACCACCAAGCGAAGGTTGGAGCGGATGAAGCGGTCCTTTGCGGCGGCTGCGTTACGCAGGTCGCGACGAAGAGCAGCTCCGCGCTCACCAGCGTCGATCTTTGCTGCGGCTTCGCGGCCAGCTTCGATGGCCTTCGAAAGTTCGCGCTCGTCTTCAGCCGTGAGCAAGGCAACCTTGCCGATGTCGTTGAGGTAGAGACCAATTGAGTCGTTCATGATGCAGTGTTCAACCGTGTGTTCGTAGTACTTGTTCCCGCCGAAACCGTGTAATCGGTCACGCGGGCCAACAAGGAGGATTTCTCTTTGTCGGGGGGATTGGAGACATTAACAGGTAGAAGGGGGTCTGGCTAGACCCAATTTGGAGTTTCTTGGAACTGCAGGTAGAAGCGTCCCGCTGGCTCCTACGCTTGCTCCGTGACTCGCCCCACCATGCGCCGCTTAGGACTCCTTGGAGGAACCTTTGACCCACCACATATTGGGCATCTCGCCATGGCCACCACAGTCTGTAGTGCTTTGTCATTGGATGAAGTGACTTTTGTAGTTGCCAATGATCCGTGGCAAAAGACCGGGGAGCGTTCTGTGACGCCCGCTGCAATTCGTTTGGAAATGACTCGGGCGTTGGTGAAGCATGAAAAAAACTTCTCGGTTGACGACCG
>CAYSPE010000136.1:0-2233 GCA_964432845.1 uncultured Bifidobacterium sp.
GCGAAGCGGTTGCCACGTCAGATGGGAATGTGAATTCAAGTGTCTTGCCAGCATTTCCAGCTTCTGCTTGCCATGCGGCAACGTAAGCCTTCGATGCGTTGATGTCAAATTTCTGCCATCCACGAGTGGTGTACATGATGCTTGATGGACCAACCAGAGACTTAGCAACTGTTCCTTCACCCTTGGTGCGAACCTTCACGAAGTTCTCGCGGTCGATACAGCTGATCACTGCCAAACGAGCGTTACGGCTTGCAAATGGTGAGCCGCTCTTGCCCTGGTTCAACCACAGTGATGGGTAGAACTCGGTCTTTGACTTGAACTCGGTGACAACTGACTTACGAAGACGGAGGTCCTTGATGTACGTAGCTTCTGTCGCTGACGAGAACATGGCTGCGTCATATGCGCCCTTGCGGACAGCAGCTGCACGCTGTGAGCCTTCCTTCACGTTGGTGAAGGTGATCTGGTCGAGGTATGGAAGCTTTGCGCCCGTGTTTGGATCCTTGCGCCAGTAGTTGGCGTTCTTGTACACAACGATTTCGTCTGTGTTCGAGAGCTTGTAATCGTCAGCAACCTTGAATGGTCCGGTGCCGATTGGCTTTTGTGAACAGACGGTCTTGCCGTTGGTGAACTGAGCTGGTGAACGCATGAAGAAACGGCCTGATGCGTACAACGTGCTTGGGAAGTCGTTTTGTGCGCGAACAAGGTCAATCTTCAATGTAAGAGAATCAACCACAGTGATTGCCTTGACGTTTCCGAGGAATGCTGTTGCGGTGCTCAATTGGTACGTAGACGCAGCCCATGCAGAGTCTGCTGGGATTGCCAATGCACCGATACCTGAGCCACCAGCTGCCTTGATGGCGGTGTCGATGGAACCACCAGTTGCAAATGTTCCGAGAGCTGCGTAGAAGGCGAGTGTGCCCAATGCAGTGGCGTTACCTGATGCAAGTGCTGCTGCGGTCAGACCAAGGTTTGGAGTGATTGAAGCGAGCGCGCCTCCGGTTGACATTTGAGTAACAAGAGCAGCAAAAGTTGCGGTCTGGCTGATGCGAGCAGCACCTGCTTGAGCCACAGCAGTGGAGTTCTTGCCAGATGCATAGTCAAGGTTGAGCTTCACTGCATCTGCGTCAAACTTTGCACCATCGGAGAAGGTGATGTTTGGACGAAGCTTGATGGTCCATGACTTGAGGTCTGCTGATGGTGTGCCGCTTTCTGCAAGCAAGCCGACCATGTCGCCACCGATGGTCTTTTCAAAAAGGCCTTCGTAAACGGTGCGCTCAACCATGAGGGCCGAGTTCGCATTGTTGTCGCCGAAGCAGAAGCCTGGGAAGGTGTCAAAAATTGCCACCTTGAGCTTTCCGCCGTACTTAGATGCAGACACCTTTGATGCCTGCGTTCCACTTGAGGCCACTGTCGTTACGGCAATAGTGGCTGCAAGTGCTACCCCTACGCGACGCAACACTCGTGACCGTGTGGTCTGACGTTGTGTCATTTGGTTACCCCCAAAAGTTGCACACCACCGTGGTGTGACAATTGGCACGATAGCAGGGAGATTCGGTGTGACGCTAGACACGGCACAAATAAACAATTGCCCCTAACAATCAATTATGGGCCCCGGATCGCTCAGTTTTGCCTAGGTCGAAAGATTTGGGCAGGGGAGAGCACAAAACCAAAAAGGGGCGACAATCCGAAGATTGCCGCCCCTTTTTCCGTTCTATGAACGGAGTTCGCAGGTATTTCTACTTGTGAACGCCCGTCCAGTCGATGCCCCAGTTGGTCACAATTCGCTGGGTCTTGCCCTTGACGAGTTGCAACTTGCCGATGCTGGCTGCGATACCAGCCTTCTTGTTTGCAAAGAAGGTGTAGTACTGGCGCTGGATTGCGCCCATGAAGCCCTCGGTCTGGAGGAAAGCGATTGCTTCCTGGTACTTGAGCTTGGCAACTGCCATGCTCGAAGCTGCTTGGCCAGCCTTCAAAGCGTCGTCTGAAGTCTTGGCGGCTGCAGTTGTTGGGTGGTTGAGGCTCAATACGGTGCCCACTGCTGAGGACCATGTTGCTGCCTGTGAACCGGTTTCAATTGCGTTCGAGAGCAAGAAAGGCATGTTGAAGCTCACGTCGGTTCCTTCAAGAAGAAGGATCGAAATTGCGTCGTATGCGTTCTGTGCTGCACCAGTCTTTGAAGAGTTGAAAGTCTTGGCGATGATCTGTGCTGATTCTTCAACAACGATGTTGGCCT
>CAYSPE010000137.1:0-2146 GCA_964432845.1 uncultured Bifidobacterium sp.
CGCAACGTGGAGCACAAGTACTCGCAGAATCAGGACGCGCGTAAGTAATGGCTTCCGTAATTGCGCCCATCAAGCGAGTTGCTGCATCGCACGAGTTGTTGTGGAACCTCACCCTGCGTGAACTTCGCACCAAGTACCGCAAGAGCGTTCTTGGTTGGTCATGGAGCATGTTGAACCCACTGGCAACGGTGGCCATCTATTCGTTCGTTTTTGGTCGGTTGTTCGGAGCAGTGGCGCCAAAGGGCGCACACTCTGACGTACAAACGTTTGCGTTGTACTTGCTGTGTGCGTTGCTGCCCTGGAACTTCTTCTTGTTGGTCACCAACACAGGAATGCAGAGCATGATTGGCAATGCAGCGTTGGTGCGAAAAGTGGCTTTTCCCAGAGAAGTGCTGGTGTTTGCCAATTCACTGCACGGCATTGTGCAGTTCTCCATTGAGATGGGTCTGCTCACCATTGCATTGCTGATTGCTGGAAGCATGTTCTTGGTGTGGCTGCCCGTCGTGATGTTGCAGATGATTCTGCTCATGTTGTTTGCTTCAGGTCTTGCGTTGGCACTTGCAGCGGGGAACGTGTATTTCCGCGATCTTGGTTACTTGTGGCAAATCTTTAGCCAGGTGTGGTTCTTTGCGACGCCAATTGTGTACATGCCTTCTTTAATTGAAGGAAAAGTGCCGGCGTGGGTGGAGACAATTCTGAAGTTGAACCCCATGGCCGTGTTTGCGCAAGGTTTCCGACGCAGCATGTACGACAGCACATTTCCAGGCTGGGACAACCTGGGTGCATGTGCCGCGGTTGCATTGCTTTCCATGGTGATTGGCTGGAGCATCTTTACGAAGCTCTCGCGTCGTTTTGCCGAAGAATTGTGATTCTTTGCTAGCGATTACGCAATCGTCGTAGCTGGCTGGCGATATACGGGCGAGCTCTACGAATACCGCCACGTTCCGTTATTGCGCCTTGTAAGCGCTCGAGCGCTGCAATCACAATGTCGACTCGAGGAGTGCGACCCATACCCTCGCAATCGTGTATCCAACTGGCGGGGGATTGGTGCCCGCGCTCGTTGTTGCATCTCTTGCATGCGGCTAGTTCGTTCTCAATCCAGCTCGGCCCACCCTTGATGCGGGGCACTAGATGTTCGGTGGTGGGCGGATTCAATGTGAGATTGAGCGGGGCGGAGCACCACACGCAATACGGACCATCGCGCTCGATGATTTCGGCCATGCGTTCACGGCGATTGAGTTGGTGAGGCTTACGTCCATTGCCGTTGCTGTTGGATTCCTGTGGCGCCACAAGGGCAATTGTGGCAGTTCTGAAGCCGAATAGGACATGACTTACACTCAATTTGCGTGACCAAAGGACGATTTGCTCCATCGCCGACGGGCGTATTGCATGTGGGCAATTTGCGTACGGCATTGGCGGCGTGGGGCTCAGCTCGTGCGCAAGGCGGAGAATTCATCATTCGATTTGAAGATCTTGATCGGGTGACAAGTTCACCAGATCATGCGTTGCGCCAGGCCGAAGACTTGTCAGCTATTGGTGTTAGTAGTGATGAGATACCGGTGTATCAAAGCATGCGATTCGATTTGTACAACGCAGCAATTGATTCTTTGACGGAGCGTGGGCTCACATACGAGTGTTATTGCACGCGCAAAGAGATTACTGAGGCGGCTGCGGCACCACATGGTGATGCAGGCATGAACTACGCGGGCACATGCAGAGATCTGAACGACACAGAGAGAGCTGCAAAACGTGCTGTGCGCCCACCTGCACTTCGATTGCGTAGTGAAGGAGTGGCCACAACATTTCATGACGTTATTCATGGGTCAGTATCGGGTACATCAGTAGATGTGGTGTTACGTCGAAACGATGGCGTGCCGTCGTACAACGTTGCAGTTGTGGTGGATGACGCAGTTCAGCAAATCACCGAAGTGGTACGTGGCGATGATTTGTTGGGCGCGACCACCACTCAGGTATTGCTGCAACAATTGTTGAACTTGCCGACTCCTACATATGCCCATGTGCCGTTGGTGGTGGGCGACGACGGTGAACGCTTGGCGAAGCGTCATGGTGCGGTCACGTTGTATGAACTGGAACAACAGGGAATGACTCCAGAGCAGGTGCGAGCCATGTTGTGGGAAAGCCTGGG
>CAYSPE010000138.1:0-2113 GCA_964432845.1 uncultured Bifidobacterium sp.
TTCCGTACGACCGCATTTCACAAGGTGGCCTCTTCCCTATCGCGTACACCATTGGTACCGAGTTCAAGCCCGCAAAGCGCGAACCACTCAGCAAGGTTCTCCACTGGGACAAGTGGTAATCGCATGAGCGACACACTCGCTACATACGAACTGCGCGATGGTGTTGGCACCATCACCATGGACGATGGAAAAGCAAATGCCATTTCGATGGCGATGCAAAACGACATCAACGCCGCACTCGACAAAGCGGAGAAAGACAACGTTCCGGTCATCTTCACCGGACGTCCCGGATTCCTGAGCGCCGGCTTTGATCTCAAGACCATTGCGGCAGGCGGTCAACCCACCGTCGACATGTTGAATGGCGGACTCGAACTCGCTATTCGTCTCCTCTCATTCCCCACACCGGTCATTGCTGCATGTCCAGGTCATGCCATCGCCATGGGAATGTTCTTGTTGCAGAGTTGCGACTACCGCATTGGCGTCAAAGGCAAGTACCGCTACACCGCCAATGAAGTTGCCATCGGTATGGCGATGCCGTTTTCAACGATTGAGATTCTGAAGCAACGCCTCACGCCCACCGCAGTGTCGCGCGCCATTCTCTTCGCTGAAATCTTCACGCAAGAAAATGCAGTGCAAAATGGCGTTGTCGATGTCATCGTTGACGAAGCAAATCTCATGACCACTGCTATGGAATTCGCAAAGTCCACAAGCGCCCTCGATGCCACTGCACATGCAGTGAGCAAGAAGCGTTTGCGCGCACCCATCATCGCCGCCATTCGCGAAGGCCTCGCCAAAGACGACGACGGCTGGAAGAAACAATTCCTGAAATAACTCGTCAGTTAGTCCACTAGTCGCAAACCGCTTGGCGCAATGGACTGATCCACGAACGGAAGATCCACCACGAACTCGGTGCGGTGCGCGGGGAACACGTGACGTGACACCAACACGGTGCTGCCATCCACACTGGTTGTGGTGCGTTGACACTGCAACACCGGTGAACCAACAGGAATGTTGAGCAGATCTGCTTCATCGGCTGTGGCTGCGTCGGCCCCGATGGTTTGGGTTGCGCCGGCCAATGGCACATCGAGCAATTCGTAAAACGGCGAACGTTCCACATCGGCACGTGATAAGTGTTGACCTCTCTCGGCGGCACACCACACGGTGACAATTGCGAACGGTTGGCCATCACTGAGGTTCACACGCTTCACACGAAGTACCTGCGACGTGCCCAACGCGGTCGCTACATCACGCGGCGCTTTTTCAAATGCGAATTCAAGAATGCGGCGTTCGGGCGATGCACCGGAGTTGCGCATCTGTTCTTCAATGGTGGCCAGGCGAGCCAAGGGCTGACGCACCGTTTCGCCTGCCACGAACCAACCAAAGCCCTGTCGCGAATCAACCAATCCGTCGTCGCGCAACAACTCCAATGCCTTACGAACGGTGACCCGACTGACCTCAAACTCGCCCGAAAGCTCAGACTCGCTAGGCAGTAGTCGCCCCGACGCATACGTACCCGACAGAATGCGCGCCTTTACTTCTTCGGCAATCTGGTGATAGCGGATGGTTCTCACTTGTATTAGAGTTGTATACACAGAGAAGAAAAGCAAGTCTCACTTGCACCACGAAAGGTTGGCCCCCATGGCTGTTTCCGCTGGAACCCCGATCGAACTCGTAGAAGGCGTGTACGCAAAGCTCACCGCCAATGCACAACTAGGACGCGAGCGCCTTGGTCGCCCGCTCTCATTGGCCGAGAAGATTCTCATCAACCACCTGGTTGATCCAAAGACGCAAGAGATGGAGCGCGGACGTAGCTACGCCGACTTCAACCCAGACCGCGTAGCCATGCAAGACGCAACAGCCCAGATGGCGTTGTTGCAATTCATGACCGCCGGACTGCCAGAAACTGCAGTGCCATCTACCGTGCACTGCGACCACCTCATCCTTGCCAAGACGGGCGCCAAGCTCGACTTACGTGACGCCAACGACGTGAACCGCGAGGTGTACGACTTTCTTCGTTCCGTGAGCGCCAAGTACGGCGTGGGATTCTGGGGTCCAGGCTCGGGAATCATTCACCAGGTGGTGTTGGAGAACTATGCGTTCCCCGGCGGCATGA
>CAYSPE010000139.1:0-2053 GCA_964432845.1 uncultured Bifidobacterium sp.
CCCACCTGCTGCACCACTTGATCAAAATCACCCACCGCGACGATGCGCCCACTTTGCACTGCCACTGCGTGTGCGCGTGACTCGCCCTGGTCCATGGTGATGATGGACCGTGCTCGATAAATAGTGGTGCGGCGGGCGGCCATTCACTCACTGTAAATGATTAGTCGTAACGGGCAAGCAACGACCACGTGCGGTTTTCCAAGCCCAGCAGCAACACTCCCGTGCCACCACGCGGATGACGCACCAGTATTTGCATGCGCACATGACGTCGTTTGCGTCGCGTGTCCCACCATCGCTCTTCCACCGGCCATGGCCCCGCAATGCGTTGTACCGAATACGCAACACCGCCCACAGTGACCACCGCAGGTGAAGTGGTGAGTTCATGTCGTGCGGTAACACCCACCTCGTTCCCCTGTGCATCAACAACAGAAACAACAATGGGCGCGCTGGCCACCGAAGCAGGCGATGGTCGCGGAATGGAACCGCTCCAATCACGCGCGACACCTGCACCCACACTCACGCGTTGCTCAGCATCGCGCACATCGGCAATATCTACCAGCGAAACAGGGACGCGCGCGTACACCGTGGCCACATCGCGACCACCCTCCCATCGCGGCACGCTCACCTGCACATCGTCGCCCGCCGCCATGGCCATGGCCACCGCGCGTGCAGCACGCTCGATGTTTTCCTGACTGCCACCCCACAACAACGGCTGCACACTGAGAACTTCTCTGCACTCCAATGGTTCGAGTTGCACGCGCACAATGCCACTGGTGGGCGCGTCAGCAACAGCCGAAGCATCGGTGAGCCAACCGTCGAGTTGATACAACAAACGTTGCGACAACGCCGCCACACCAAACCCATGTGGCTCACCCCAAATACGCGACACGCTCTCGGCATGGTCGGTTTCACACGTGATGAGAATGCGCACACACTGTTGCCCATAGCCCGACACCGCATTCACCAATTCAGAAACAACATCGTGCGACATGGCCACCACATGTGCCGAACTGGTGAGCGGTGATTCGAATTCAACCGCGCGCGCAAAATCAGACGGCGGTGTACCTGGTGCAAAGTGACGCACTTCGCCACCCGACACCAGTGCATACACGCGCTTGCCCTCGATACCGAAACGATCGATGAGTGCCGACTCGCCCACCGCACGTACCGCCGAGCATGACCGCAACCCCAACCGTTGCAACAGATCAACCGTGTCTTCAGAAATGCCACCAATGCGCGACAACGACGACACCGGAATGGCATCGATGAAGTCAGCAGTGATTGCCTCTTCAATCACGCACGGCACACCACGCGACTGCGCAACATGCGCCGCAGCAGTGGCTGCAAACCGCGAACCCGCAAGGCCTACGCCGAACACGGAATCACTGGCCACCGCAGCACACACCTGATGCAAATGCTGTGCCACCGCTTCATCGCCACCGAAATAACGCGATGGCCCACGCGCCGCCATGACCACAGTGCCGATGCTTTCCACCTCTACCAATGGCGACACTTCGCTCAACGCACGCACCACGTGTTCGAACTGCGTGAAGGCGTGTTCTTCACCCAACTGGCCGTGTTGTTGCAACCACTGTGGAAACACCACAACGATGGAGCGAGTCACGCCACCACCCCGCACACAGCACCAGTAGCTGCGGGCAATTGCACCGTGCACGAATGATCACCATGCACTCGCCTGCCACGCGCCGACACGTGCACCGTACGCGCCGATGCATAGGTGTTGAACTGCCACTGCACCGTGCGCGCACCAAACGTGGCATCAACCTCAAACGCACCGGGGTTACCCACCACCAACAACACCGACCCCTGCGCCTTCACACGTGCAGCAATGCGACGCGCCTCGCCCACCGAGCACGCAGGCGATGACACCACCACGAAATCGAACCCATCGACCAATGCACCCACCGCATGTGACCACGACGATGAAGAAGACGAAGAACCCACCTCGACACACACCGTGCGCTGCAATGCCACGCCATGTTCGTGCGCCGACAGCAAACCCGCACGCTGCAGGTTCACCAACGCCAACCAT
>CAYSPE010000140.1:0-2049 GCA_964432845.1 uncultured Bifidobacterium sp.
TTGCCGATGATGCCATACGAGTTATTGAAGGCGTGATGTCTCGTTCACGTGCAACAACTGTGACATGCCCTACTCCCATGCGTGACGCAGCATCTAGTGCAAATGGCACTACATCAATATCAACTCCGTGCACAAACGTGACAACTGTTTGCACGTCGTTGGCGGTGACTCCTAATGCAACACACGGGACTGCATCTTTCAAGTTCTTCCGTTGCACCGGTGGCTCTACATTTTCCAGCGTCACACAACCAATTGTTGAAGGGTCTTTCACCGCGCGCCAGCGGTAGAGGCGTTCCACACAGAATTGATTCAGCGGATGTTGATCGGCACCCTCGGTTCTATGTGGAAGGACCGCATCAATCACTTGCTGCAGAGCTTTCTCTGTGGGCAGGTCGCCGTGCACCATGGCGAATGCTTCGCGGTCGTGCGCCCCCATACCAACTTCAAGTCGTGCCTGACCGGTGTATGCGTCATCGACGACGCGACACATTTCCAATCCGCGCACTTCGCCCACCACGACGCCATATTCCACCAACACTTCAGCACCTGACGCTGCTATGAGGTCGGCAAAGGCCAAGTGCTCGCGTTTTGCATGCGGCGCCTCAACGTGTGGTTCGTGCACAGCAGGGAGCAATGTTCGATCATCAACGTGCCACACCGTGATATCGGTTGTGAACATGGCGGCACGGCGTACCAAGATTCCGGAGTCACGTTCCACCAACAAATGAATTGGTTTGCCGTGTTTCGCAGACCAGGCGATAACAGCGCCCAATGCACGAGAGGCATCGCCATCAACAAGTACCCATGTGGCATCTTCTGTAACAAATGCAGCACCAAGACCAAAAACTTCGGGCGTGCCTTCGGGGTCAGAAGTAAGACCCAAATGATCGCGTACCAGCGTGCGCAATTTAAGACTGAGTAGCCGGGATCGGCGTTCGGAATCAGACTGGCTCATGGCAGTCACCTAACAAACGTGGCATGGCCACGCGTTACTTACTCTGGCTTCGCAGGTGCGTTCTGGCGCTTGCCGTAACGCTTGTTGAAGCGCTCCACGCGTCCACCAGTGTCAACAAGCTTCTGCTTACCGGTATAGAACGGGTGACACTCGTTGCAGAGTTCAAGTGAGAACGTGCCGCCCTTGCTGCTGCGAGTGCTGAACTCGTTGCCGCATGAGCACTTGACGGTGACGTCGGTGTATTCGGGGTGGGTGTCGTTCTTCATGTCTCTGGTATCTCCCTGGAAACGGACTTGTGAGTGTATCGGCGCATCTCTGCTCCCCCAATGGCCCAAAACAGCCATTGAAGGGCAGTTCTGACTTAAACGCCGGGGGTTTTGGCTACTTCTGAAAGGAATTCTTCGTTGGTACGGAAGGTCTTGAGGCGCTCCATGAGCATTTCAAGACCTGGCGCTGGGTTCCCGTCTTGGGCCAGACCGCCAAGGACACGACGCAACTTGATCACCAACTGCAACTGCTTGCCCTCGAACAAAAGCTCGTCGTGACGGGTGCTGGAACCCACCACGTCGATCGCAGGGAACACTCGGCGTTCGGCGATGCGACGGTCGAGGCGCAGTTCCATGTTGCCCGTTCCCTTGAACTCTTCAAAGATGGCTTCGTCCATACGGCTGTTTGTTTCCACCAACGCGGTGGCGAGGATGGTGAGTGAACCACCTTCCTCGACGTTGCGAGCAGCACCAAAGAATTTCTTTGGCGGATACAACGCACCGGCATCGATACCACCCGACATGATGCGTCCCGTTGCTGGTGCAGCCAAGTTGTATGCGCGAGACAAACGTGTGATGCCGTCGAGGATGATGACCACGTCTTCACCCATCTCCACCATGCGCTTTGCTTTCTCAATCGTCATTTCGGCAAGGTGTGTGTGTTCGTCACTGGGGCGATCGAATGTTGATGCGATCACTTCGCCGCGAACGGTGCGACGCATGTCGGTGACTTCTTCAGGACGTTCGTCAATAAGAAGAACGATGAGTTTCACTTCTGGATTGTTCTTCTCAATCGATGCCGCAATGGCCTTCATCACTGTTGTCTTG
>CAYSPE010000141.1:0-2035 GCA_964432845.1 uncultured Bifidobacterium sp.
GTTGGTGAACTGAGCTGGTGAACGCATGAAGAAACGGCCTGATGCGTACAACGTGTTTGGAAGGTCGTTCTGTGCACGTACCAAATCAATCTTCACGGTCAACGAATCAACTGCTGTAACAGCCTTGATGTTTCCGTTGAATGCGGTGGAGGTTGAAAGCTGGTAGGTGGTTGCTGCCCAACCTGCGTCAACAGGAATGGTTGCGTTCAATGACGACAGGTTCAAAGCTGTTGCCAATGCGCTACCTGCTGCAAAGGTTCCCAATGCTGCGTAGAAAGCAAGAGTTTGCTTGCCTGCAGTTGTTGCCAATGAGGTGGCGCTGAGTCCGAGTGCGCCTGCTGCGCTAGCTGCTGCAGGGTTGCTAAGAACAGTAACCAAGGTGCTGAATGCTGAGGTGCCCATGATGCCAGGGATCGCAGCTTGTGCGGTCTGGGTTGACTTGAGGCCAGTTGCATAGTCAAGGTTCAACTTCACTGCGGTTGCATCGAATGCTGTGCCGTCAGAGAACTTGATGTTTGGACGAAGCTTGATGGTCCAAGACTTGAGGTCTGCTGATGGTGTGCCGCTTTCTGCAAGCAAGCCAACCATGTCACCGCCGATTGTCTTTTCGAAAAGACCTTCGTAGATGGTGCGCTCAACCATGAGGGCCGAGTTTGCATTGTTGTCTCCGAAGCAGAAGCCGGGGAAGGTGTCAAAGATTGCAACCTTCAGCTTTCCGCCGTACTTGGACGCAGACACCTTTGATGCCTGTGTGCCGCTTGTGGCCACAGTTGACACCGCAATCGTTGCTGCAAGTGCAACACCGACTCGACGCAACACACGTGACCGAGTGGTCTGACGTTGTGTCATTTAATACTCCCCAAAAGAAGTTCACATCACATTGATGTGAACGCAGACACGCTAGATGAGGGTTGAGGTGTGTCGGGCGTCATGTGACAAACGACCACGAATTGCACAATGTCACTTTTGTGCTGTGCAAATTCTTATAGATCTGTAAACACATGCACCTTGATGGCGCCACTCTTTCGATCTGCAGCTACAGCGAACGCGTGCTCCGCATCGTCGAGAGAGAAGCGATGCGTGACAAGAGCGTCTGACAGGTGTGGATGGCGAGCGAGTACGTCAATTGCTTCATTGAAGTCATCGTGTTCGTTGTCGTGGCCGTAATAGATAGAAGGAATGATGTTGATTTCCTTCATCATGAATTGATTGCTGAGCGCAACAGGAGACCACACCATGCCGAATTCGAGGAGAGAACCACGCGGCCGAGTGGCGCTCACGCATTGGTCGAATGACTGTTGTGTGCATACCGCATCGAATGACAGGTCGTAGTTCTTTCCGGGTTCAGAGATGGCTGTTACTCCTAATTTTTCCGCAGCTTCAAATTGATGGTGGTGCCGGGCAACAATCTCAACATCGACCCCACGGTCTTTCAAGACTGCGGATGCCATCAGGCCGATAGATCCGGCACCCACCACGACGGCTCGAGATCCAGATTGAGCATTCACGCGGTTTAGTCCATGGACCACAACTGCTAATGGCTCAACGAGGCCCACCGTTGACTCGTTGATGGAGTCCGGCACCGTAAACAATCGACTGCGGTCGACTAAAGCAAATTCGGCAAGACCGCCGTCTATTACGAGGCCATGTCCTTTGGTCGTGGCCTCGGTGCATGTACTTGGTGCGTGCATGAGGCAAGAGGGACACGTTCCACACTCACCCGTGGGCCGCACAGCTACTAGTTGACCATCAGAAGTACGGCCTCCGAATTCGTGTCCGAGGATGATTCCGGAAACACCCATCTGAATGAGGTGGAGGTCACTACCGCAAATCCCCGATGACGTGACCTTGATGAGTTCGCCATCTCCGGAGGGAACGTCTCGTTCCACGAGCTGGACTTTTCCTATCGATGAAGTAACTGCGCGCATAGCGCAACCGTAGTTCTGTTATGCGCTGCCGAGGCCAGGAACGGTGGTGGTGGTGGTTGTTGTTGTTGTTGTTGTTGTTGTTGTTGTTGTTGTTGTTGTTGTTGTTG
>CAYSPE010000142.1:0-1979 GCA_964432845.1 uncultured Bifidobacterium sp.
CCGTCGAGCGATTTTTTGGTGGGCCTCGCACATGCACCGGTCTCACTGACTTTGGGCGATTGCAAGCCGAAGCGTTGAAGAATCGTCTCCTTAATGGATACGACTTGTCTGCCACTGCGCTGTTCAGCAGCGGATTTCCGCGTGCGATGGAAACCGCACAAATCATTCGGCCAGCACTTGGTTCGTTGCCACTGTCTGTTGATGTTGGTTGGGGTGAACACGACCCTGGTCCAGATATTGACGGGATGCCCTACGACGATTTCGTTGCGCGTTTCGGAGTTCCGAGGCTGGACGTTGACCCCTTTCACGTGATCTTTCCTGGTGGCGAAACAATTCACGAGTTCCATCTTCGAGTGGTTAATGCTTTGAAGCGCACAGTGACGGCACATGAGGGCGGCACCATTGCCGTGGTGTGCCACGGCGGAGTGATTGATGCAGTGTTGCGAAATGCATTACACATGCATCAGTCCGGAAAGTTTGAGTTGCTTACCAGCAACACCTCGTTAACCGAACTGGTGCATCTTCAGGGGAGCAAGTGGAGATTGGTTCGCTACAACGATGCAGCACACTTGCACGGTCTTGAAGCACCCAATCATCGATAATCGCCAATGAAGAAGCAGGATCCCGTCGTTGTCATTGGGGGAGGCACTGCTGGTTGCATGGTGGCGACGCATCTCGCCAACCACACAGACCTTCCACTTGTGCTTGTGGAGCCGGGGGAAAAATCACCCCATGATGATGAATCTCGATTCTTTGATGTGCTGGCCGATGAAAGTTTCTCGAGCGACGTCAACGGAGTTATTCAAGCCAGAGCACTTGGAGGTGGAAGTGCGATCAACGGCATGCTGCTCACCGGTGAAGAGCCCGATTTTGCTCGGGGTCTCACTCGCATGGCTACCCATAGCGACATTGGGCTCATGGGCGAATTTCTTTTGAAAAATGGAGGTCGCTTCAGTCGGCTGTGGTGGAACGGCGGTCGATGGAATCCAGGTCGTGCCGTTGCCCACCTTGAAGAAGAGGGTCGAATCCGCATCGTGCGTGACAGTGCAACGTCGTTTCAAATGGAAGGTGGGCGTGTACGAGCAGTTCGGTTACGACATGATTCTTTGAATTCCATGGCGGTTGTGCTGTGTGCGGGTGCGTTGAACTCGCCACACATATTGCGAGAATCCGGATTCAACTCGGCCAGCAACTTTGAAGTGCAGAACCACTATTCAGTCAATGTTGTAGTGGAGTTGGAGCAAGCGTCTGAGGCGCTCTTTGATACTGCAGTGGTGAAAGAAATCAGCCTTGCTTCGGGCGAAAAGTTTCTTGTTCATGCGTACGAACGCATATCGGCGTTTGATCAGAACCGCGCATTGTTATCGGTTGTGCATGTGAATCCGCACAATGGTCAGATAGAGGAACTTGCTCTCAGCAAAGCTCGAGCAATTGCTACGGAGTTATCAATAGAACTCGCCAATTGCGCTGGCGTGACAACATCTACGGTTGACCCTGGTGTGTATCCGCTGAGCCATGTTTCGTCCTCGTGCATTGACGTGGTTGATAACGATGGGCGAGTGAACGGCGTATCCAATCTGTGGGTGGCCGACGCATCGGTGCTGCGGGAAGTTCCGCACTGCACTCCTGCTGCACCTGTCACAATGGAGGCACTGCGGATTGCACAAATGATTGTGGGGGAATTGATATGACGTACACGCTTGGTTTGCACGAATTGGGGAACGGATGTCACGCATATCTCCAACCCGACGGCGGTTGGGGCTGGTCAAATGCCGGACTTGTGGTTGGCGATGGTGCGTCCTTGTTGGTTGACACTCTGTTTGACCTGAAAATTACCCAACGCATGCTCGACTACATGGCGCCTCTCACGAACAATGCCCCCATCGGCACGGTGGTCAACACACATGCAAACGGAGACCATTGCTACGGGAACCAATTAGTGCGCGATGCAGACATCATTGCTAGTTCGGCAACGGCTC
>CAYSPE010000143.1:0-1919 GCA_964432845.1 uncultured Bifidobacterium sp.
TGAGCTTTGCAAGTACGCAGGCTCAGAAGTGATTTCCAATTGAGGAACGCGGCGACGAATTTCGTCGAACATCACAGCGATTTCGCGGCGTGCAAGGTTGGCGCCCAAACAGAAGTGTGGACCACCAGCGCCGAAGCCCACCTGTGCAGGCGATGGATCGCGCAATACGTTGAATTCGTAGGGGTTGGCGAACACGCGCTCGTCGCGATTACCCGACTGGTAGAACATCACCACTTTTTCGCCTTCGAGAATCTTCTGGCCATTGATCTCGGTGTCCTGTGTTGCGGTACGGCGGAAGTGAATGACAGGAGTTGCATAGCGAACAATTTCTTCAACGGCGGTCTTGGTGTGTGCCTCAAAGTTGTTGAACCAAATGTCGCGCTGGTCGCGGTGCAGAGTCAACTCACGCATGCCGTGTGCAATTGCGGTACGAGTTGTTTCATTACCTGCCACCACCAAAAGAATGAAGAACGAACCAAACTCTTGAGCGCTTAAACGTTCGCCATCTACTTCGGCGTGCATCATGATGGAAGCGATGTCATTGCGAGGGTTCTTCAAACGGTCCTCGCCCAGTGCGAGCGCGTAGGCAAAAATTTCACCACCTACTCGGATGAGATCTTCCAGCGTTCCCACGAATTCAGGGTCGCCAACGCCAAGGATGGTGTTCGTCCAGTTGAAAATCATTTCTTCGTCGGACTCGGGAATGCCCATCATGTCGCAGATGATCTGCAATGGCATGAGTGCTGCTACTTCATGTACGAAGTCGCACTCGCGGTTGGGGAAGCGCTCGAACATGCGATCAATCACTGCCTTTGAGCGCACGCGCACCGACTCTTCGAGTGCAGTGATTTCCTTTGGAGTGAATCCTTTCGAAACAATCGATCGCAGTCGGAAGTGCTTGGGGTCATCCATGTTGATCATGGAGCCGAAGAACTCGTTTATTTCCACGGGCATGTCGCCAATGTTGGAGCCCTGTCCGCTGCAGAACACCTGAGGGTTGCGGCTCACATGCCAGATGTCGTCGTGGCGAGTGAGGGCGCGATACCCACGGCCGGCAGGCCCCATGTTTTCAATGGCGCGTTCTTCAAAGAACTGAAAAGGGGCCTGGTCGCGCAGAGTTTTGAAGGCACCATCGCGCCATTCGCGGGGCTGAGTCCAAAACTCTGGGTCGGAGAGGTCAATATCAGCGAGTGGGACTACAGGCAGGGTCATGGAGGCAATCTAGTATCGTTCTGAAGTCGGTTCGATAGGCGGGCCGTATCAAAGGGAGACCCCATGCCTGAAGCAGTTATCGTCGCCACAGCCCGTAGCCCCATTGGCCGCGCGCACAAGGGTTCGTTGAAGGACTTGCGTCCTGACGACATGGCAGCACAGATCGTGAAGGCACTCATGGCCAAGGTGCCACAAGTGCAAGCAAACGACGTTGAAGACCTCATCATGGGAATCGGCCAGCCTGCAGGCGAAGGCGGATTCAACATTGGTCGTATGGTGGCAATCCTCGCTGGCCTCGACGATGTTCCTGGCGTCACCGTCAACCGTTACTGCTCATCTTCATTGCAGACCATCCGCATGGCAGCTCATGCCATTCGCGCCGGAGAAGGCGATTGTTTCATCGCAGCTGGTGTTGAGGCAGTGAGCCGTTACGGATCAGGTGCATCTGACTCAGCTCCTAACCCCATCTTCAAGGAAGCTGGTGCTCGTACCAAGGCACGTTCCGAAGGCGGCGCACCTATCTGGACCCCACCCACCGGTCTTCCCGACGCATACATTGCAATGGGTCAAACCGCTGAGAACGTGGTGCAGGCAGAAGGCGTGTCACGCGAAGAGATGGACCACTTCGGTGTTCGCTCACACAACCTCGCAGTTGCACACCAAGAGAATGGTTTCTTCGAGCGCGAGATCACACCACTCGTTCTTCC
>CAYSPE010000144.1:0-1912 GCA_964432845.1 uncultured Bifidobacterium sp.
GCTGCTTGCCTCCATTGCGCGGAAACTTCATCTCCCGCTTGGTTGGGTGCGCACACGAGGATGTCGTGCCTTGTTGAACTCTGATGTGGTGGTAGATGTGGCGGGCATCAGTTTTGCCGATGGGCGAGGTATTCCCATCACGGTGTACAACGCAATCATGACGGGTGTGCCTCTGTTGCTCGGAGTGCCAACTGTGAAGGCCGCTCAAGCTCTTGGTCCGTTTTCATCGCAGCCCAATCGCATGTTGGCTCGTTGGGTGTTGCCGCGTTTGGCAGCGATTTGTGCGCGTGGGGCACGCACGCGTGAACATCTTGATTCTCTTCGGCTTTCAAATGTGGCCGATGTTGCTGACTTAGCTTTCTCTCTCGATGAATCTGAGACACTGCCACCTTCGGTTGCTGCATTGCTGCCTCCTGAATCAGAACCTTTCATTGTCGTGATGCCCAGTGCGGTCGTGCGCGGTCTCTACGAGGCCTCAGGTGGCAACTATGTGACATCAATGTCCGCTTTGATTTCAGAAATTCGTCGATCAACATCGCTTCCTGTGGTGGTGGTGCCTCACTCGTATCGAGCGGGACAGGCCGAAGGTCGTATGAATGATGGCCCCGTATGTCGCGAGGTGGTGGCTGCATGTTCAGGCGATGAACTGGTGATCGGAATTGACGAAGATCTCGCCGCTGGCGAACTGCGTCGCATTGTGGCCATGAGTTCAGCTCTCGTTACGTCGCGCTTTCACGCAATGATCTCTGGTCTTGCCACGTGCACGCCTACCGTTGTGGTGGGGTGGAGTCATAAGTACCGCGAGGTGCTTGATGATTTCGGGCTCACGGATTTTGGAATGGATTCGGCAGAGTTGCACCAGCCGCAGGGGATTGTGCAGAAGGTCAACGATGCACTTGCAAATTCTCAAACCATTCGCCGTCAAATTGAACAAGCACTACCAAAGGTCAAAGAAAAGTCAGCCCGTAATTTTTCGGTGATTGCAAGTGTGGTGCAAAAATGAACATCACAAAAGACCTGTCGGGAGTCATCGACTCCGGAATGTGCATTGGTTGCGGGGCGTGTGAGATGGTTGATGCATCCGTGCGCGTCAGCCTCAACCCAAAGAGGCTTATTTTCGAACCAGAAACGCCAGGTGGCGAAAATGCAGCCTCTGTATGTCCTGCGGTAGCAGTGGATTACCAAGGTTTACAGCAGTACCTGTTCCCAGGCTCTGAAATTGGCCCATACGGCGTGGTGCGGTCAGTTCATTTGTCGCAAAGTACCAACAACGAACGCAATATGAAGGCCAGTTCGGGCGGCCTCATTAAGGAGCTGTTGCGACACCTTTTGACCAGCAATCAAATTGACGGAATTATCGCTCTTGACCATGTATCCGGAATTGATTTTGCGGCGCGTCTAGTCACCAATGCTGAAGACGTTGATTCGCTGCCAGGTTCCATCTATCACAACCTCAAACAAACATCTGCACTCGAACTGTTGCGCGATACCCCTGGCCGGTTGGCCATCGTTGCTATTCCCTGCGAACTTGAAGGTCTCTATGCCTGGGTGAAGAAATTTGCGCCAGAACTTCGTACAAAAATTTCGCTCACCGTGGGGCTTTTGTGCGGATGGCAATACTCGCATCACAGCATCAATGCGATGGGTGAGTATCTCGGATTTGAGCCCAACGAAATTAGTGATATTTCCTATCGCGGTGGAGGTCCAGTAGGGAAGCTCACCGTTCTTACGCAAGACGGCCACACGTATTCCGCAAGTCGACGAGTTGACTTTGGGTATCAAGTTGCGTTTGACCGACATTTCAATACAACTCGTTGCCATGTTTGTGTCAATCACTCCAATTTCCTGGCTGACTTAGTGGTGGGAGATGCGTGGCTGCCAAGCACTGTGTTCACTAAGACTGGTATCAGTT
>CAYSPE010000145.1:0-1867 GCA_964432845.1 uncultured Bifidobacterium sp.
TGGCCCACTGGCTTGGGCTTCGAACGGTTCTATGGCATCTTGAGTGCCGAAGCATCGCAATACGAGCCGCCCATGTTCGATCAAACAACTCCGGTGATGCCCTATGAAGGTCGCGATGACTATCACATGAGTGAAGACCTGGCAGAGAAGGCCATTGCGTGGATGCGATTGCAGCGCGCCACGAATCCGAAGCGTCCGTTCTTCACGTATTTCGCAACAGGTGCAATGCATTGCCCGCACCATGTATGGCCCGAATACATCGACCGCTTCAAGGGCCAATTCGATGAGGGCTGGGATGTGCTGCGTGAACAGGTATTCCAACGTCAATTGGAACTGGGTGTGATTCCGCCGAACACCACGCTCACGCCACGACCCGATGCCGTGCCCAGTTGGGAGTCGTACCCCGACAAGTACAAGCCCGTTGCATCGCGACTCATGGAGGTGTTCGCCGGTTTCATGGCGCACACCGACGAACAGATCGGCAAGTTGCTCGATGCGCTCGACGAAATGGGCGAGACCGAGAACACTTTGTTCATCTACATCACCGGCGACAACGGCGCATCTGCTGAAGGAACGGTCAATGGTGCATGGGCTGCGCCCAGTTTCCAGAACGGATTCCCTGAAGACCCCGAGTGGTTGTTGCAGAACATGGCCGACTTCGGTTCTGCCAAGTGCGAGAACCACTACAACCTTGCGTGGGCATGGGCGCTTGATTCTCCGTTCCAGTGGATGAAGCAGGTGGCGTCGCACTTTGGTGGCACACGTAATGCCATGGCATTGCAATGGCCGGCACGCATTTCATCACCGGGTGGATTGCGCACACAGTTCCACCACATCGTGGACATTTTCCCCACGTTGTTGGAGGCGGCTGGCATCGAGGCGCCACGCGCGGTGAACGGCATCGAACAGATGGACATCGACGGCGTGTCCATGTTGTACGCGCTGGATGACGCGTCTGTGCCGTCGGCGCACACCACGCAATACTTCGAGATGTTCGGCAATCGCGCGTTGTATCACGACGGTTGGATTGCCTCGTGCTTCCACGGGCGGGTTCCGTGGAAGCGTTTCGACTCGGTGCCTTTCGATGATGAGCACGAGAAGTGGGAGTTGTACAACATCACCGAAGACTTCTCACAGGGTGTCGATCTTGCTTCGGAGTTCCCCGAGAAGTTGAAGGAACTGCAAGACCTCTTCCACAGCGAAGCACTTCGCAACAACGTGTATCCGCTGAAAGAGCCTGGTCAGGGATTCGGCTTGAAGATTGGCGTGCCCGAGGCGCTGGGCAATGTCACGAAGATGACCTACACCACGGATCATTGGCGAATGCCGGAACGCTCGGTGGTGAACCTGAAGAACTGTTCGTATCGAATCACTGCAAGCGTTGAAGTACCTGAGGGTGGATGCGAAGGCGTCATCGTTGCTCAAGGCGGCAACATGGCCGGATGGAGTTTGTATGTGAATGCCCAGGGTTTCCCAGTGTTCCATTACAACCGTTTCGGGAAAGACCATTACGTGGCTCGCTCTGTGAAACCTGTTCCCGTTGGTGCGCACGAGATCGTGGTTGATTTTGCGTACGACGGTGGATTCGGTGCTGGCGGTGACGCGGTGTTGCGCGTTGATGGTGAAGTAGTGGGACATGCTCGCATTGAACAAACCGTTCCCGTGATCTTCTCCATCAGTGGCGAAACATTCGACGTGGGTTTGGATTCGGGTGCTGCCGTTGGCTTCTATCCGCACATCTATCGCTTCACCGGAACCATTCACGGTGTCACGTTGGAGCGTTTGAGTGAACCTTCACCCGAAGTGAAGGCGCTCATCGAGGATGCAGAGTTCAAGGCGAGCCTCGCCGTTCAATAATGGTCAGATG
>CAYSPE010000146.1:0-1831 GCA_964432845.1 uncultured Bifidobacterium sp.
TTATTGAATCCACATGTTTCCACCAAACGGAATACGTCGGCATTATGCGTGGCACCAAGAACCCGAATATTGCTCAAAAACTTGTTGATTACTTGTTGGCAAAGAAGTTCCAAGAATCAATGCCGCTGTCATTGTTCGTGTTCCCCGTCAACAAAGACGCAGAATTGCCGAAACTATTCCAGCAATATGCAGTGAGGCCAACGAAGCCGCTCACGCTTGCTCCGGAAGACATTGAAAAGAACCGGGAAGCATGGCTTGACGCATGGAGATCCATCGCATTGTGATGAACCCAGTCACTCGGACTGCGCGTCGCCTACAAGCAATACCGCTCGCGGGCCTCGCCTTGTTCTTTGTGTTTCCTGTTCTCACCATCGTTGCCAGGTACGCACGTGTTGAGAATCTCGCTGACACCATCACCAACGGATCACTGCGAAGCGTGTGGTGGTTCACCACATGGCAAGCAGTTATCTCAACCGTTCTCACGCTTGTCATCGCGCTGCCACTTACTTGGGCCCTCTCACGTCACACCATTCGATTCCGCAGAATTATCAATGGCCTTGCCACCGCACCATTTCTGATGCCCGCCGTTGTTGTGGCAACTGGCATTCGAGCCATTCTTCCGAACTCACATGTCCCCGCCATTTTGTGGGCCCATGCGGCATTTAATTCCGCAGTCGTTTTGCGTGTGGTGGGCGCCCGTTGGCAACAACTTGACCCTGCCTTAGAACTCAGCTCTGCTGATCTTGGTGCACATTCGCTTCGTACATTTGTGTACGTGGTGTACCCACACATTCGTTCATCACTTCGTAACGCGGCAGCTTTGATATTTCTCTATTGCTTCACAAGTTTCGCAACCGTCAGCATTTTGGGCGGAGTATCACGGCGCACGATTGAGACCGAAATATTTACTCAAGCAATCCGTCTTGGCGACGCTCGGACCGCAACCTCCCTCGCGCTTTTGCAAGCAATCTTCATCTTCTTGGTTCTCATCATCGCCCAACCAAAGCATGATGCCGATGTACAAGTTCTTCATGCCGATAGAAAACCATCGGCTTCGCTACTTGTCACCACTGTGACCTACCTTTCAGTCGCAGTTATTGCAGCTCCACTCATCGCGGTTCTCCTTCGTTCATTTATTGTGAACAACCGAATATCACTACGGGGTTACACATGGCTCTTCAACGGAACAACTGAATCAGTCGGAATCAACACTGCTTCCACCTTTGTCACCTCAGCAACTTTTGCCATCTCTTGTGCCGCACTAGCAACAGTTGCCGCACTCCTTATTTCATCAGCTCGCAATAAGAGTCGCATCGTCTCCACCATCACTTCGTGGCCACTCGCTATCTCAGCGGTCACGCTCGGTCTCGGCATCATCGTTACCTTCAACCAATCACCCATCAATTGGCGAGGTGATAGATGGCTCATTCCAGTTATTCATGCAGTCATTGCGTTGCCCATCTCGCTGCGCACCATTCAGCCTGCAGTCAACGCAATACCGAACGATCTGCGCGACGCATCTGCTTCACTCGGCGCAGACCCGTGGCGCACGTGGTTCACCATTGATCTTCCGCTTCTACGCCCTGCACTTGCCAAAGCCTCCGGCCTCAGCGCCGCCATTTCTCTTGGCGAATTCGGCGCCACCAGCTTCCTCAGCCGGTCGGGTTCGACAACAATTCCCATCGCCATTGGTCAATTGCTTGGCCATCCCGGCACAACGATGCCTCAAGCAGCCTTCGCACTTGCTTCACTCACCATCGTTGTAGTGAGCCTGTTGATTTAGTTACTTGCCAGAACCTTTTTGTGGCTGAGCTGTAGAGCCCTTGGGCAC
>CAYSPE010000147.1:0-1814 GCA_964432845.1 uncultured Bifidobacterium sp.
AATGGACTCGATGCATCACGCATCTCCGGCACTGGCCCTGGTGGTCGCATTACTCGTGATGATGTGGTGGCAGTCATCGAGCGCGGCGGCGCAAGTTCGACACCTTCTGCAGCAAGCGCCGCGCCGGCAGCACGTGCAACAGTTGCTGCTCCACGCGTGGTTGCAGGCGCACGCGACGAAGTGGTGCCCTTGTCAAAGATTCGCCAAGCAACTGGCGCACATATGGTGGCCAGCAAGGCCATCAGTCCACACGTACTCAGCGTTGTGGAAGTGGACTTCGCCAATGTTGATGCAGTGCGCAACAAGGTGAAGGAAGAGTTCAAGGCCTCTGAAGGTTTCAGCCTCACGTATCTTCCATTTATTGCCCGCGCCGTTGTCGATGCGCTTGGTGATTTCCCACACCTGAATTCGTCGGTGGGAGAGAACGATCTCATTGTCCATCGCTTTGTTGACTTGGGCATTGCCGTTGACATGGATTACCAGGGTCTCTTGGTGCCGGTGGTGCGTGATGCTGAAAGCAAGCGCCTTCGTGCTCTTGCTCGCGAGATCAACGATCTTGGCAACCGTGCACGTACACGACGTGTAACGCCCGATGAAATTACTGGCGGCACATTCACCATTAGCAACAACGGCTCAGCAGGCTCGGTTCTCACCATGCCTGTCATTAACCAGCCACAGGTTGCAGTGTTGTCGACTGATGCCATTGCAAAGAAGCCTGTTGTTGTTGAAATTCCTGGTGGTGGCGAATCCATCGCAATTCACCCCGTGGGCAATTTGGCAATGGCGTGGGATCATCGTGCGTTCGATGGTGCATACGCCGCAGGCTTCTTGGTGCGCGTAAAGACAATTCTTGAAACACGCGATTGGTCGTCCGAGGTCTAAGAGGCTTCACTAGGAATTTGGTGGTGCAGCTCACATGAACTCTCCACTGCATGTTCGTTGGCTAGGAACTGTTCGTTACGCCGAAGCGTTGGCGTTGCAAGAGTCCATCTTTCGCAACGGAACCGACAACCGACTGCTCTTGTTGGAGCATCCGCATGTGTTCACCTATGGTCCATCTGCTGAATTGGAGAAAAACCTTCGGTGCGACCCAGCAGAAGTGGGCGCAGATTTCGTCAGTGTGAAGCGTGGTGGTGACATCACCTATCACGGTCCTGGACAATTGGTGGGTTATCCGTTGCTCACTCTTCCCGCAAAGCACGGCGGAGATGGCCCGGCAGATTCAACTGCGTATGTACGTCAAGTGGAACAGGTGATTATTAACTCGCTACATGAGATCGGTCTTAACACTGCCGATCGATTCGACGGATATCCCGGTGTATGGCTCGACGTAGAAACGAACCCACGCAAAATTTGTGCAATTGGTGTTCGTGTGGGTCGCAATCGCACCATGCATGGGTTTGCCGTGAACGTGCACACCGATCTTGCGTACATGAGCACAAACATTGTTCCGTGCGGCATTGCTGAATTCCCAGTCACATCGGTGGAGGCTGAAGGAATTTCCATCACCATGTCGGATTTCGTCGATGTTGTGGCCAAGCATGCTGCGCGTGCGTGGGGTAACGGAGAGATGGAACGCCAAGATGTTGCGTGGAAGCAAACTCCTGAGGACCTCAGTGCTTTTTCGCGAGGTGAGGGGCCTGGTCAACCAGTGCGCATGCTTGGGCGTCTTGCTCGTGCAGGAGTCACTGATGCGATTGAACTGAGCGAACGCAAACCCGACTGGATTCGTCCGCACGTAAAGCATGGCGAAGAAGTTCTTACGCTGAAGAAAACTTTGCGTGACCTTTCGTTGGTGACTGTTTGTGAAGAGG
>CAYSPE010000148.1:0-1784 GCA_964432845.1 uncultured Bifidobacterium sp.
GTGGTGGGAGATGCGTGGCTGCCAAGCACTGTGTTCACTAAGACTGGTATCAGTTTGGTGATCTGTCGCTCGGACTTTGCTGAACAAGTTCATCAGCAGCTGATTGACAACGGATCGTGCGTGTCAATAGAGGTGTCAGAAGAAGAGATTCGTGAATCTCAAACTGATCGGGTGGTGTTTGGCGAGTTCGCGTACGCCTACGCCGATTACCTTCGTTCAATCGGCATGCACACACCCGACCTGCCGGGTCCGAATAAGGGTTTCGGAACTCTCAAGCCTCGGCGACAAGCCGCCAAATTTCATCGCGAATTGGTGCGCAAGCAGTCATTGATGGCTTCTCGGCGATATGGGTACATGAAGGTACGCAAGGCAACTTTGGAGTTACGTAGCTACATCATGCGATACGTACGTTGGTTCATGGTTCGAATCCTGCGCGTGAAAAGTATCAGCGGTCAGCGTAAGGAAATTCCGAGAGAACGTTTCTCAGGCTTCCGCTGACGTACTGAACTTGGACACCACATTGGCTATCAACGCACCAATGAGGTCAACCGAGATAAAGACAACTCGGCTCATGAGGGCTAGCGATACCGCAAGTGGTGTGCCAATGGTTCCTCCAGCCAGAGATGTGAAGATTGCTTCGCGCACGCCAATGCCGCCCGGTACGCCAACAATCACAAAACCTGCCAGCCACGAGGTGGATGTGATGAACAGCATTTGTAAGAGATTGACGTGCGCGCCAAATGCTGAAGCGGTCACCGATGTTGAAAGAGACATCAGTAGCCACGAAGGGAGATGGGCCAAAGTGAGTCGTGCCAAGCGAGCTGGCTCAGTGAGGTTCAATGCAGTCGGCGAAACTTTTGATGCGACACCCAACACTGCTGTACGTAGTTTTTCGTGGGAGAACACGTAGTAGCCCACTCCCAATGCAGCCACGATGACAGCACTGACAATCTTGTGGTCCGAAGTGCCCAAAGCGCCGATTCCGATTGCCACAACCGCCGCCAGGTAAGTAGTGACGAGCGACAACCCTGTACTCGCGTAGGCATCTTTACGTGGAATACCGTTTCGCGCGGCAAGTTCGGCACGACCCACAATGGGCCAAATTCCGCCCGGTACGTATTTGCCGAGTTGTCCTGTGAAGTACCACCTCATGGCGCGACGATGGGAAACAGAGTGTCCCTTGTCGCCCATCATGCGAACCCACATCCATCCGATGCTTGTCATTGCGGCAAGGCCAAGCATGAGGCTTGCGACAAGATTGATGGCGTGCACCTGTTGAAATGCATCGGTCACATCATGCCAACGGGAGACAAGAGTTTTAACGACGAACGCAACACCGGCAACGCCGATAGCCCCGCCTAACACCGAGATCAGCTTGGCGATTATTGGTCGAGAGCGTGTGGGCACCTCACAACAATAGGTGCTGTTTCTGGCCTCGCTTGTCACCCTTGCGGTGGGCAAGAATGAACACAAGCAAGGGGGTTGCTATGTCGTTAACCGTGGAAGAAGCAATCAAAGTTTTCACTGATCCAAGTGCGTACGCAGACGAACCGAGGTTCTTCGAAGCTTGCGCATTGCTTCGTAAGGAAGCGCCTATTTATCGGTACGAGGATCCGACAGGGCAATTCAATCCCTTCTATGCCATCACCAGACATGCCGATGTACTGGAGATCGAATTGCACAACGCTCAATTCATCAACGAGCCCCGTCCCGTGCTCGGGCCAGCATCGGGGGATAGGCACAATGCAGAAAATGGGCACATGCTGCGCACGCTTATTCATGTT
>CAYSPE010000149.1:0-1774 GCA_964432845.1 uncultured Bifidobacterium sp.
GGTGCCGGTCAGCCAGTCGCCGAATGGGTGACACCAGATGTTGCACGCGTCATCGCTGAGCACGGTTTGTATCGCGGAGCGCGCGCATGACCGCCATTGCTGCTCGTCGCCGCCGACGCAAGGTTGCTGCCATCGTCACATCTGTGTTGTCGGTGATCGCGTTGCCGAGTGGCGTCGTGGTGGGCGCCAATGCATTGCTGCATGAATCGGGCGGAAACAGTGTTGACGAAGCGGGAATTGCTGAAATTCCCACTACTCCGGTGGAACTCATCGCGGTCACAAAGCACATTGGCGAAGTGGTGAGCGTGTCGTCCATTGCATTGTTGTCAATTGCCCCCGGTGGTCACGGCGGCACCATTGTTTCTCTACCTGTGGGTGCATCGGCACATGTTGCAGATGGCGCAGCGCCTGCTCGCATCGCCGATTACTACGTGACCGATGGAATCTTCGGATTGAAGTCGGCAGTAGAGGACCTGCTGAACATCACCATCGATCATGCCGATGATGTCACCGCGCTTGAGTTTGCCGATTTGTTAAAGACCGTTTCACCCCAGCAGGTCACACTTGCGTCGCCCATGTTTGATACATCGGCGTCTGGTGTGAGCACTGTTTTGGAAGCCGGCCCGCAAACACTCACTCCACTGCAAATTGCAAACGGACTTGCTGCCTCGCAGGCCGGAATTCCCGAGTCGGATCGCTTGGCGCAGGTGAAAGAACTGTGGAAGGCCATCGCACATGCCGGAGCCCCAGTGGCCACCGACTCAATTGCATCAAGCACCACTATTCCTGCCGTCACCGACGCACCTGTTGATACTGCTGGATTCATGTCCGCAGTGTTGTCGGGGCGAGTCGATGTATGGCAACTCAGTTCCACGCTCATTACCGATGCGCAGCGCAACCCTGCCAACGTCGATCTGTATGAACTAGACGGTGGAGAAGCATTGATGGTGATGGCCAGTGTGGTTCCATCGGCGCTGTCGCTTGCATCAGACGCAATTGCGGTGATGGTTGATGTGCCGTTCACCAATACAAACATCGCGCGTGAAGCAGTGACCCGACTTGCGTATCTCGGAGCAAAAGTCATGCTCGTTCGTCAGATAGATGGACCTGCTGCCGAGCACACGGTGGTGTACTACTCCGACGATCTTGCACGCGCCGAAGGTGAGGCATATTCGTCGACGCTTGGCACACTTGAATTCAAGAAAGCCCCGCAAACCATTTCAGGTGTCAACTTGCAAGTGGTGTTGGGCAATGATTTTGTCGCATTCCTCGGAAGTGGCGGAACAACTACCACCACACCAACTGAGTCGAAGTGACCGCTGATACAACAATTGATTCTCTTGAACTTGCGAAGTTCGTCGCACAAATCATCGATGAAAAGCAGGGAACAGAAATTCTCATCTTGCCCGTCGGCGAAGTGGTGGGCATCACTGAATACTTCGTGGTCGCCACAGCATCAAACCCTCGACTGGTCCGCGCCATCACCGATGAAGTTCTCACATCGGTCCGTGAACTCACCGGCCGTGGACCTCTTCATTCCGAGGGTGCGCGCGAGCAGCAATGGGTGCTTGTTGACTACGGCGATGTGGTGGTGCATGTCTTCCACGAGGAATCTCGTCGGTTCTACGAAATTGAGCGCCTGTATAAAGACCTCACACCCGTTGCCTGGCAATAGGTGCAATTCGCCCGAGGTGACGGGGCGCCTCTCTTGGTAAGGTGAAGAGTCCCATTTCGGGGCTGTAGCTCAGTTGGCAGAGCGCTTGCATGGCATGCA
>CAYSPE010000150.1:0-1710 GCA_964432845.1 uncultured Bifidobacterium sp.
CCCGATGCAATTGAAGAAGCATCATTGCGTGCAGCAGTTGATGCAGCAGTGAAAAATTCGTCATCCAACATCTACGGTCGCGATGCAGATGAGATCATGCATTTGCTGAGCAAAGACGGACGTCGCAATTCACCACGTCTGCTCGATTTCATGCTGCAAACAGGACCTTTCGGTGCAGCATTCGGTGCGAACACTGGTGGTGCATCACTCGACTTGTTGTTGGCCAACCCGCACGGCGTCGACTTCGGTGCGTTGGAACCACGATTGCCAGAAGGCCTTCGAACACCAAGTGGCAAAATTGAAATTGCACCTGAGTCGTTGATTGCAGATTTGCATCGACTCGAAGCAACGATTGATGCAGTGAATCCCGATCAGATGTTGTTGGTGGGTCGTCGCGATCTCAAGTCGAACAACTCGTGGCTGCACAACCTCAACATCCTCACCAAGGGTTCATTGGCCTGCACGGTGCATGTGCATCCAGATGACGCCGCACGTCTCGGTGTTTCCACAGGGGATGAAGTGCGAATCGCTAGCCGCGTGGGAGAGGTGCAGGCGCCCGTACAGGTCACCGACGCTGTTCGACAGGGCGTGGTCAGCCTGCCCCACGGCTGGGGTCATGGAGTGCCAGGAACCCGCATGGCTGTTGCGGCTGCCAAGGCTGGCGTAAACAGCAACATCCTCACCGACGACCAGGTGCTCGATCCGTTGTCGGGCAATGCCGTGCTCAACGCCATTCCCGTGTCGGTCACGCCTGCCTAACTCTGTTAAGGACGGCTTACTTTGTCCACAACGGGGCCAAGTTATGCACACGTCACCCACAGAGAAATCCCCTGAAAAATAAGGGCTTTCCCCAGAAAGAATTAGTAATTCACACGGCTATCCACTTCCAATTCACAGGGGGTTGTCCGTAGGTTCATGGGGTAGTCGACAGCGGCTGCGAACCTGCGGATGTGGGGGAGGCCTCGAAGCTTTTTCGAAGTTTTTCTCGGGGCCGGGCGGTCCCAGACCTGTTGGTTCGCGCCGCTGTCCGCCTACAAAAAAAGAATTTCGCGAGGGTCGTTGACAAGGGTGTAACTACAGTGCTGTAATCTCCCCCTACCACTTGTGGGAAATAGGCACTAAACAGCCTGTCAACCACAATATGTTGTGGTTCGACCCAAAATTCACGCCCAGAAAAGAAAATCACATGTCACTTGCTCCAGACCGCCTCTCTATCGGCATCGGCCGCTTCTTCACCACACCTGGTGTTCACCCATACGACGAAGTGCAGTGGGAGAAGCGTGATTCACGCATCACCAACTGGCGCGACGGTTCAGTGGCATTTGAACAGCTCGGTGTTGAGTTCCCCACCACGTGGTCGCTGAACTCCACCAACATCGTTGCGCAGAAGTACTTCCGCGGAACTCCTGGCACACCAGAGCGCGAACACTCCATGCGTCAGGTCATCGATCGTGTTGCCGACACCATCACCACCTGGGGCATTGAAGGTGGTTACTTCGTTGATAACGAAGAAGCAGAAGCATTCCGCGCAGAACTCAAGTACATCCTTGTCACACAGCGCGCTGCATTCAACAGCCCCGTGTGGTTCAACATTGGCGTCAAGGGTGTGCCACAGCAGGCAAGTGCATGCTTCATCCTTTCGGTCGAAGACAAGATGTCGGCAATCCTCAACTGGTACCGCGAAGAAGGCGTGATCTTCAAGGGCGGTTC
>CAYSPE010000151.1:0-1707 GCA_964432845.1 uncultured Bifidobacterium sp.
CGAGAAGGTCCGGATTGCCGATATCAATGCGCCGGAGACGCACCAAGCCCAGTGCGCGGCGGAACGGCAATTGGGAGAAGCTGCCAAGCTCCGCCTGCTGGCGCTACTCAATGCCGGTCCCGTCTTGCTGGTCGATATGCCGCGCAGCCGTGATCGATATGGCCGGCGCCTGGCCGTAGCAACCCGCAACGGAGAAAGCATCGGCGCACGGCTGGTGGCCGAAGGGCTGGCCGAACCCTGGCGCGGACGCCGATCAAGCTGGTGCTAGGCCTGGAAAACCGGCAAGGTTGGCCAAACTGCAAAAGTGGAGACGAAGATGCTGATCATCGAAGGCTGGCTGAAGCTGGCATCAGGGCAATTCGACGGGGTGGCCGAGGCAGCGCGCACCATGGTTGCAGAAACCCTGAAGGAAGAAGGCTGCCTGTCCTATGCTTTCGCGCGTGATATCAACGACCCGGACCTGATCCGCATCGCCGAGCGCTGGGAATCGGCGGAGGCCCTCGCAGCACACGGCCAGAGCGCGCACATGGCCGCGTTCAACGCCGCGATGGGCAGCGTGCAGCGCGAAGGCGGGGAACTGTGGCTCTATTCCGGCGAGGCCGTCCGCCGGCTTATCTAGGTTAAATCCCGGCCCACCACTGGTAACCGCGATTGTCTTCCCAGAAGCCGCCCTTGCCGCCGTAGAGACCGGCAAGAGTTTCGCGCAGTTCGATCCGCATGATGTACTTGGCCTGCTTGTAGCCCAGCTGGCGTTCGCTGCGCAGGCGGATCGGCGCACCATGGGGTTCGGTCAGCGGCGCATCGTTCATCCGCCAGGCCAAAATGGTCTGCGGATGGAAGGCTTCGACCAGATCGATCGATTCGTAATAGGGCTTGCCTTCCAGCTTGTCGGCGCAGTGGAAGACGACATAGCGCGCGCCGGGCATCAGCCCGGCTGAACGGAGGATCGCGCCCAGTTGCGGCCCCTGCCACTTGCCGATCGCGCTCCACCCCTCAACGCAATCATGGCGGGTGATCTGGGTGCGCTGCGGCATCGCCTGCAGGGCCGTGAGCGGCAGCGCGAGCGGGCGATGCACCAGTCCATCCACCTTGAGCGCCCATTGCGCAAAACCGTTGGCCAGCATGCCGCGATAGGCCGGATCGGCAACCATCAGGCTGCCATTGGCCTTGAACACCGGGGACATGTCCGCCTCGGTAAATTCGCGCGCCAGGCTATCGCCGATGATCGCCCGCTGGGTCAGCTCATGCAGGCGACCGACCCCGGCAATGGCCCCTTTGAACGACGGACTGTCATTCAGCGCATCGCAGCCTGACAGGAGCAGACCGCCAGTCCCAACGGCACCCCATTGCAAAGCCTTGCGGCGGGTGATGATCATGCGCGCGGCTCCTTTTCCTGTGGCAACCGATACCAACCGGTGATCATGGAGCGGACTTCGTTGATTGGCCCGGCCAGCACGACCATCGCCATGTGAACCAGGAAGAACAACACCAGCCCCATGGCGGCGATGAAGTGGATCGAGCGGGCCGACTGCCGTCCGCCAAACAGATCAATCAGCCAGGGCCAGGCCGCATCGAGCGCGGGCGACATGGCCAGGCCGGACAGGATCATGGCCGGCAGCAGCACGAACAGCACCCCGCCATAGGCGATTTTCTGAAGCACGTTGTAGTTGAGTGCCGCTGCCCCGGTCGGAAAGCGGAGCTGCGCGT
>CAYSPE010000152.1:0-1647 GCA_964432845.1 uncultured Bifidobacterium sp.
TGTGCGGCAGAGAATTCCACTTGCGTTGATACCAGTGGGTCTGTGAGGTGCGCTTGCAGTGCGCGGGTTTGTGCCGGTGTGAAGTTGGAGACACCGAATGTGGACACAAGACCGCGGCTCTTGAGAGACACAAGCGCTGCGGCCACTTCTTCGGGGTGCGTGAACATGTCGGGGCGATGTATTTGGTAGAGCTCTACATGATCAACGTTCATACGCGTGAGAGATGCTTCACAGGCTTTGGTGAGATATTCGGCCGACGAGTTGTAGGGAACGCCTGGGATGATTCCGCCTTTGGTGGCAATGACCATACGGTTGCGCAGCGATGGTTGGGCTTTCAGAACGTGTCCGAGGGCTTCCTCGCAGGCGCCAAAGCCGCTGCCGCCCCAGTCGAGGCCGTATACATCGGCGTTGTCGATCAGGTTCATGCCCGCGTCGAGCGCAGCAGAGATGAGTGCGGTGTTGTCGGCAACTGATGAGCTGGTGAGACGCCAACATCCGAAACCGAGCGGGCCAATTTTCATGTTGTTGCCCAATGGTCTGTGTGTGGCGGACACAAGGTTGTCACTCATGGTGAAAGGTTACTGACGCCTAGGCTCGTGCCGTGGAAAAGATTCGCTTTGGTGTGATTGGTACAGGGATGATGGGTTGCGAACACTTGCGCAACTTGTTGCCCATGAACGATGTGGTGGTCACTGCCGTTTCTGACCCCAATGATGAGCCGTTGTATTGGGCTGAACTCACCATGGGTGAGCGTTGGGGCGAGGTGACTGCGTTTCTCGACCACAAGGATTTGTTGCGGTCAGGCCTGGTCGATGCAGTGATCATTGCGTCGCCCAATTACACCCACAAGGCGATTCTTGATGACGTGTTGGCCACCGACATCGCAGTGATGGTGGAGAAGCCCATGTGCACCACGGTTGAGGATTGCGTGGCGGTGGTTCGTGCATCTCAGAATCGCACGGCGCTCACGTGGGTGGGTCTCGAATACCGGTACATGCCACCTATTGCCCGCTTGTTGCAGAGCGTGCGCGCGGGAGACATTGGAAATTTAAAGATGCTGGCCATTCGTGAGCACCGCTTCCCTTTCTTGGTGAAGGTGGACAACTGGAATCGCTTCTCACGCAACACGGGTGGCACATTGGTGGAGAAGTGTTGTCACTTCTTCGACCTCATGAACTTGGCAGTCGATGCCAAGCCGGTGCGTGTGTATGCAAGTGGCGGTCAAGATGTGAACCACTTAGATGAGGTGTACAACGGCCAGCGCTCCGACATTCTCGACAATGCATACGTGATTGTTGATTATGAAAACGGTGTGCGTGCCATGCTGGACCTGAGCATGTTTGCCGAAGGTGGACGCAACGAACAAGAGATCGTTGCCGTGGGTGACACGGGAAAGATTGAAGCTGCAGTGCCTGGTGATGGCAACTTGTATTTGGGTGAGCGCAGTTCACGCACGGTGACTCCACTGGAGATTGCCGATGAGAAGGTGGAGCACATGGGGTTTCACCACGGTGCTAGTTATGTGGAACTGCGTCGATTCTGTGATGCGCTACGTGGCACTGGTTCTGTTGAGGTGGACACCAATGATGGTTTGTGGTCAGTGGTGATTGGCGCTGCTGCTCATAAGTCAATCGACGAAGGTCGCGC
>CAYSPE010000153.1:0-1623 GCA_964432845.1 uncultured Bifidobacterium sp.
TTGCACACCAAGAGAATGGTTTCTTCGAGCGCGAGATCACACCACTCGTTCTTCCTGATGGCACCGTCGTTTCCAAAGACGACGGCCCACGCGCCGGCACCACATACGAAGCAACATCACAGTTGAAGCCAGTGTTCCGCCCTGACGGTTCCGTCACCGCAGGTAACGCTTGCCCACTCAACGACGGTGCAGCAGCCGTAATGGTGATGAGCGACACCAAGGCAAAGCAGTTGGGCCTCACCCCACTTGCACGCATCGTGTCATCGGGTGTTTCTGGTTTGAACCCAGAGATCATGGGTCTCGGACCCATTGAAGCTTGCCGCCAAGCTCTCAAGCGCGCCGGCATGACCATCGACCAGATCGACCTCGTTGAAATCAACGAAGCTTTCGCTGCACAGGTTCTTCCTTCAGCAAAGCACCTCGGAATTCCAATGGAGAAGTTGAACATTCACGGTGGCGGTATCGCACTTGGTCACCCATTCGGTATGACCGGTGCTCGCATCATGACAACACTCATCAACGGTCTTCAGTGGGAAGACAAGACCTACGGCATGGAGTCCATGTGCGTGGGCGGCGGTCAGGGCATGTCCATGATCGTTGAGCGCTTGAGCTAATCAACGCTTCCTAAAAACTGAATCGAGCTATTGCTCAGACGAACTGGTAACGGTCGTGGTTCTCAACAAGAGGGCCACGACCGTTCCGCTTATGCACATCAATACAGCAGCAAATGTAAACGTTGCGCCGGGGCCGTGTGAGCCGTAAATAACCGGCGCGATGAGCGACATGATGGAACCCGCAATCAGGTCACCTGTGCCGTTCAATCCTTGTGCCGCGCTGGCACGACCATGGGGCGCCACTTGCGCCATGAGTGATTGCGTGGCGGGAATGGAGAGCGAACCAATCACACCTTCCACCATGCTGAAGCTCACCAACAAAATGGCGTTGGGCAAGAATCCATACAGCATCACCAATGGGGCGGTCATGAAAATACCGATCACCGTCATGCGTGCGGCGCCTTTGCTATCGGCAATGCGGCCGCCCTTTGCGCCCAACAAAATGAACGGCACGGTGTACAACAGGAACGTCATGCCCACCATGAAGTTGTTGCCGCCACGATCGGTGATGTAGCGATCCCACAATGCGTCGTAAATACCCACGGGAATGAACAATGTGAGCGATGCCAGTGCCGCCGCGCGAATGGGGCGGTACTTCAACAACTCGATGCTCAGGCGCTTCGACTCCTCGGTGGAGGGAAGAGTGGGAAGTTCACGCGGTGCAACAACCAAGAATGCAACGAGTGCGAACGCGGCAAAAATGAGGAACGCACCACGTAAGCCGAATGGCGAAATGAGCGTGGCACCGATGAGCGGTCCGCCGGTGAAGCCCGCAAGTTCCACGCCGCGCAAACGGCCCAAACGTTCAGCTGCACGGGACTTGTCGATGTTGGCGGCGATTGCCTTCACTGCGGGGCCACTGGTGCCAAGTGCGGCACCCGAGATGGCGCGCGCAATCACGAACATCCACAACGTGTTGCCGAAAGCAAACATCGTGGAGCCAATGGATGCGAGCACCAGGGCAGACAACACCAATCGCTTCGGCTTGCCGCGATCGGCAAATGGCGCA
>CAYSPE010000154.1:0-1614 GCA_964432845.1 uncultured Bifidobacterium sp.
TCCAAGCAAGTCACGAAAAGACAGGGAACTCTTGCCGTGCTTGTTGAATTCGGGCCACAGGTCGACGACGAGCGTGTCGTAGGAAATCTCTCCGCGCGAAACGCATTGCGCCGCAACGATGGAAGTGATGCCCTTTCCCACAGAAAAGGCGTTAACAAGTTCGTTCTCGCTCCATTGCCTTGTGCCTGAAGGCGTGGCAGAACCGCCCCACAAATCAACAACTCGGCGACCATCTATCTCGATTGAGACAGCGGCGCCGATTTCATTGTGCTCAATGAAGTTGTTGACAAACGCGTCACGTACAGCCCCGAATGCGGGGTCATACGTACCGTATGGAGTGACCGATTTGGTCAGAGTGCCGACTTCTCAAGAATGTGGATACCACAGGCAGAGCCAAGACCAATGACGTGTGCGAGGCCTACCTTTGCGCCCTCAATCTGGCGCGGTCCAGCTTCGCCGCGGAGGTGATGGCACACTTCCCACACATTGGCAATACCTGTTGCTGCGATGGGGTGACCCTTCGATTCAAGTCCACCAGAAACATTCACCGGGGTCTTCCCGTCGCGCCAGGTAGCGCCGGAATTGAAGAAATCGACAGCACCGCCCTCTTCGCACAACATGAGGTTGTCGTAGTGAACAAGTTCAGCTGTTGCAAAACAGTCATGTAGTTCAACCAAGTTGAGGTCAGAAGGGGAGACGCCAGCTTGTTCGTATGCCTGCTTCGCAGCAATCTTTGTGAGGGTATTGACGTCGGGAAGAATTTGACATGCTTCCTGGTATGGGTCGCTCGTAAGAACAGAAGCTGAAACCTTTACGGCGCGGCGCTGTTGCTCCAACGACAAGGTCTTGAGCTTCGTACCGCTCACCAAAACCGCAGCAGCTGCTCCGTCACAGTTTGCAGAGCACATTGGGCGAGTGTTGGGGTACGCAATCATGACGTCATTCATGATCTCGTCAAGCGTCATGCGCTTGTTGTATGCAGCCAATGGGTTTAAGGTTGAGTGGGCGTGATTCTTTTCAGAAATCTTGGCGAAAAGCTCGAACGTAGCACCGCCGTATTTGTGGCCGTATTCCATACCCACTTGAGCAAACGTGCCGGGCATGTTGGCAGTACCAATAAGTCCGTCAACGTTCTGTACCGATCCATAGCGGCCAGATGGCTTCCATTCCTTGCCGGCACTCTTTGATGCTGGACTAGCACCGAGGAGTCCTACGCCAGCCAACTTCTCAACACCTACGGCAAGGCCCATGTCACACTCGCCAGCCTTGATCGCCATAATTACCGTACGTAAGGCGGTTGCACCAGTGGCACACGCGTTGGACACGTTGTAAACAGGGATGCCTGTTTGACCCACTTGCTTCTGAATCATCTGGCCAATACCGCCCTGACCCATGAGGCAACCTGCGGCCATGACGCCCATGTCTTTCATGGTGACTTGTCCGTCTTTTAGTGCTGCAATGACTGCTTCGGCTGCGAGGTCAACGGTGTCTTTGTCCGGGTACTTACCGAACTTCGTCATGTTGATTCCGAGGATGTAGATGTCTTCTGTTGCCATTGTGTTCTCTTCTTCCTTATTTCGTTCTCTTGAATTACGCGGGCTCGTACCCGAAACC
>CAYSPE010000155.1:0-1532 GCA_964432845.1 uncultured Bifidobacterium sp.
TGCGGTACGGGATGGAGATTTCTCGTCGAGGAATTCTCGGTATCGATTCTGAAGGAATGTTGTGTTCTGAAGTTGAACTGGGCCTCAGTGATGAATCGGCGGGGCTTCTTATTCTTCCAGCTGATTCTCCTTTAGGAGTAAGTCCGTTTGAAATTCTCGGTATTGAACACGACGTTGTGTTCGACCTTGACCTCACGCGTAACCGGGCTGATTGTTGGGGTCACCTTGGTGTTGCTCGCGATCTTGCGGCGTATTTCAACGTTCCGTTACGCGGGCCAAAGGTAGAGCCAGGAACTCTCGGTGAAAGCCGTTCCGTTCCTGTTTCCATTTCTGCACCACACAATTGTGGGTTGTTCTCCATTGCAGCGGTGAGCGGTATCACGGTTGGTCCGTCGCCACGATGGGTGTCGGCACGTCTTGCGCATTTGGGTATGCGCAGCATTAATAACGTGGTTGACGCTTCAAACCTCGTGATGTTGGAAACGAACCAGCCCAACCATGCGTATGACTCCAATGTTGTGTCGTCGTTCAACGTGCGCCTGGCCGATGCAGGGGAGACCCTCACCACGCTTGATGGTCAAGTGCGAGAGATGGATCCAGAAGATCTGCTCATCACTAACGCGACAACAGGCAATGGCGTTGGCCTTGCGGGCGTCATGGGTGACTTGCATTCGGAAATCACCGAGGCCACCACGCAACTTGCGTTTGAGGCCGCGTGGTTCTCGCCAGACCCCGTGCGTTTTTCTGCAATTCGCCATGGTCTGCGTTCAGAAGCATCTATTCGCTTTGAGCGAGGAACAGATCCGGAAGCGTGGAACATTGCTGCGGAACGATTTGTCACGATCTTGCGTGAATCATCTCCCAATGTCGTACTGCACGCAGGTACCACCGTTGTGCGCACCGCAAGTTGCCCAGAACCAACTGTGGTCACCACGTCACTTGCTCGCATTGAGTCACTTCTTGGCTGCAGCATTCCGTCTGACCGCATCAGTGCAATTCTGAATTCCATCGGATTCGTCACATCTATCGATGGTGACACGGTGACAAGTGTCGTACCGACGTGGCGACCTGATTGTTCACAAGACGTCGACATTATTGAAGAAGTCGCGCGCCATTTCGGCTACGACAACATTGGTAAAACCGTTCCGAAATCAACTGTCCACGGTCGTTTGTCCACCATGCAAACTCGTCGTCGCACATTGCGCCGCGTGCTCGTTGGGCTTGGTCTCGATGAGGCCATGCCGTCGCCATTCTTGGCTCCAGGTGATCTGGACAATGTCGGCCTCCCTGAAGACAATGTTCTGCGCATTGCAAACCCACTGGTGGCAGACGAGTCAATTTTGCGCACCTCGTTGCGTCCCGGCTTGCTTCGGTCATTGCGCTACAACCAGTCGCATCGCGCGCCGCGCATTGGTCTGTGGGAAATCGGTCATGTCTATCCAAAATCCGACTCGCAATTGCCTGATGAATCAGAACAGCTCGCGATCGTGGTGGCGAACGGAACCGCAGAGACCGCTCTTGAACAGTGGAAT
>CAYSPE010000156.1:0-1530 GCA_964432845.1 uncultured Bifidobacterium sp.
CCCTTGAGCACGAACTCCTGGTATCCGCCCTCAGCTGCAAATATTCCTGACACCGAAAAACTCCTGGCAGGTAAGGGGCACCACCGGCTGGCAGTGCCCTCTGAGTGGACGTAGCAACAGTAGTGAAAATCGCCACTACAACAAGGAATCGGTGGAATTCACTCCGAGGGCCCTTATGGGGGTACCGTTTCAGACGCAATTGCATCGCCGGAAACCCGGCCGCCAAGGAGATACCTATATATGGCACAAGTCGTCACTAGCCAGCGCGGACCAGTAACTGGTACCGCCACCGCCAAGAAGAAGCGCCGCCCGTTCCTTCTTGATCTCTATTCCACCGCTGTGGGCAAGAAGTACGTCATGGGGGCCACTGGCATCATGATGATGGGCTTCGTTTTGTTCCACATGATCGGCAACTTGAAGATGTACTTAGGTGCTGCGCACCTCAACGAGTACGCCAAGTTCCTCGAAAACCTCTTGGTGCCCATCGCACCAGAAGGTGTGGTCCTGTGGATTCTTCGTGGTGGCCTCGTCACCGCTCTTGCGTTGCACCTGCATGCAGCGTTCTCGCTCACAGTTCTGAATCGCAAAGCTCGCCCAGTGAAGTACCAGAGCCCACGTGACTACCAAATCGCGAACTTCGCCAGCCGCACAATGCGCTTGTCGGGCATCGTTGTACTCGCATTTATTTTCTGGCACTTGGCAGACCTCACTTTTGGTGGCGTCAACAGCCACACCGGTCTCATGACAATTGAGAACGGCAAGGAATTGAAAGACGTGTACGGCGCCGTTGTGTACTCGTTCAATCGCGTACCTGTTGCGCTGTTCTACGTGGTTGCCAACATCTTGTTGGGCATTCACTTGTTCCACGGCGCATGGAGCATCTTCCAGTCATTTGGTTGGAACAATCCACGCTTCAACAAATGGCGCCGTGGTTTTGCCACAGGTTTTGCGGCACTAATTGTTGTCGGAAACGTTTCATTCCCCATCGCCGTTATGGCCGGAATCGTCAAGTAAAGATCGCGAAAGAGAGAGCAACACAATGAGCCTCACAGACCAACTGCTCGCGCAGAACACTGTCCAACTCGACAGCAAGATTCCACAAGGCCCAATGGCCGACAAGTGGAACACCTACAAGTCCGATATGAAGTTGGTGAACCCCAACAACAAGCGCAAGTTCAAAGTCATCGTTGTTGGTACCGGCCTTGCTGGTGCATCAGCAGCAGCGACGCTTGCTGAGTTGGGTTACCAAGTTGATGCGTTCACATTCCATGACTCTGCACGACGTGCACACTCCATTGCCGCTCAGGGTGGAATCAACGCAGCAAAGAACTACAAGGGCGATGGCGACAGCGTTCACCGTTTGTTCTACGACACCGTGAAGGGTGGCGACTTCCGTGCTCGCGAGGCCAATGTGCATCGCTTGGCTGAAGTCAGTGTCAACATCATCGACCAAATGGTTGCCCAGGGCGTTCCATTCGCCCGTGAATACGGTGGTCTTTTGGACAACCGCTCATTCGGTGGCGCCCAGGT
>CAYSPE010000157.1:0-1460 GCA_964432845.1 uncultured Bifidobacterium sp.
GATCATCATGTCCTTCGGAGCGCCGGCGGCATCGAGTGCTGCTGATACCTCGTTGACTTCAGCAACAGAGTTGATCTTCGGAATCACCACTGCCGATGCAGGTGTCTTTGCTGCTGCAGCAACGTCTGCGTGCCCCCATGGAGTAGCAAGTGCGTTACAACGAATGGTGAGTTCGCGCTTGCCGTATTCGCCCGAGTTCACTGCAGCTACTGCTTGTGCACGCGCCGTGTCTTTTGCATCGGGCGACACTGCATCTTCCAGATCGAAGATGATGGCGTCAGCAGGAATGCTCTTTGCCTTTTCGAGCGCGCGCTCGTTTGCGGCAGGCATGTAGAGGGCAGAGCGACGTGGGCGAAGTGCGGACATGATGTTCTCCTGAATGATTCGTGGGAATTAAAAGCCGTACGCGGCTTTGAGTGCAGGGTCGCGATCTGCAAGTTGGCGAGCAAGATCAACCACAACCTTGCATTGCTTCACTGATGCATCGTCTTCCATTTTACCGTCGAGCATGATGGCGCCGGTGCCGTCACCCATCGCATCAATCACGCGCTGTGCTTGCAGCACATCGGCAGGACGTGGGCTAAACACGCGCTTTGCAATGTCGATTTGTACGGGGTGCAAGCTCCATGCGCCCACACAACCCATGAGGTATGCGTTGCGGAACTGGTCTTCGCAAGCAACGGTGTCTTTGATGTCGCCGAATGGTCCGTAGAACGGAAGCACGCCGTGCATCACACACGCGTCGACCATGCGAGCCATGGTGTAGTGCCACAAGTCTTGCTGGTACGTGGCTCGTGCACCTTCGTAGTTGTCACCCTCGGGGTCTTGACGCACTACGTAGTCGGGGTGTCCACCACCAACACGTGTTGTCTTCATGCGACGGTTTGCTGCAAGGTCTGCTGGTCCGAGTGAGATGCCCTGCATACGTGGTGATGCGCCACAAATTTCTTCCACGTTGGCAACGCCACGTGCTGTTTCAAGGATGGCGTGCAGAAGAATTGGCTTCTTCAAACCGGCGCGTGCTTCCAGTTGTGCAAGCAAGCGATCCACGTAGTGAATGTCCTCTGGGCCTTCCACTTTTGGAATCATGATCACGTCGAACTTGTCGCCGGCCTTGGTGACGATTTCGATCATGTCGTCAAGGAACCATGGGGAGTCCAGGCTGTTCACGCGAGTCCACAACTGTGTGGTGCCAAAGTCGAGTTCGTTGGCCACTTTCACCAAACCGGCGCGAGCAGCTTCCTTGTCGGCCATCGGGATGGCGTCTTCCAAGTTGCCGAGGATGATGTCGACGTTCGGAATGGTGTCGGGAAGCTTGGCCACCATCTTCTCGTTGTGTGGCGGGAAGAAGTGGATCACGCGACTGGGCTTGAACGGAATCTCGTGGATGGGTGCAGGTGCACCGGCGGCGAGGGGCTTGAAGAAGTCACGGGAGGAACGCATGCCCGCAAGCGTATTTC
>CAYSPE010000158.1:0-1414 GCA_964432845.1 uncultured Bifidobacterium sp.
TACTATCCACGATTAGCGCATGACTACGAATGTTTTCAGGGAAATCCAAATATTCAGATAACAGATACGCCCGTCGCAACGAAATTGACTCGTGAGGTAATTTCGCTTCCCGTGCATCAATATCTTTCGAGCGAAGATCTCACAGAAATTGCTAACGCGGTACGTTCGGCAGTTCAGGGCTGAAACCAGAATTTATGCAAGTAGTTCAACTGATTGCATTGCTTGCAGCGCTGTTGTTCCCGGGTTGGATAATTACATTTTCATTTACCAATTCCTACAAACTGGCAACATCACTTGCATTGCCAGTTTCTGCAGGAATGGCTTATTCATTAGGTAATTATTCGCACTTACTAAATCTGCCCTTCGGTAAATCCTGGGTTGTGATTGAGCTTCTCGTTGCTTTTCTTCTCGGGTGCATACTCATTCGACAAGGTTCTTTGAATGGCCCGAAATTTTCCAAGGTAACCATCGCAACTTCCTTTATTACAGCGGGTGTTTCCCTAATCTTGCTTAGAGGTTGGTTCCAAGCATCAGGAAGTTTCTCACAGTTGCTCCCTAATCATGACGCGATGTATCACAGTTATGTCATTCGAAATATTCTGAATGAATCATCAAATTCAGTAAGAGACGCACTACAAATATTTCCCAAAGGCGCTGGAACTGCAGCAAATTTCTACCCACTAGGTTTGCACTCAATACTGGCGTTGGGAGTCACGTTAAGTGGGCTTTCAATCAACACCTCCATGAATGTTGTGGCGATAGGCCTTGGTGTATGCGCTTTTCCATTCTCACTAGCAAGTTGGATGGGAACAATTTCCCGCAACAATGAAAAGTTGATTCTGTTTTCTCTGCCTGCGCTACTCATGGTGTCAACGGTATTTCCACTTTCCCCATTGTCGTGGGGTGGCATGCCGGTCATCGTTGCGATGTCCTTGTCGCCGGCAATTGCTGGGGCAGTTGTTGAGATACTCAACAATGGGACAAAGCATGGTCGATTTGTTATTGCTCTGGCAGCAGTAGGCATCTTTAGTATCCACGCCACTGAACTGCTTACGGTCGTTGGCTTAGTACTAATCGCAATGATCGCAAGAGGAGAGTTTCGCGTCCTGCGCAAATGGATCTGGTCGCTCGAACCAGCGTGGGTTGGCGGGTATTCGTTTTTTATGCTTATCCCAGTTGTGATGTCCGTTGGAGGAGGCGCTGCAGAACGGAGTTTGAGTTATCAACCAGTTCTTGAGCTCACACAGACCGTTGGAAACTTTGTGCTCTACTCATTTTCCGGATTTGCGATGCCTTTCGCGACAATATTGACTGCTATTGGAGTACTCCTTGCACACCGATATCGATTAACGGCTATCTCATATTCGTTTCTATTCGTAGGCCTACTGTGCGTCATTGCGGCAAGGTTCCCAAC
>CAYSPE010000159.1:0-1317 GCA_964432845.1 uncultured Bifidobacterium sp.
GCCGCGCGCGCAGGTCAGTCCTAGTCAATCAGGATGGAACTGGCCCTGTGATGAACGATCTCTCTGGCATGCGCCGCATCGAAGGCGGCACCTTCACCATGGGGTCCGAAGCCTTTTATCCGGAGGAAGCACCGCTCCGCCGGGTCAGGGTCGACCCTTTCTGGATCGACGAGACCCCGGTTACCAATCGCCAGTTTGCCCGCTTTGTCGAGGCAACCGGCTATCGCACAGTCGCCGAGATTGCGCCGGATCCGAAGGACTATCCGGGCCTGCTGCCCGAATATGCCCAGCCCGGATCGCTGGTCTTCACCAAGACCGCCGGGCCGGTGCCGCTGACCGACTATCACCTGTGGTGGTCCTTCACCCTCGGGGCCGACTGGCGGCACCCGCTGGGGCCGGACAGCGATCTCGACAGCCTGGACCTGTGGGACCACCCCGTGGTGCAAGTGGCCTATCCCGATGCCGAGGCCTATGCCAAGTGGGCTGGCAAGGCGCTACCGACCGAGGCCGAGCACGAGTTTGCAGCGCGCGGCGGGCTGGAGGGCAAGGAATTTGCCTGGGGCGATGAGCTGGCCCCCAACGGGCAGATGCTCGCCAATTACTGGCAAGGCCTGTTCCCCTTTGCCAACACCCGCGAGGACGGCTGGGAGCGAACCTCGCCCGTGCGGAGCTACCCACCGAACGGCTACGGCCTTTACGACATGATCGGCAATGTATGGGAATGGACCCAGGACTGGTGGAGCGAGCAACCGATCGTACCCGCCAAAGACAAGCGGCAGTCCTGCTGCACGATCAGCAACCCCCGCGGTGCGAGGCTGAGGGATAGCCTTGATCCCGGCCAACCGCAGGTCAAGATCGGTCGCAAGGTCCTCAAAGGCGGCTCGCACCTTTGCGCGCTCAACCACTGCCAGCGCTTCCGCCCTGCCGCCCGCCACCCCGAAATGATCGATACCGCCACCAGTCATATCGGCTTCCGCTGCGTGGTGCGCGCTGGCTGAGGTAGGTTGCTGGCGGAGCGGGAGGGATTCGAACCCTCGATACGCTTTTGACGTATACTCACTTTCCAGGCGAGCGCCTTCGACCACTCGGCCACCGCTCCGCATGCTCTGGAAGGCGCGGCACTAGCGGCATGTGGGCGGGCTGGCAAGCGCCCCTTGCAAGGGCCCGCCAAGCGCCCTTGCATCATAGCGGCGACTGGCACAGTCTGTCGCGCATGATTGAGACTTCCGCACGCCGCCGCCCCCTTGCCGCCATCCTGTCGAGCGCGGCGCTGGCCGCGCTTGCCCTCACTGCCGGTCCTGCGATGGGGCAGGGTGC
>CAYSPE010000160.1:0-1299 GCA_964432845.1 uncultured Bifidobacterium sp.
AAGCGCACCTCACAGACCCACTGGTATCAACGCAAGTGGAATTCTCTGCCGCACAACTTGCCCCCATGCGCGACGGCACGTTCGACCTGTGCATGCAAACCGGCCTCACTGCATTGGCATGGAGCCCCCTTGCCGGTGGTCGAATTGCAACGGGGGAGGGAATTCCCACCGAGCTCACCGCAGTACTCGATGAACTTGCACAACGCGAAAACACCACTCGCACGGTTATCGCCACTGCATTCGTTCTCGCGCACCCCGTCAACGCGGTGGCCATTGTGGGCACGCAACAAATCAGCCGCATCATCGAGCTCGCACAAGCCACCTCCATCACGCTCACCCGTGAAGACGCCTACCGCATCGTGGTTGCAAGTGAGGGAGTGCCCCTACCATGACCACAGCACTGCCACCTGCAGAAATTGCATGGTTCGGCGCCCTGTGCGACGACGATTACGAACAACTCGGAGTACCCAACAACGATCTGCAGAGCAGTTGGAATCACTGCCGTGACATCGTGCTCGCAGCAGAACAAGGCAAGTTCCACAACATTCTTTTGCCCTCTGGTTACTCACTTGGCATCGACACCGTTTCGTTCGCATCATCCATCGCCACACTCACCAACAACATCAAGTTGCTAGTTGCCGTGCGCTGTGGCGAAGTGTGGCCACCGCAACTCGCGCGCCAACTTGCCACCCTCAATCAAACATTGAATGGTCGCCTCACCATCAACATCATCTCTTCAGAGATGCCCGGCGAAGTTCTCGATTCGCCCTCTCGTTATCGCCGCACTCTTGAAGTGATGCACATTCTCAAAACTCTCATGGCAGGTCAACGCCTCGACTTCGACGGGGAGTTCTATTCACTTCACCTCGACCCACCACGTATCTGTGTCGATAATCCCGCCGACACCAACTTCTACTTCGGTGGTCTCAGCAATGAAGCATGCGATGTTGCAGCCCAAGGCGCCGACACCTATCTCATGTGGCCCGACACCGAAGACAAGATTCGCCAAACAATGGATGATTTGCAATCTCGCGCCAATGCACACGGCCGCACATTGCGTTTCGGTTACCGCTGTCACGTCATCGTGCGCGATACCGAGCAAGAAGCGCGTGACGCCGCCAACTACCTCATTGCAAAAGTCGATGAAGAAGAAGGCGCACGCATTCGTGCCATGAGCCTCGACTCTCAAAGCACCGGTGTTCGCCGCCAAGCCGAACTCCGCGAATCAGCCAGCACCGACGGCTTCGCCGAGCCATACCTGTGGACCGGCATCGGCCGCGCCCGCAGCGGTTGTGGCGC
>CAYSPE010000161.1:0-1287 GCA_964432845.1 uncultured Bifidobacterium sp.
GACGTCGTGTGTTGCACGAGCTTGCATGAACAACAAGCGACTGCCAGTAGTGAGTCGGCCATTCATGACGCGAACGCTGGAGACCACGCCGCGGTACTGATCGAACTGTGAGTCGAAAATCAACGCCTGCAACGGCGCATCGGGGTCTCCGGCAGGAGCGGGAATGCGCTCGGCGATTGCGTCGAGCAATTCGGGAACACCTTCGCCGGTCTTGGCCGAGATGCGAAGGATCTCTTCGGCAGGAATGCCCAAGATGTTTTCGATTTCTGCTGCATAACGGTCGGGGTCCGCAGCAGGCAGGTCGATTTTGTTGAGCACCGCCACAATTTCAAGATTGTTCTCAAGTGCCAAGTAACAGTTGGCCAATGTTTGGGCTTCAATGCCCTGGGCGGCATCTACAACCAGCACGACTCCCTCGCAGGCGGCCAGAGAACGGCTGACCTCGTATCCAAAGTCAACGTGGCCAGGGGTGTCAATGAGGTGGTAGGTGTAGCCCTTCCAGCCCACGCGCACGTTCTGCGCCTTGATGGTGATGCCACGTTCGCGCTCGAGGTCCATGGAATCGAGGTACTGGGCCTTCATGTCGCGGGCTTGCACCGCGCCGGTCATCTCAAGAATGCGGTCCGAAAGGGTCGACTTGCCGTGATCAATGTGGGCAATGATCGAGAAATTTCGGATTTTGGACAGTTCCATGAGCGAAGGAAAGCCTATCTGTCGGCGGTTGGGGTCAGGGCTGTCCGCCGATAGTCTTGTCACCCATGGCAAACATCAAGAGCCAAAAGAAGCGCATTCTTACCAACGCAAAGTCCGCCGATCGCAACAAGGCGATCAAGAGCGAGCTGCGTACCCGCGTCCGCACTGCTCAGTCAGCTGCTGGCACCCCAGAGGGCGCTGAAGCTCTTCGTCTCGCTGTGAAGCGCATCGACATGGCCGCTGCAAAGGGCATCATTCATGCCAATGCAGCTGCTCGTCGCAAGAGCCGCCTCATGCGTCAGCTCAACGCCTCGAAGTAACTGGCGCTGCTAGGCGCGCTAGGCGTGCCACCAAAACTTCCATCACCAATTCTGGTTCCCAGTCTTTTCCGCCACGCATATCTATGTCGGCTGTGGCAATGAGTTCAACTGCGCGGGAAATTCCGCCACTTCCCAATCGTTGGTATTGGTTCAACATTTTCTTGGCGGGGTACGGACTCCCTCCCAAAATGGCCACTGCATCTTCTGCGGTGCGTACACCACGTCCGTCGATTTTCATCATGCGTGCATAGTGATTCGCCAATAGTCCGAGAAT
>CAYSPE010000162.1:0-1197 GCA_964432845.1 uncultured Bifidobacterium sp.
CAACCTTTGATGTTCCAACTGTTTTGGATGAGAAGGTCGGTGTTCCACTCACTGTTAGGACGTCGCCTGCAACTCTGTTGTCGCCGTACGTGACTGATGCAGTGGTGTTTCCGTCGTAGGCCTTGTTGTTGGCGGTGATGGTGACGGTGAGTGTTCGTGAGGTGATGTTTGCTGTGGTGGTGGCGGTGGTGTTTTGTGTGTAGTTGCCTGCGTCAGCGCCCGTGATGGCGATGCTGTTGGCGGTCACTGTTTTTGCCGTTCCTACGTTTTTGTCGCTAAAGGTCGGTGTGCCACTCACCGTGAAAACATCGCCCGAAATGCGGTTATCGCCATAGGTGACGGACGCTGTATCGGTCGAATCGTATGTCTTGTTGCTGGCGGTGATGGTGACGGCAAGCGCTTTGGCGGTGATGTTTGCAGTGGTGCTGGGTGCGCCTGCGACTGTGATGGTGTAATTCGAACTGGTTGTTCCGGTCAAGGAAGCCGAAGTCAGCGTCACAGTTTTCCCATCTGCCACTGTCTTCGTTGCATATTGGGCTACTAGTGATGTAAGTGCCACTTTTGATGGAGTATTTGCATCTCCTGCGGGCACATTGACAAGCGAAAGTGCGCTTGGATCACTGATGGTTGCTGCGGTGGTGCGGTCATATGTCTTGGTGGCATTGACCACCAATGATCCGCCAATAGTGAGAGGACGTTGGGTGATATTTGCGGAGAAGGTGGGCGACGTTAATGAGTAGTTAGCTGCGTCAGTTCCGGTCAATGAGTATCCAGAGGTACTGATGGCGATGGCATTGCCCACAGTTGCTTGAGCGAAGGCGAACGATGGTGTACCCGTCAACGTGGTGTCGTCGCCCACTTGAACGTCGGAAAGGCCAGCTTGTGCCGGGAGAGTTATTTGTGCAGTCGCATCCGTGGTGGCGTCGTATGCACGATTAGCCACTGTAAACGTGCCGGTCACGGTCAATGGCCGTTGTGTGATGTTGGCTGTTGTGGTGGCCGTTGTGTTTTGTGAATAGTTGGCTGCATCGATGCCCGTTAATGCGATTCCGATTGCCGTGACTGTTTTTCCAGTGGCAGCAGTCTTGTCGTTGAAGGTGGCAGTTCCAGACACAGTGAACACATCGCTTGCTACTCGATTATCCGCGTATGTGACGGATGCAGCGGCGCTCGCGTTGTAGACCTTATTCGAAGCCG
>CAYSPE010000163.1:0-1188 GCA_964432845.1 uncultured Bifidobacterium sp.
TGAATGAGTTGGTGAAAGATATTAACACAAGTATTGTGTCAGATATTGCGGCTGAATTTGGCGCCCAATGCGTGGTGTGTGCCATCGATGCAAAGTGGGATGGTGATGCTCAACGCTGGCTCGTCTACTTGCACGGAGGTCGCACTCGCACAGACCTCGATGCAGTCGAATGGGCACAAAAAATTGTCTCGCTCGGTGCGGGTGAAATCTTGCTCACTTCAATGGACCGCGATGGAACGCGTGACGGATTCGACTTGGCACTCACACGTGCCGTGTCATCGTCTGTTGCGGTTCCTGTCATTGCAAGTGGTGGAGTTGGCACACTTAGTCACTTGGCTGACGGCGTCACCGAGGGTGGAGCAACAGGAGTACTCGCTGCATCAATTTTCCACTTTGGCGAGCACACAATTGCCGAAGCAAAAGAGGAAATGAGCGCGCGTGGAATTCGCGTGCGACCGGTTCTGTAGTTACACGAAGTGAAGCGCGTTGTTGAGCGCAGAATGACAAGCCTCATATGCGCCGACAGCAATGAAGTGGTCTACCTGAGGAAGTTCCACAACTGTTGTATTCATCCACGTTGATGTGTATTCACGCAACGCGTCGGGGGCAGTGAATTGATCGTGCTGAGGTGCCAGCAAAATTTTTGGATGGGTCTTTTGTGCTGCCAACGGCGGCGATTTCATGAGCGGCAAAGGTGGTGCAATAGCAATCCACGCTGCAATCCACGGATTGGTGACATTGAGCGCCACCATTGACCCAAAGGAGTACCCGGTCATGATGATGGGGCACTCTGGTTCAAGCATGTCTGCCAATTCACAGGCGGCAGCAAGGTCAAGACGTTCGGAATCCCCGTCGTCGTGGGTGCCGCCAGAATTATTGACTCCCCTGAAATCAACCGCGATGGAGTGGCAGTTCAGTTCTGCCGCGGCGCGCTGCATGGCGCGGACCACTGGATTGAAGCGATCTCCTCCATAGAGCGGGTGTGGGTGACCAATAATCACAATGGCTCGTGGTTCTATGGCATCGGTACGAATGACATCAGCTTCTACTTGGATGCCATCAATGGTGTCGAGATAAACGGTTTCCACTCCCACGGGCCAAGACGGTACCGTGAATATGGTGAGCGCAGATGCAAATGACACCTCAAAGGGATTAGTGGGGCGCATTATCGTTCCCGCATCAGAAGAA
>CAYSPE010000164.1:0-1176 GCA_964432845.1 uncultured Bifidobacterium sp.
GAAGATCCATTCGCCCGCAATCGCCGGGGTCGAAATCCCGGCGAGGTTGAGTTCCCAGATGCGCTGGCCGGTGACCAGTTCATAAGCGGCCATGCGTCCGCCCTGGCCCAGCGCAAAGACCCGGCCGCGGTCGATGATCGGATCCGCGTCAATATCGGTCAGCACGCCAACGGTGGTCGAGAGCGAGGTGCGGGCGAGCGCGTCTGACCACAACTGGCGGCCATTTTCATAACGGAAGGCGACCAATTCACCGGTGCTGAAACCGGCAACGATCGTGCCCTGGCCGGCGGCCGGAGCGGCCACGCCAAACACACCGGTCTGGCCGCTGGATGCAGCCTCATTCCAAAGCGAGGCGCCATCGGCAGCGTTGAGCGAATAGACCTGGTTGTCCATGGTCATGACGAAGACCGAGTTGAAGGCGATCGTCGGCGATCCGCGCAGCGGGCCGGCCGGCTTGACCTTCCAGACAATTGCGCCGTTCTTCGCATCGAGCGCCGCCACTTCACCCATCCCAGTGGTGATGTAGACCCGGCCATCGGCATAGCTGGCGCCGCCACCATAGACTGAGGATTGGCCATCGCCCTTGATCGCGAAAGTCGTGCTCCAGCGGCTTGATCCGGTCTGGGCATCGAACGCATGGACCGTGCCGGCCGTGTCCATCACGAACAGCTGACCACCACCCACGACCGGCGAAGCGGCAAGCCGCTGCTTCTTGTTCGAGCCGGCCACCTGCGCGGTCCACGAACGCCCGGGGTTTGCGGCGAGTTCAAGATTGCCGTAGGACTTGCTGGCTGTCCCGCCGGCCTGTGGCCAGTCCGGATTGGCTGCCGCCGGAGGCACGATCACCGAGACATTGGCAAGCTGCGGATCGACCTTCGCGCCGGTATCGACCCGCGACAGGATCGGAATGCGGTTACCCAGTGTCGGTGTCTTGGGCTTGTCCTTGCCCCCCAAGGCACCGCAGCCCGCCAGGGCGATTGCCAGCACCAACGCCAGCGGAGCGGCAAGCCGGCGAGAGACCGGGCGGCGCGAATTCGGTGTGGCTTGCATGGTCTATCCTTGACTTGGGTTATTGCTGCGCGGCGCCGGGCGCCGAAATGTCATCGCTTCCGGCGTAAAAGCCGAGCTGCCCAGCCAACTGCCGCATCCGGGTGCGGAGCGTGGTGGGCACTTCCG
>CAYSPE010000165.1:0-1170 GCA_964432845.1 uncultured Bifidobacterium sp.
TCTCGCTTGATGATGCCGTGGGACAAACTGGCTGCACCGTTCGACACTTGTTGTCTCATGCGGGCGGGTATCCGTTCTTCGGTGTGCAACCAGTGGGCAAGCCCGCCACAAAGCGCATTTATTCGAACACGGGATACGACATGCTGGCAGAACATGTGGAACATGCCACGGGCATTGCCTTTGTTGAATATCTGGACGATGCAGTGTTTGCGCCACTCGGCATGCACAACAGTGCTCTTGAAGGTTCATGCGCGAAAGATGTGCACTCCACCATTGAAGATCTCATTCAGTTCGTTCACGAACTGCGCTCCCCCACACTCATTGCTCGCGAAACCTATTTGGAAGCAGTGCAACCTGTGTTCCCACAACTCTCTGGCGTGTTGCCCAGTTTCGGCTCCATGGATCCATGTCCGTGGGGTTTGGGCGTGGAGATTCGCGGACACAAGACTCCGCATTGGACAGGCACGCACAACTCCGCGTCAACGTTCGGACACTTCGGAGGCATTGGCACGTTCTTGTGGGTGGACCCCGTTGCAGACGTTGCATGCGTGATGATTGCCGAACGCGAATTCGATGAATGGGGCGCCGAGTATTGGCCACCATTTAGTGATGCTGTGTTGGCTAGCCTCGGTCGCGCATGACCGACGCACTCAAAGAGTCCAAGTTCTCCACTTTCACCATGGGCATCGGCCCATTGCTGATTTGCGGCTTCAGCGTGCCCATGTCGGTGAGCATGATCTTCCCTGCTCTCAGCGACCTGCAAGACAAATACCACTTCACCGATGCAGGCCTGGGATTCATCGCGGCCGCTGGCTTCATGGCGTCGCTGTTGGTGTCGTTGTTCGTTGCGCCATTTGCCGATCGCGGCAAGCCCAAGCGATTGGTTCTTTCCGCTCTCGTCCTTGCTTCCATTGGCTCCACGATGTTCGCTTTCGGCAACACGTTGTGGATGTTCGTGATTGCGCGCGCCATCTCCGGCGCAGCGTTGGGTACCAGCGGGCCCGCGGTGAAAGCAATCGCCGCCAACATCGACAAGTCCCGTGCGGCCGAACGTTTGGGTCGTTTGCGTGGCGTGGAACTTGCAGGTTTCACCGGCGGACCACTGATTGGCGCAACACTCATCTCGCCATTCGGTCTTCGTGGTGCATTCCTTATTTTCGCAGTGTTCGC
>CAYSPE010000166.1:0-1095 GCA_964432845.1 uncultured Bifidobacterium sp.
TTGGCCGACATTGACCTGTTGGGCAACGACTTCGCCATGGGTAACCCCGGCATGTGCGGCAAAGACGGACAAGGTGTGCCCGTGGGCGATGGCCAGCCCACATTGCGCGTGAAGTCGCTCACCATTGGTGGAACAGCAGCATGAGCACTTCAGGTTTGGACGAACTGCAAGCCATCGCCGATCGCGTTGTTGCACAAGCTGTGCCCGGTGAACAGATTGAAGTTCACGTATCGCGCGGTACCGAAACAGACATTCGTGTGTATCAGGGCGAAGTAGAGCACTTTGTTTCCGCACAGAGCCAAAGCGTGAGCGTGCGCGTCATTGTTGACGGACGTACCGGCACATCGAGTGGTGGCGTTCTTTCTGAAGAAGCAGTGAACGAGGTGCTTGCTGAAGCGCGCGAAAACGCAGAGCTTGGATCAGTAGACGAATGGGCCGGACTCGCCGAGCCCGATGGTGTTGCAGTGGTGAAGCAAGAGTTGTGGAACGAGGAACTTGCTGCATTTCCCACGGCGCGCAAGATTGAAATTGCAAAAGAACTCGAACGTTTAACGCTGGCCGCAGATTCACGTTTGCGCATTGACGATGCCAACTATTCCGACAGTGCGTCGGAAGAAGCGTTTGCCACCACGAAAGGCATTCGATCGTCTGGCCGCAGCAACAGTTGTTATGCCACCGTCAGCGTGTTGGCCGATGACAACGGTGAAACACAAACGGGATACGCGTATGCACTGGGCAAGCATCCCGGTGAATTTGATTTGCAAGCAGCCGCATTGAAAGCTGCTGAACGTGCCACCAAGTTGTTGGGTGCTGTGAAGCCACCGAGCAAGCGCGTCACTGTGGTGCTTGACCCCATGGTCACATCACAGTTTCTCTCCATCATCGCCGGCACATTGCACGGCGAAAGTGTGGTGAAGGGGCGCAGTATTTTTGCTAACCGCATTGGTGAAGAAGTGGCGTCTCCAATAGTCACTCTCACCGATGACCCCACCGATTCTCGCGCGTACACAGCGCACGAAATTGATAGCGAAGGTCTTGCTGCTCGTCGCAATGTGCTCATTAAAGATGGTGTGTTGCAAATGTTCGTGCATTCGT
>CAYSPE010000167.1:0-1091 GCA_964432845.1 uncultured Bifidobacterium sp.
GCGCAACACCGCTTCGGGCACCCACACGGTTTTGAAGCCCATCGCTTCCACTTGTGCGATGGCTTCCTGTGACTTCTTCATGGGCTGCATATCGAACGTTGCGGTCCACAATCCAACTCGACCGAGATTCATTTTGCTCATGCTTCGAACGCTACATGAGCACTTGCGGGAAACTCAGCGTCGAAACACCCAGTCGTCAATCAAACGTCGTGCAATTGAGATTGCGGGCGGAATCGGCGGCAACTCATCGCGACGGAACCATGCAGCTTCAGCAATCTCTGTGGTGTCGCACACGATGTCACCCGACACCCACTTGGCACGAAAGCCCAACATGAGCGAATTTGGAAATGGCCATGGTTGGCTGGCCACGTACTGCACGTTGTCCACCAAAACACCCACTTCTTCGTGCACCTCGCGTGCCACACACTGTTCAAGATTTTCTCCAGCCTCAACAAAGCCAGCAAGGCACGAGAACATCGGGCCGCGGAAGTTCACACCGCGCGCAAGAAGTGCTTCTTCATCGTCACCTTCGCCGCGAGTCACCAACGTGATGATGGCTGGCGACAATCGGGGAAATTGCATGAGCTTGCATGCAGGACAGATGTATGCACGCTCGTTCGGCGCGAGTTGCGTGGGTTCGCCACAACGTCCACAGAATCGATGGGTCCGCGCCCACTCAATGATTTGCACGGCGCGACCGGCAATGGCCCACTCGTCTTGAGGCACTCGCCCGAACAATGAATACAGATCCATATCGGCTCCGTATGCGGGGTCCTCGCCGTGCGGCACATCGATTCCCCAACAGGCAACTTCGCCGTGCATGCCCAAGAAGTGCGACTCCCAGCCATCTTCTGCAGGACGATCATCAATGAAAACCTTGGCGCCAATCACATGGATATATCGGTGGCTGGTTGCAGAATCTGCGGGGTTGAGCGAGGGGCGAAACGTGGAATCTGAAGCACTCATCACCAATGACGGTAGTCCTCGCCTGGCCGCCTCCACTGATTGCGCGGAGCTCCACTGGCACTGTTCCAATGGTCGGTGCGTAGGATGGCGAGATGGCACGTTCCCAAAATTCAGTAGTAATCGTC
>CAYSPE010000168.1:0-1087 GCA_964432845.1 uncultured Bifidobacterium sp.
GCCGGCAATCCAGGCTGCGGTTCACCTGTTTTACGAACGGCTGCAAAGAGGTACTGGCCAAGATCGCCTCGCCGCCCGTCGACCATGCGCATTGCTTCTTGAAAACGAGGATGAGCGGAGTATTCAACGGGGTGAGCGTCGGCAGTAAAAGTGGTTTCTGGTTCAAAACCAGAAAACTTCAGAAGTTGCACAAGTTCATGCATCGAGTACTCGCGATTGTGGCGTCCATAAGGACCAAACCCTGAGTACGGATCATAAATACTGATGCCGTCCGCCATCGCAAGCACGTTATTCATCCGCGCAACATTTGGAGTTGTAACAACAGCTAATCCGCCCGGCTTCAAGACTCGGTTGATCTCTTTTAACGTATGTGTCGGATTCATCAACAAATGCTCAATGATTTCGCAGTACAACACCACATCAAAGGTGCCATCTTCATACGGAAAACGAGACTCCTCCGAATTGAAATGATCGAAATTGCAATCGATTGTTGTGGTTTTCTGTGGTGATGTAAACGTAACCACTTGACGTCCCACACCCTCTTCGCCGCCAAAGTAATTGGCATAAGTCATCTCGAGATCAGTGTGTTCGTGTAGCAAATAAGTGGTGTAGTACGGGTTTGCGCCCAACTCCAGACATTTACCTTTCTGATGACGCACTAAGTCCCAGGTGTACACAAAACGATGGAATGAATCGTAAACATATGCATCAAGCGCACCCTTTGGGCTTCCATCGATTGAGATGCTCAACATGGTCTGGCGAAGTTCTTCTTCCGTCACACCCTCGGGAAAGTTGATTTGCCTATACGTGGCTGGCTCAAAATGAGGAACAACGGGCACCTCGTGACTCCACGCCCTTGCGGCACGCAAAGCCTTTCGCGCTGGCTTCTCAAGTGGAGTACCAAGAACAACTCGACGTGCAATCGCTTTCAACATCAACAACGAGATTAGGTGCCCCAACTGATTTGCATAGGAAATGTGAAGAAAACGACCTCACGTTGGGGCTTTTCAGCCCTATTGCTAGCCTCAACCCTCTACTCGCGCGAGTGGCGAAATGGCAGACGCGCTGGCTTCAGGTGCCAGTGTTC
>CAYSPE010000169.1:0-1065 GCA_964432845.1 uncultured Bifidobacterium sp.
GTCGCGGTCGCGGTGCCGCGCATCCGTGGCAGGACAAGGTCCTGGGTGGTTGCCGCTGCTGCGCCAAGGGCGGCGGCGCCAAACAGACCGGCCAGGAAGTTCATCACGTAAAACAGTACCGGGTTGGGTGTCGTGTAGCCGATCCAGATCGGCACGGCCGGGGCGATGACGCCGAACAGGATCACCAGGATCCGTCCTGCGGGGGTCTTCGCCCGCAAGGCATCGGCCACACGGCCGCCAATAATCACGCCAAGGAAGCCACTAATCGCGCCATTGGCACCCAGCCAGAATGCCAGCTGGTCCTTTGGCAGCTTGAGCACCTGTTCCGCATAAGGGGCCGACCAGAAGGCGAGGCCATAGGCAGCAAGCGAGACCATTGCGTAACCAAGCGTGGTACAAATGAAGGCCGGAGTGCCCCAGATCAGGCGGAAGGTTGCGGGATCCTTTTGACGCAGCACCGAGGCCCACGAAAATACGGCGTAATAGCCCAAGGCCACGGCCGACCACTGCGGCAGGTTTCCGGTGAGCTGGATCATGATCCAGGCAAAGGTGCACAGCCCGACAGCGACTGCCAGATTGATCGCCAAGGCGCCTGCGCCGCGTCGCGCAGCACCCAGCAGGGTAAACGGCGGGACGATGGTAGATAGGTCGGCAAAGAATTCAGCGAAGGGTCGGTCCGAGCCCTTGCTAGGCGCCCCATCCATGGCGCCCCGCACCGGTTCGCGGAGTGTTGCGACCCAGAGTGCCACGAGGACGCCAGGGATGCCGACGGCCAGAAAGGCAGCATGCCAGCCGACCAGCCCCAGCGGGCCGCCTTCGGGATAGGTCGCGTTCCAGACCTTGCTGATCTTGGCCCCGATCAATAACGACACGCCGCCACCAAGGTACAAGCCCGAAGAATAGATTGCGAGTGCGGTGGCCCGTTGGCGCTTGGGGAAATAATCCGAAATCAGCGAATAGGCGGTTGGGCTGGCCGTTGCCTCGCCAATGCCCACGCCCATCCGCGCCAAGGTGAGGGTCAACTGGCTGCGGGCGAAGCCGGAAAGCGCCGTCATGGTGGACCAT
>CAYSPE010000170.1:0-1060 GCA_964432845.1 uncultured Bifidobacterium sp.
CCGTCGTCGGTCACGATCCAGCGGTCAGCCAAGGCGGGGATGACCCGGCCCTGCTCATCGAAACCCACAAGCCCTTCGGCCGTGGCGGAGCGCACCAGTTGCGCCGCCAGCGGGAGCCGCGGGCCGGTAACAAAGGTTGAGCCCGGATCGCCGATGACGGCGACTTCAACGGCGCGATCAGATGTATTGTCGCAGCCAACCACCAATAGGGCGAGGATAGGTCCGACAAGGCTGGCTATCAGACGGCGAGACATAGCGCCCTGCACCTAACCCATTATCGGTGGGACAAACAGCGTCGATTCGCGTTGCCGCTGGAAAACCCTCAGATCTTGCGCAGCTGGCCCTGATCAACGGCTGGCAAGGGTGTGCGGACATAGCGGGGCGGGCCCTCTCCATGGATCACCGGAGCCCGGGCCTGCTTGGGATCAATCTCTTCGCGAAAGGCCACGCCGCAGCGGTTTTCCTGCACCCAAGCCACAGTGCCTTCGACCCAGCCAATATTGCGCAACTGGATCCAGACTAGTGCGCCGCGCCGCACGGCCGGGCCGCCATCGGCCATCAAACCGCCGGCCGAGACATTGCGAACGCGGATCCGATGGTCTCCGCTCATGCCGTCGATGCGCATGTCAGCCAAGAGAAAGAGGCTGTCGCGCACGATTTGCCGATGCTCGTTTCCGCCCATAGCCGTAACCATAGTTCCACCCGAAGCCTAACCGGAGCGACCTGCCAGCGGTGATTAGCTGGAGCCCGATGGCGGAACGCTAAACGGGAACGGCAAAGAAGCGGTTAACGCGGCAGCAAAGCGGCTTTGCGGTCAATCGTCGCGGGAGATTTTCTCGCGACGCTCGTGCGCTTCCTGGGCTTCGACCGTCATCGTCGCAATCGGACGGGCGGACAGACGGCCAAGGCCGATCGGTTCCCCGGTCACCTCGCAATAGCCATATTCGCCTTCTTCGATCCGACGCAGCGCCGAATCGATCTTGGCAATCAGCTTGCGCTGGCGGTCACGGGTGCGCAGCTCAATCCCCCAGTCGGTTTCGCTGGAAGCGCGGTCATTCAG
>CAYSPE010000171.1:0-1038 GCA_964432845.1 uncultured Bifidobacterium sp.
ATGGTGCCGGCCCACAGTGCGCCGTCTTTGTCGAGTGCGGGTTCAAGACTCCAAATGCCGGCAAGCGCCCATTCGCGTTCGTTGCCCCACATGGAAATGTCAACGAAGCCTTCGGGCTTGGGTGGATATTCGGGAACGCCAACTTCTACCCATGTTGCACCTTTGTCATCAGAGCGGTGCAACTTGATACCGAAGTGTCCGTGATCAAGCACTACGTACCAGGTGCCGTCGCGAGGGTCGGTGCATGAGAGCACGGCGTTGTCACCCACGAAGTGTTCACCGATGATCCTTGCGTCTTTCCCGGTGCCTTCTGCAACGAAGAATCCTTTACGCGTTGCGATGTGCAGTGTGTTGTTGTTCATGGTCAGCCTCCTGATAATGCCTGCATGACGTAGATCTCTGAATCTTCTTTCACGGCGTCGGTGAGAGTGCGGCGATCGGTGATGAGTTCACCGTCTAAGAAAATTGTCATGTGCTTGCGCACAGCGCCTCGCTCGTTCACCACGTAGCCACGCAAGCGTGGATTCTCGTTGAAGATGTGGTCAAGCACTTCTTTCACCGTGCTGCCCGGTGCAGTGGTAGGCGGGCAGGGCACATGCCGTTGCAAATTCTTCGTGAAGACCACGTGAGCCACGGTGCGAGTGTATTCCTCTAGTAGTTGCTAGTCAGTGGCACTGCGGTTGGTGCGGCATTTGTCGCTGCAGTACTTCACGTTTTCCCAGTCGCGAGCCCATTTGCGCCTCCATTCAAAGGGACGACCACATGTTGCGCATGTCTTGGGCTCGAAACCATTCTTTGCGCGTGGAGTTCGGGTCATGACCTCATGGTACGAGGTTGTATTCAGACTTCGAGTGGGAGTGGTTCCATTCCCAATGCTGCTCTGAAGGTGTTGTGATAGTGGTGCAACGGACGTTCGTTGCGGCCGTAGATCACTTCTTTCAACGCACCACTGTTTGCAGTGGTTTGTTGGCTGGCGCTCATCACGTAGTCCTCGTCGCGAATGATGCCGGCGAACAACTGGGCAAGTGTCTTTTCTTG
>CAYSPE010000172.1:0-1014 GCA_964432845.1 uncultured Bifidobacterium sp.
GCGATGACTCAATTATTCCGAGGTTTTCAATGAAGAGTTCTACGAGCATCAGCGATCAGACAATCCAAACTTTGATTTCAAGATCTGATGGAATCGCTGTTCTTCAAACCGCATGAATCGCGCAACTTCTTGAGCAGCCCGAACCTCCACCACATCACCTGGTTTCAGTGTGTGCACAAGATCGCCATCGGTGGCAACGTTGACATGTCGGTGACCAAGAATCTCGATCCGCACCGCTTCGCTTGAATCAAGAACAATGGAACGGTCGAACAACATATGAGGCGACACAGGCGTCATAAGGAGGGCGTTCATTCGTGGAGACAAGATGGGTCCGCGAGCAGACATTGAATAAGCAGTTGATCCAGTAGGCGTAGCAATGATGAGCCCGTCGGCGGCGTACGTAGTGAACGGCACCTTGTCGATGTCGACTCCTAAACGAACCGTATGACCCGCATCGCGCTTTTCGATGACTACCTCGTTGAGTGCAAGGTGGGTGGACAATCGGGCGCCACCAGACCACATGGCGACATCGAGAAGCATTCGGTCGTCGTAATGAAAGTCGCGCCCTTCTAAGCCAGAGTGCCAAGTGTTGAGGGCGTCCACCAGCGAATCTCGTTCAACTCCCGCGAGATAACCCAGCAGGCCCAAATTGATGCCGATCACTGGCACCGCGCGACCATTGAGCGACCGAATGGCGCGCAACATGGTTCCGTCGCCACCGACGGCCACCAGCACGTCAACATCACCCACGTCACCCACCGAAACAAAAGAACTACCGATGGATGAAAGATCAGACTCTTCGACAACAACCGTGACCTGTTGGTCGTGAGCCCACTGAGCGATGACGCGCACGGCTTCCAGAGCATCTGGCCGGAAGCGATGGACTGCGATGCCAATTCGACTCATGACACCTAACCTACGAAAGAGGTGGGGCAATGAGCGAATAACAGGAATTCTGTATTGCCTTCTGCCCCCTTAATGGGCGATTCAACAATGCCTTCCACTGTGCACCCC